>NZ_JBEXXQ010000023.1:0-152441 GCF_040630525.1 Streptomyces sp. NPDC005799
CACCCCGCGGCCGCCCCCCGGCGCGGGGGGGGGGCGCGCCCGCCCCCCCGCCCGCGGCCCCCCCCCGGGGGGGCGCCCCCCCCCCCCCCGCCCCACCCCGCCGACGCCTCAGACCTTCAGCATCAGACCTTCAGCGTTCTGATCGAGGTCGGCGCGTGCCCCGGCTCGGTAGCGATCTCCTCGAACTCGACGACGTCGCCGATGTCGTTGGTGGTGGACATGGAGATGTTGGTGACGCGTTCCAGGATCGCCTCGACCACCACGGGGACCTGGTACTCCTGGGCGAGCTTCTTGGCCTGCTCGAAGGCCGCGCCCAGCTCCGCCGGGTCGGTCACCCGGATCGCCTTGCAGCCCAGGCCCTCGGCGACCTTGACGTGGTCGACGCCGTAGACGCCCAGTTCGGGCGAGTTGACGTTCTCGAACTCCAGCTTCACCTGGAAGTCGATGTCGAACGCCCGCTGCGCCTGACGGATCAGCCCCAGATAGGAGTTGTTCACCAGGACATGGATGTACGGGATCCGGTGCTGCGCCCCGACCGCCAGTTCCTCGATCATGAACTGGAAGTCGTAGTCGCCGGAGAGGGCCACGACGGGCGCCTCGGGGTCGGCCCTGGCCACGCCGAGCGCCGCGGGGATCGTCCAGCCCAGGGGGCCGGCCTGGCCGCAGTTGATCCAGTGGCGAGGCCGGTAGACGTGCAGCATCTGGGCGCCGGCGATCTGGGAGAGGCCGATCGTGGAGACGTACCGGGTCTCCGGGCCGAAGGCCTTGTTCATCTCCTCGTAGACGCGCTGCGGCTTGATCGGGATGTCGTCGAAGTGCGTACGGCGCTGCAGGGTCGCCTTCCTCTCCTGGGCCGCGGCGGCCCAGGCGCTCCGGTCCGGCAGCATGCCCGCCGCCCTCGACTCCCGTGCCACCTCGACGAACTTCTCCAGCGCGGCCTTGGCGTCGGAGGCGATGCCGTAGTCGGGCGCGAAGATCCTGCCGAGCTGCGTCGGCTCGATGTCGACGTGCACGAAGGAGCGGCCGGCCGTGTAGACGTCCAGCCTGCCGGTGTGGCGGTTGGCCCAGCGGTTGCCGATGCCGAGGACGAAGTCGGACTCCAGGAAGGTCGCGTTGCCGTAGCGGTGCGAGGTCTGCAGGCCGACCATGCCCGCGTTCAGCTCGTGGTCGTCGGGCAGCACGCCCCAGCCCATCAGCGTCGGCACGACCGGGGTTCCGGTCAACTCGGCGAACTCGACGAGCAGTTCGCAGGCGTCCGCGTTGATCACCCCGCCGCCCGCCACGATCAGCGGGCGCTCGGAGGCGTTCAGCAGGCCGATCGCCTTCTCGATCTGGGCGCGGGTGGCGGCCGGCTTGTAGACCGGGAGCGGCTCGTACGTCTCCGGGTCGAACTCGATCTCCGTGAGCTGCACGTCGATCGGCAGGTCGATCAGGACCGGCCCGGGGCGGCCGGAGCGCATGAGGTGGAAGGCCTGCTGGAAGACGCCCGGGACCTGCGCGGCCTCCAGCACGGTGACCGCCATCTTCGTGACCGGCCGCGCGATCGAGGCGATGTCGACGGCCTGGAAGTCCTCCTTGTGGATCACGGCGGTCGGCGCCTGGCCCGTGACGCACAGGATCGGCACGGAGTCGCCGATGGCCGAGTAGAGCCCGGTGATCATGTCGGTGCCGGCCGGACCGGACGTGCCGACGCAGACGCCGATGTTGCCCGGGCGGGTCCTCGTGTAGCCCTCGGCCATGTGGGAGGCGCCCTCGACATGGCGGGCGAGGGTGTGGGTGATACCGCCGGAGGCCTTGAGAGCCGCGTAGAAGGGGTTGATCCCCGCGCCCGGCACACCGAACGCGTCGCTGACGCCCTCGCGCTTGAGGATCTCAACTGCCGCACGGGCAGCGGTCATACGTGCCATCGAGTACTCCTGCCTCGGCTGCCGGATTCGCACTCCCGTCGCGCCCTGCGGTGAGCTTCTTCCGTATAGCGGAAAGTAACTTCTACTATCTGGAAGCAATGTAGGTGGGCGAGGGAGGGTCGTCAAGAGAGGGCCGGGGCAGGCGAAAGGGGCGCCACCGGGACCCGGGTCCCGGTGGCGCCCCTCGGACGACGTCCTCAGACGCCGTACTTCTCCCGCAGCTCCACCTTCCGCACCTTCCCCGACACCGTCATCGGGAAGGAGTCCAGGATCTGCAGCCTGCTGGGCACCTTGTAGTGCGCCAGCCGGCCCTCACAGAAGGCGCGCACCTCCTCGAGCGTCGGCGCGTCGGCGGGGTCGCGGGGGATGACGCAGGCCAGGACCTCCTCGCCGTACGTCTCGTGCGGTACGCCGACGACCTGGACGTCCTGGATCTTCGGATGGCCGTAGAGGAACTCCTCGATCTCGCGCGGGTAGATGTTCTCGCCGCCCCGGATGACCATGTCCTTGATGCGGCCGACGATCTCGACGTAGCCGTCCTCGCGCATCGCCGCCAGGTCGCCGGTGTGCATCCAGCGGCCGGGGTCGACGGCCTCGGCGGTCTTCTCGGGCTCGTTCCAGTAGCCGAGCATCACGCTGTAGCCGCGGGTGCACAACTCGCCCGCGGCGCCCCGGGGCCGGGTCACGCCCGTCGCCGGGTCGACGATCTTCACCTCGATGTGCGGCAGGACGCGGCCGACCGTGCCCGTGCGGTGCTCCAGGTCGTCCTCCATCCTCGTCTGCAGCGAGACCGGTGACGTCTCCGTCATGCCGTAGCAGATGGAGACCTGCTCCATGTGCATCTCGGCGACCACCCGCTTCATCACCTCCACCGGACAGGGCGAGCCCGCCATGATGCCGGTGCGCAGGGAGGTGAGGTCGTAGCCCGCGAAGTCGGGGAGGTTCAGCTCCGCGATGAACATGGTCGGGACGCCGTAGAGGGAGGTGCAGCGCTCCTGCTGGACCGCCTCCAGGGTCGCCCTCGGGTCGAAGGACGGGGCGGGGATGACCATGCAGGCGCCGTGCGAGGTGGCGGCCAGATTGCCCATCACCATGCCGAAGCAGTGGTAGAAGGGCACCGGGATGCAGATCCGGTCCTGCTCGGTGTAGGCGATCAACTCGCCCACGAAATAACCGTTGTTGAGGATGTTGTGGTGGGAGAGGGTGGCCCCCTTCGGGAAGCCGGTCGTGCCCGAGGTGTACTGGATGTTGATGGGGTCGTCGCAGGACAGTTCCGTGTACGCGGCCTCGCCGGTCGCCCGCCGCCGGAACGCGTCCCAGCTCGGGTCGCCGATGTAGACCGTCTCCCGCAACTGCGGGCATCTGCCCCGCACTTCCTCGACCATCGCCCGGTAGTCGCTGCTCTTGTGGCTGATCGAGGCGAACAGCAGGGAGACCCCTGACTGGTTGAGGACGAACTCCACCTCGTGCGTCCGGTAGGCGGGGTTGATGTTCACCATGATCGCGCCGATGCGGGCGGTGGCGTACTGGACCAGCACCCACTCGGGGCAGTTGACCGCCCAGATGCCCACCCGGTCGCCCTTGACGACCCCGCTCGTCACCAGGGCCCGCGCCAACTCGTCCACGTCGGCGGCGAATGCGGCGTAGGTCCAGCGCCGGCCGGAGGGCACGTCGACGAGCGCCTCGCGGTCCGGCCAGCTCGCCACCGCCCGGTCCAGGTTGGCGCCGATGGTGTCACCGAGCAGGGCGGTGGTTCCCGTCCCGTGCGTGTACGACAGGTGCGCGGTCACCGGAAGTCCTCCTCGCGGTACTCGGCGTGCGACCCGGCCGCCGTGGCCTCGCGCAGCTCGATGCGGCGGATCTTGCCGGAGACGGTCTTGGGCAGGGGCGCGAACTCCAGACGGCGGATGCGCTTGTAGGGGGCGAGGACCTCGCGGGAGTGCTCGAAGAGCACCTTCGCGGTGTCGGGGCCCGGCTGCCAGCCCTCGGCGAGCACGACATAGGCCTTGGGCACGGCCAGGCGCAGCTCGTCGGGGGCGGGCACGACGGCCGCCTCGGCCACCGCCTCGTGCTCCAGCAGCGCGCTCTCCAGCTCGAAGGGGCTGATCTTGTAGTCGGAGGCCTTGAAGACGTCGTCGCTGCGGCCGATGTAGGTGAGGTATCCGTCCTCGTCGCGCGAGGCGACGTCACCGGTCCGGTAGTAGCCGCCGGCCATCGCCTCGGCCGTGCGGTCCGGGTCGCCGTGGTAGCCGGTCATCAGGCCGACGGGCCGGGCGGACAGGTCCAGGGCGATCTCGCCCTCCGTGGCACCGGGCGCGCCGGTCACCGGGTCCAGGAGTTCGACCTTGTAGCCCGGGCTCGGCCGGCCCATCGAGCCGGTCTTCAGCCGCTGGCCGGGGCTGTTGGCGACCTGCACGGCCGTCTCGGTCTGCCCGAAGCCGTCCCGGACGGTGACACCCCAGGAGCGCCGGACCTGCTCGATGACCTCGGGGTTCAGCGGCTCCCCCGCGGCCACGACCTCGCGCGGCCGGGTGCGCAGCTGGGTGAGGTCGGCCTGGATGAGCATGCGCCACACGGTCGGCGGGGCGCAGAAGGTGGTGACGCCCGCGCGGTCCATCTCGGCCATCAGCCGGGCCGGGTCGAAGCGCGTGTAGTTGTGGATGAAGACGGTCGCCTCCGCGTTCCACGGGGCGAACAGGTTGGACCAGGCGTGCTTGGCCCAGCCGGGCGAGGAGATGTTGAGATGCACGTCCCCGGGCCTGAGGCCGATCCAGTACATGGTGGCCAGGTGCCCGATCGGGTACGAGGTGTGGGTGTGCTCGACCAGCTTGGGGCGGGCGGTGGTGCCCGAGGTGAAGTACAGCATCAGCGGGTCGTCGGCGAGGGTGGGCCCGTCGGGCAGGAACCCGGCCGGGGCGGCGTACGCGTCCTCGTACGGCTCCCAGCCCTCCTCGGGCAGTCCGCCGACGGAGACACGGGTGTAGGCGCCGGGCACGTCGTCGAACTTGGCGGTGTCCTCCGCCCGTACGATCACGTGCTTGACCCGGCCCCGGTCCACGCGGTCGCGCAGGTCGGCGGGGCCGAGCAGCGGGGTGGCCGGGATGACCACGGCCCGCAGCTTCATCGCGGCCAGGGCCGTCTCCCACAGCTCGACCTGGTTGCCGAGCATGACGAGGACGCGGTCCTCGGCGGCGACTCCGCGGTCGCGCAGCCAGGTGGCCACCCGGTCCGAGCGGTCGGACATCTCCGCGAAGGAGAGCCGGACCTCGGCGCCGTCCTCCTCGACGATGTGCAGGGCGGGCCGGTCGTTGCCGTCGGCGATGACGTCGAACCAGTCGAGCGCCCAGTTGAAGCGCTCGGGCCGGGGCCAGCCGAACCCCTCGTATGCCTTCGCATAGTCCTCACGGTGCGCGAGCAGGAAGTCCCGCGCGCTCCGGAACTCCTCCGTGGCCGTCGTCATCGTGTTCCTCGCTTTCTCCGGTCGTTCCCCTTCGGGGCGCTCCGTGCCCCTACGGCTCACTCCCTCTGACCGGACCATTGCCGGGCGGCTCTCTGCCATCGTGTAATCCGTGATGCAGGTCTCACTACCCCCGTACGGGGGTGTGCGCCGCACAGAAAGGGCGAGCGGGTGACGGCGGACGCGGGCGGGGCGGTCGAGATACGGAACGCGCTGGTGCGGCTGCGGCGCACGACCGGGCTCCCGGTCGCCTTCGGCGGGCTGGTGGAGCCGGGGCGCCGGCATGTGCGCATCAGTGAACTCAGCGGCGCCGCCACGGGCGCGCTGAGCGGCCTGCCGGTGAGTTCCGGCAACGGCCTCGGCGGCCGGGCCGTCGCCCTCGCCCGCCCCTGCGCCGTGACGGACTACTCCTCGTCGCGGCAGATCAGCCACGAGTACGACGTCCCCGTCGCCGCCGAGGGCCTGCGCTCGGTGCTGGCGGTCCCGGTGGTGGTGCGGCGCCGGGTGCGCGGTGTGCTGTACGGCGCCCTGCGCACGGCCCAGCCGCTCGGCGACCGCACGCTGGACGCGGCGATGGAGGCGGCCCGGGACGTGGAGCAGACGCTGGTCGTGCGGGAGGAGATGCGCGAGCTCGTCGCGGCGGCCGCCGGTGCGCCGCCCGCCGTCGACCCGCCCCCGAGTGCCGCCTGGGAGCAGGTCCGGGAAGCGCACGCGGCGCTGCGCGCCCTGGCCTCGCGGATCGCGGACCCGGTCCTGCGGGAGGAGCTGCTGGACGCGTGCGCGCTGCTGACGCCGGAGACGTCCCGGCCGGAGGTCCGGCTCGCCCCCCGCGAGCTGGACGTCCTCGCCTGTCTCGCGGCCGGGGTGACGAACGCCGCCGCGTCCGAGCGGCTGGGACTGCGGCCGGAGACGGTGAAGAGCTATCTGCGCTCGGCGATGCGCAAGCTGGGGACGCACACCCGGGGGGAGGCGGTCGCGGCGGCCCGCCGGGCGGGGCTGCTGCCGTAGCCCGCGGCAACCGTCTCGCCAAGCGGCTATTCATTACGCGATGCTTTGAATTTCCGTATGCTGCACCCTTGTTATGTCCCTCACCACCAGGTCCGTCCGAATTTCAAAGAGACGTTGCCTAGAATTTGGTCCGGACACGACACCCGGAGGGGAGCGGTAACCGTGCGACGGGACTTCAAGGAGCCTGCCAGAAGCCGCCCCGACCTGGTCATCGGCAGGGAGGAGCCGTTCGGCGCGGCGCGCGAGCAGCTCGCCCGCGGCGGCAGTGTGCTGCTTCACGGCCCCGCCGGAATAGGAAAGTCGACCGTCCTGCGGGCATTGGCATCCGAATATGGGACACCGGCCACGACCGTCTTGCGCTGCTCGGCGACCGAGTCCGAATCCCATCTCCCCTTCCTGGCCCTCGCGGACCTGCTCGGCCTGGTCCTCGACAAGGTCTCCGACGCGCTGCCGCCCGCCCAGCGCACGGCGCTGGAGTCGGCGCTCACCGGCCGCGGCGAGTCCACCCTCCAGCGCGACGGCCTCGCCCTGCGCCTGGCCGTGCTCTCCGCCCTGCGCACCCTGGCCGCCGAGGGACCCGTCCTGATCGTCGCCGACGACCTGCAGTGGCTGGACTCCGCCAGCGCCGAACTCCTCGGCTTCGCCGCCCGCCGCCTCGGCGACACCCCGGTGCGGATGCTGTGCGCGGTGCGCACCGAGGGCCAGGAGTACGACCGCTTCCTGCGCGCCTCGCCGCCGGACACCCTCGCCGTGCGGCTCGGCGCGCTCTCCCGCACCCAGGTTTCCACCCTGCTCGACCACCGCGGCTACACCGGTCTGCCCCGCTCCACGGTCCGCGACATCCACCGCACCAGCGGCGGCAACCCGCTCTTCGCGCTCGAACTGGGCCGCGCCCTGGCGGAGAACCCGACCCCGCCCCGGCCGGGCGAGCCGCTGCCGGTGCCCACCTCGCTGCGCGCGCTGGTCCTCAGCCGTCTGGAGATGCTCTCCGACGAGGCCCGCCGCACCCTCCTGGTGGCCAGCGCCGGCGCCCGCCCCACCCTGGCCCTGCTGCACGCGGCCGGCCGGGAGAACGCCGAGGCCGAGACCGCCCAGGCGGCCGAACTGGGGCTGCTGGCGACGGAGCCCGAGGGTCCCGCCGTACGGTTCGCGCACCCGCTGATCTCGGCCGCGCTGTACGCGGAGGCGCCAGCGCAGGAGCGGCGGGCCGCGCACGCCGCGCTGTCGACGGCGGCCTCGGACCCGATCGAGCGGGCCCGGCATCTCGCGCTCGCGACCACCGGCGCCGACCCGGAGGCGGCGGCCCGGCTCGCGGAGGCCGCCGCGCTGGCCCGGGACCGCGGCGCCCCCTCCGCGGCCGCCTCACTGGGCCTGCTGGCCGCCCGGCACACCCCGGCCGACGGCGATCCCGGCCCGGACGAGCGCAGGCTGCAGGCCGCCGAGGACGCGATCATCGCCGGCGAGGTGGATCTCGCCCGGGACATCGCGCGGGACGTGCTGACCCGGGCCACCGCGCCCGCCGACCGGGTACGGGCCTGGATGGTGGTGATCGAGTCGGCCGGGCAGGCGCTCGGCGACGTCGACACCGTCTACCCGCAGGCGCTCGCCGACGCCGGCTCCGACCCCGGGCTGCTCGCCCTGGTCCACTACCAGCTGGCCTGGCGGGGGCTGGTCGTGGAGGGCGACTTCGCCACCGGCCGGGAGGAGGCGGCGCACGCGGCGCAGCTGGCCGCGCGGGCCGGGGACCGGCGCACCGAACTGCTCGCGCTCGCCTTCCAGGGCGAGACCGAGACCCTGATGGGCCATCCGGACGCGCCCGCCACCATCAAGCGCGCCATGAAGGAACCCCAGGACCCGCAGGTCGCCTGCCACCACAACGGCGCGGGGTCGGCCCGCTTCCGCTGGCTGGTCATGAGCGACCAGGTGCCCGAGGCCCGCTCCACCGTCACCGCGCTGCTGCGCCGGGCCCGGCAGCGCGGCATGGTCGAGAGCGAGGTGCATTTCGTCCGCATGCTCGCCGAGACGGAGCTGCGTTCCGGGCACTGCGGACGCGCCCTGGACCTGGCCCGGGAGAGCATGCGGCTGGCCCGCGACTCCGGCATCGGCGAGATCCCCTCCGCGGTGCTCAACTCCCTCGCCGAGGCCTCCGGCGGCGACGCCGACCGTGCGCTGGCCCTCGCCCGCGAGGCCCTGGAGCAGGCCGACCAGGCCGGTGACCAGATGTACGTCTCCCGGGCCCTGACCGCGCTCGGGCACGCCCAGCTCGTCGCCCAGGACGCCGAGGGCGCGGTGCGTTCGCTGCGCCGGGTGCGGGAGCTGGAGCACGGGCTCGGCATCACCGACCCGGCCCGGGGCCGCTGGCACGGCGACCTCGCCGAGGCCCTGGTGCGCATCGGCGAGGTCGACGAGGCGCGGGAACTGGTCACCGGGGCGCGCGAGCACGCGCTGCGGCTCGGCCGGGAGAGCGTCCTGGCGGTCCTGGACCGGGCCGAGGCCCTGGTGCGGGCCGCACGGGGCGAACACGAGGCCGCGCTCGCCCAGCTGACCCAGGCTCAGGACCGGCTCGCGAAGCTGGGATACGGCCTGGAGGAGGCACGGGCCGCCTTCGCGCTGGCCTCCCTGCGCACCCGCCGCGCGGGACCCACGTCGTACGACGAGGCGGCCCGGCTCTTCCGCCGGTGCCGGGCGCTGCCGTGGCTGCGGCAGGTGGAGGCCGCCACCGCGGCGAACCCGGGGGAACCGAATCCGCCCGTCGCCGCGTCAGAGGGCCTGGAGGGCCTCGCCTCGATGGAGCGTCAGGTCGCCGCGCTCGTCATGGAGGGCGCGACCAACCGCGAGATCGCCGCGCGTCTGTTCATCAGCGTCAAGACGGTCGAGGCGACCCTCACCCGGGTCTACCGCAAGCTCGGCATCCGCTCTCGGGTGGATATCGTCCGACTGGCGGCGGGGCGCCGTACGAAGTGAGGTTTGTCCGGGTTTACTAGGGCTCGACCGAGGGATTTCCCTGCCCAACTCCCCTAGGGGGTTCCCTCATTGGGGTGAGGGTGCGCCCGGTTCTAGCGTAAGGGCATGCCGCTCGCCCGGGCATACGGGGGTCGGTCCCGCGACCCCCGTGCACCAACCCCCACACCCGCGCGATCCCCCACCGGCAACCCCCACAGGAGACTCATGTTCGGGCTCACCCGTGCCAGAAAGACCGCCGCGGTCCTCGCGGCGGGCGCCGCGGCGGTCACCACCGCAGCTCTCGGCGCACCTTCGGCGGCAGCCGCGCCCCAGCCGATCGTCGGGGGCACGACGACCACCACCACGGCCTACCCGTTCGTCATGCAGATCACGGACGCCTCGCAGAACCAGTTCTGCGGCGGCACCCTCGTCTCGGCCACCAAGGTCGTGACGGCCGCCCACTGCATGGTGGGCGAGACCACGAGCAGCGTCCGCGTCGTCGGCGGCCGCACCTACCTCAACGGCACCAACGGCACCGTCAGCAAGGTCAGCAAGATCTGGATCAACCCGTCCTACACCGACGCCACCAACGGCGACGACGTGGCGGTACTGACGCTGTCGACGTCGATGCCGTACACCACGGCGAAGTACGTCTCCTCCTCGGACACGGGCGTGTACGCGGCCGGCACCACCGCGCGCATCCTCGGCTGGGGTACCACCTCGGAGAACGGCAGCTCCTCCAACCAGCTGCGGACCGCGACCGTCCCGATCGTGTCCGACTCGAGCTGCCGGAGCTCCTACGGTTCGGACTACGTCCAGTCCGACATGGTTTGCGCCGGATACACCTCCGGCGGCACAGACACCTGCCAGGGCGACAGCGGCGGTCCCCTGCTCATCGGGGGCGTCCTGGCAGGGATCACTTCTTGGGGCGAGGGCTGCGCGGAAGCGGGGTACCCGGGTGTCTACACCCGGCTGACCACCTTCTCCAGCCTGGTGACCGCGCAGGTCAACTCATAGCCCCGAGAGCGTCCTGAGCACCCCTCAGGAGTAAGGCCAGGGGGCGTTGCGAGCTACCACGAGCAGCTCGCAGCGCCCCCTATCCACGTGTGCGCTACTTGTCGGCGGTGAGCTTCCCGGCGGCGCCCCAGCTGTCCGCGGGGACCTCGTGGATCCACACCTGCACGGTCTCGGCCGGGATCCGGTAGGCGTCCACGAAGGCGTCGGTGACGCGCTTGACGAGATCCCGCTTGAGCTCGGTGTCGCGCGGGCCCTGCTGAATGGTGACGATCGGCATGGCTGAACTCCCTTGTCCCTGTGTCGTTCTCGGGTGGGTCCAGTCCATCGCCTCCGGCCCGCGCGACCAAGGAGCAGACCGCGACCGCAGCGATCAGTCCTCGTGATCGCCGCAGGCCAGGAGCAGGGTGTCCAGGTGCGGGGGGCCGGCGGCGGCCGGTACGGCGAGTCCCGTCGACAGGGCGAGGCCGGGCGGGCGGAACCGTACGAAGGCCACGCGCGGGCTGTGCAGCACGCGCGCGTGAGAGGCGTACACGACCGTCCAGAGCGGGCGGGTGCCGATGGTGGCGAGGGTGTCCTGGAGGGAGCCGCTCGCCGGCCCGGGCAGCGGTGTGAAGCCGGCCTCGTGGCAGGCGCCGACCACCAGGTCGACCAGGGCGGCGTTGTTGCGCCGCTCGGTCAGGCTCAGGGGCAGCTCCGCCAGTTCCTCGACGCCGATCTCCTCGCGCCCGGCGAGCGGATGCGCGGCGGGGAGGGCGGCGACCAGGGGGTCGGGCCACAGCGGCAGCACGCGGACGCCCTGCCGGGGCTCGGCGGCCCGTACGAACGCGGCGTCCAGCCTGCCGCGCGCGACCCGCTCCAGGCGTTCGGCGGCCGGGAGCGAGAAGAGCTCGACGGGGACGTCCGGCGCCCGGCGGGCGAAGGCGGCGAGCACGCGGTCGAGGTGCGCGCCCAGGCCGGTGCTGGTGCCGATCCGCAGGCCGGGCGGCGGGGCGACGGCGGCGCGGGCCCGCTCGGCGGCGGCCAGCACCGTGCGCGCCTCGGGCAGCAGCCGCTCCCCCGCCGCCGTGAGCCGCACCCGGCGCGGGGTCCGGTCGAACAGCTCGGCGCCCAGTTCCCGCTCCAGGCGCTGTATCTGCATGCTCACCGCCGACTGCACGATGTGCAGCCGCTCGGCCGCCCGCCCGAAGTGCAGCTCCTCGGCGACGGTGACGAAGTAGGTGAGCTGCCGCAGTTCCATGGGTCCGACTCTAGAGCGGAGGCCGTGGAGCTTGTTTCAATGTGCGGCGGATGGGAGTGATCTGCATGGTGTCCACGGACCGTTTCCTCGCCTTCGCGGCGATGTCCCTGCTGGTGATCGTGATCCCGGGGCCCAGCGTGCTGTTCGTCATCGGGCGGGCGCTCGCCCACGGCCGCCGTACCGCCGTGGCCACCGCCATCGGCAATGTCTTCGGCTCCTACCTGCTGGTGGCCGCGGTGGCGGTCGGGATCGGCTCGCTGGTGGAGCGGTCGGTGACGATCTATCTGACGGTCAAGCTGGCGGGTGCCGCCTACCTGGTGTACCTGGGCGTCCAGGCGTTCCGGCACCGGGGGGAGCTCAAGGCCGCGGCCATCCGGACGCGGCCCGCCGGGCCCGCGCGGGGGGATCTGCGCACGGTGCTGGACGGGGCGCTGGTCGGGGTGACGAACCCGAAGGGCGTGGTGTTCTTCGCCGCCGTGCTGCCCCAGTTCGTGGACCACACGGCGGGCCGGGTCCCGCTCCAGATGCTGCTGCTCGGTCTGATCCCCATCTGCATCGGGCTGGTCACGGACACCCTGTGGGGGCTGACCGCCTCGGCGGCCCGCACCTGGTTCGCTCGCTCCGACCGCCGTCTGTCGATGATCGGCGGGGCGGGCGGCTTCGCGATGATCGGCCTGGGTCTGACGGTGGCCGTGACCGGGCGGGCCGACTGAGACTCACGCGATCACGGTCCCGAACCGGATGTCGTACGGCATGTCCGGGTACAGGACGCCGAGCATGCGCTCCCCCTCCGCCCTGAGCTCCGCCCGCTGAGCCCTGGTGAGGCTGCCGAAGGGTTCGATGACGAGGGCGTCCCGCTCCAGCTTCCACACGCCGGCCAGGAAGCCGTCGACGAGGAACGTGCGGTGCACCAGGTTCCCCACCCAGCTGCGGCCCCAGTACTCAGGCGGCACCACCCGGGTGCGGTCGGCGTGGGAGAGGAGCAGGTTGTCGAACTCGGGGAGGAAGCGGGGCGGGGCGGGGGTGTCCTCGTCGGGGCGCGGGGCGTCGGGGAGGTCGAGGAGTTCGACGCCGTTGTCGTCGCGGAACGTGAGCAGCCGCGGGCGCAGCCGCTCGAAGGGCTCGCGCAGGCGGGTCAGCCCGGCCCAGGTCTGCATGTCCTTCACCGAGGCGGGACCGAAGGCGGCGAGGTAGCGCAGGACGACGTCCTCCGGCGCGGGCGCGGGTTCGGCGGGGCGGCCGAGCCAGTGCTCGGCGGTGGTGAGGGCGACCTGGCCGCTCTGTCCCCACAGTCCGCGCGGGGTGACCTGGACCAGCGGCAGCCGGCACCGGGCGGCGATGCCGAGGGCCTGCGGGTCGGCGTCCGGCCACTCGGTGTGCAGGGCCTCGCGCAGCTGCTTCATGGTGCGCGGTCCCTCCTCGACGAGCTCCCGGGCCAGGACCGCGAGGCGGTCGAGGTCGACGCCCCCCAGCCCCTTGCGGAAGGTGGTCAGCTCGCGGTCGCGGGCCGGCTGGACCAGCGGGCGCAGGGTGAGACAGTCGTCGGCGGTGTGGGTGTGGATGGTCGAACGCAGGGTGACGATGCGGACGACCTCGCGCTCCGCCATCAGTCGTGACAGGTCCGCGGGGACGAAGCCTTCCAGGCGGGCGGCGAGGGCGAGGTAGGGCGGCTTGACGTTCTGCGCCTGGAGGCCGACGAGATGCTCGACGGCGGCCTGAGCGGACAGCGGTGAGCGGCGCAGCAGGAGCTGCCGGTCGAGGGTCGCGCGGTTCAGGGCGCGGGTACCGAGCACGGGAGCGGCGGCTGTCGTCTTCGTCATGTACCGCACGCTAACGCCGCTCGCGGACACCCTCTGTCCGCAACTCTCACCGAATCCCGGTCGCACGCGTCACCCCGGCGTCGTTTGCCCCGTATATCCTGCTCCGGATCACGCAGCCGCAGGTACGACCCCGGAGGCAGCCGCATGTCCGAGCGACGCGCCCGTCCTGCCGCCAGGAACGCCAGGAGCGCCAGGAACTCCATGAGGTCCGCGTGGCGCCGCGCGCTGACGCCTCCGCAGCCGCCCGCGGCCGACACCACCGCCCCGCCGCATGAGGAGGGGCCCGCCGAGCAGGCCGAGGTGGCCAGCGTCGTCCAGGCCGCCCTGTACCGCGACGGGGTGCGCATCTCCTCTCCCGACACGCTCGCCGACACCTTTCGTGAGCTGCGTGAGGAGCCGTCCGGGATGGCCTGGATCGGCCTCGCCCGCCCCACGGACGCCGAGCTGCTCTCCCTGGCCGCGGAGTTCGACCTCCATCCCCTGTCGGTCGAGGACGCGATGGAGGCCCATCAGCGGCCCAAGCTGGAGCGCTACGGCGACACGCTGTTCGTCGTGCTGCGTGCCGCCCGCTATCTGGACGCCCCGGAGGAGGTCGACTTCGGCGAGCTGCACGTCTTCGTCGGCCCCGACTTCGTCATCACCGTCCGGCACGGCGCCGCCCCCGACCTCTCGGCGGTCCGGCATCGCATGGAGGAGACACCGGAGCTGCTGAAGCTGGGCCCGGAGGCGGTCCTGTACGCCATTCTCGACGCGGTGGTCGACGGGTACGCGCCGGTCGTCGCCGGCGTGCAGAACGACATCGACGAGATCGAGACGGAGGTCTTCCGCGGCGACCCGGAGGTCTCCCGCCGTATCTACGAACTCTCCCGGGAGATGGTCGAGTTCCAGCGCGCCACCCGCCCGCTGGTCGGCATGCTGCACGGGCTGATCGCCGGCTTCTCCAAGTACGAGACCGACGAGGAGCTCCAGCGCTACCTCCGTGACGTCGCCGACCACGTCACCCACACGAGCGAGCGGGTGGACAGCTTCCGCCAGGCCCTCACCGAGATCCTCACGGTGAACGCGACCCTGGTCACCCAGCAGCAGAACGCGGAGATGCGGGCGCTGGCGGAAGCGGGCTTCGAGCAGAACGAGGAGATCAAGAAGATCTCGTCATGGGCGGCCATTCTGTTCGCCCCGACGCTGGTCGGGACGATCTACGGGATGAACTTCACGCACATGCCGGAGCTGCGCTGGCTGCTCGGCTATCCCTTCGCCATCGGCCTGATGGGCGTGGTCTGCGTCAGCCTGTACGTGATCTTCAAACACCGCGACTGGCTCTAGCGGGTCACTTGGGGCCGTCGGAGCGGCGGCGGTGGAGGGTGAAGGTCTCGAAGACCGACAGCTCGCCGTGCGGCTTGTTGACGTTGTAGTACGTCACGTGCATGCGTGTGGTGTCACCGGGGTGCCGGCCGGGGTCCACGGTGAACGCGGCGAAGCCGTAGGGGTGGTCGAGGTCGCGGACGCCGGTCCAGACGGCCTGCTCCTTGGTGTACGTGGCGGTGCGCTTGCCGTTGGCGCCGGGGCTCGCGGACACCGCGGTGATGACCTTGGCCGTGCCGTCCTTGAAGAAGTTCTGGTTGGTGGTGCCGGAGACGCCTCCGCCGCCCAGGATCATGTGCACGGTGCCCAGGCCCGCGTCGATGTCGTCGGTGGCCTGGGAGACCGGGTCGGGGGTGAGCGTCTCGCTGCCGGAGACGACCCCGCGCACGGCCAGGGAGCGCTCGTAGTTGTGCTCGTGGCCGCACAGCACGAGGTCCACGCCGTACCCGTCGAACAGCGGGCCGTACTTCTGCCGGAGGCCGAGGTCGGCGCCGTTGGCGTCGGAGGAGCTGATCATGACCTGGTGCATGGCGACGACGACCCAGTCGATGTCGCGGGAGGACCGGGCCGCCTTCAGCTCCTTCTCCAGGAAGGCGAGCTGGCGGCCGCCGGAGTAGCCGCTGATGTAGACGTCACCGCCGTCCTGCAGGCAGTTGTCGTCGTTCTGCAGCACGATGACCCGCACCGAACCGGCCGTGAAGGCGTACCACAGGCCCCCGAGTTCGGGGTCGGTCTCGGTGGACGGCAGGTCGAAGTAGGTCTGGTAGGCGCCGAGTCCGATCGGGCCGTTGGCCCTCTCGATCTCGTGGTTGCCGGCCGCCGGCATCCAGGGGCGGAAGCGCGCCGAACGGGTGTTGTTGGTGAAGAAGTTGTTCCAGGTCCGCACCCGGTCGACGTCCAGGTTGGCGTAGCACAGGTCGCCGTTGAGGAGGTGGAAGAGCGGGGCGACCTGCTCGACGCCGGTGACGATGTCCTTGGTGGCGGGAGTGGAGTTGGCGTCCAGCGCCACCGTGCCGTTGGCAGCCCAGGTGACCTGCGGCGCGGACTGGTCGCCGAAGCTGGTGAAGGTGAGGGGCCGGCGTCCGCCGGGGGCGGTGCGGAAGGTGCCACTGTCGGGTGTGGTGCCCTCGTGGGTGGCGAGGTAGAGGTAGTCGGTGTCCGGGCGCAGCCTGGTCAGCGAGGCGTGGTGGACGTAGACGGTGCGGCTGGAGGTGCCGTCGACGTAGGTGACCGTGCGGGCCTTGGCCTTGGAACCGAAGCCGTGCTCCAGCGTGCCGTAGTGGACCACCGGTCTGGTGACCGGTCTGTCGGTGATCCACGACACCGTCATCTGGGTGCGCGGGTCCGCTCCGAAGGTCAGGTGCAGCCCCTGGACCGGAGGCGCGCCGGCGGAGTCGGCGGTGAGGTGGAGGGCCGGGGCGGCGAGCGGCGCGGCCTGCGCCGTGCCGGCCCCCAGCAACGGGGCGGCGGCCGCTCCGGCCCCCGCCGTGCCGAACAGGCCCAGCGCGTGACGCCGGCTGACCCCCTCGGAAGACTGCGCCGGCCCGTCCGGCGTGTTGGCCTCTGTGGTCATGGTCCCCTCCCTGGCGAGCGGTTGAGCTGACAACGACCGCACCCTGGCGCGCTCCGGCGGCACTTGAGTGAACGCCGTGTGGCCAGTGGGTCGTCGTGCGCCGCGTGTCGCGCCGCGGGGCGCGTTTCTTGCCGCCGTCTTTGCCGGTGCCCGCCCCGCCGTTGACCCGCCCGCCCCCGCGGTCTGTCCCAAGGGTCCTTTCACTGTGAGCGTCCGATCAGTGGGCCGTGCGGCGCGGCCACACGTAGTCGTTGCCGACGACGAACCAACGGCGCACGCGACGGGCGTCCGCCAACAGGCCCATGGCGGGGAGCAGTTGCGAGGCCGGGGTCTCGCTGATGAGGTAGACGCCCTCCGTGCGCTCCCCGCCCTCGTACAGGGCGGTGTAGACGTAGGGCACCCGGTGCGCGATCCGCGGCGCGAGGGCCTGCCGTACGGACGAGATGTGCCAGCCGGCGACGCCCTGCACCAGGCCGGCCGCCACCAGCGCGTCCATCTGTTCGGCGACCTGCCCCGGCGGCGCACCCCCGTCCACCTCCAGCAGCCGCAGCTCCCGGCCCAGCACCCCGCCCGCCCTGTTGATCTCCTCCGCGGCGAGCCGCGCACAGGCCTCACAGGCCGGCCCGAAGATCCCGGCGGGCCCCTGCAGCGGATACACGAGCGCGACGTTCAGAGCACAGTCGTCGGCCGTGAACCAGTCGGGGACGCGTGGGCGGGGCGGCACCCGATGCATGGGCCCATGATGGCAGGCCGGTGCGTGCCGGCCGTGGTCCCGGCGTGAGCAGGACCGTCGGCGGCCGATACGGAGGTCTGTCGAGGGTGTTGGAGGGGTGCGCGGCGGTTAGATCTCGGAAGGCTGGGGGCACTCGACGTGCAGCCCCCGCCGCCGCCGAGGAGGGACGACCGTGTCCACCAGCCGACTCCCCGATCACGAACAGCGCGCCCTCGACGAGATGGAGCGCGCGCTCAGCCGCGACCGCCGTCTGGAGCGGCGGCTGCGCACCTTCCGTCCGAGCCGCCGCCCCGATCTCGCGCGGCTCGGCGCCTACCGCCCGCGGCTGTTGACGGTCGCCTTCCTCCTGCTGGTCTCGATCGGTCTGATGACCGCCGGGATCGTCACCTCCGAGCCCGCCGTGGTCTGGGCCTTCGCCGGTGTCTGGCCGGCGGCCCTGTTCGCGTCGTTCCGGCTGCTGTGCCGGCTGACGGAACGCTGAACGGCGGGGGCGGGCGGCTCAGCCGGTGTAACGGCGCGCGGTCGAGCGGTGCTGGGCGTGTTCCAGGGAACGCAGCCGTGACTCGACCGCCGCCGGTACCACCCGGCGTTCCCTCAGCACCCACGGCAGCGCGGCGGCCGCCTCGGCGAAGGCGTACAGGGACGCGGTGTCCCGCGGAACCGTACGGGCCAGGTGCAGGGTGCGGCGCAGCGCGGACCCCGCGGGCCGGCGCAGCCAGGTGAACCACAGGGTGTTGCGGATGCCGTGCCGTCGCCGCAGCGTGGAGTCCCGTACCACCGACGGCTGGTGATGGACCGTCAGATGTTCGGCGTACGTCAGCCACCAGCCGTCCGTCGCGAGGTCCACGGCCAGTAACTCCTCCTCGCCGCCGAGCCACAGCCGCGGATGGAAGCCGCCCGCCGCCCGGAAGGCGTCGGCGCGCAGGACGGTCGCGGCGGCCAGGAAGGACCCGAGCGCCGGGCCGGGCAGCCAACCGGGGCCGGGGACGGGCGAGTCGCGCAGCTCGGCGTTGATCGGGTCGTCCTCTCTGCCGGGTTCCACGACGATCCGGGCGGTGACGGACGCGAGCGCCGGATGCCGGTCCAGCAGGTCGGCGGCCCCGCTCAGTGCGCCGGGCGCCGACCAGGAGTCGTCGTCGCAGAAGGCCACGTACGGCGTGCGGAGGTGGCGCACGGCCAGATTGCGGCCGACGGCGCCGAGGTTGCGGCCGGGCCGCAGCAGCCGTACGCCGGGGTGGCGGTGGGCCACCGCGGCGGCGGTGCCGTCGGTGGAGGCGTTGTCGGTGACGACGACCGGCGGTCGCTCCGGCAGCTGAGCCAACCGGTCGAGGGTGCGCAGGAGTTCGGGGCGGCGGTTGTGGGTGATGACGACGACGCTCGTGCGCGGGTCGGTCATGGGGTCGCTCCGTCGACGGGGTCCAGGAGGCGGGCGGCACGTTCCACGTGCGGGGGCAGCGGCCTGCGCTCGCGCAGCGCGGACGGCAGCCGGACGAGGGTCTCACGCAGGGCGCGGCGCGCGGCCACGTCGTGGCGGGCGGCACCGGCCAGTTCACGGGTGCGGGCGAGGGCGTGCGGGAGGGGGCGGCGCAGCCAGGCGGTGAGGACCTCGTTGCGGCGGACGGTGGCCGGGCGGCCGGTGCGGGCCGCGGGGGCGGGGTGGTGGTGGGCGACCACGTCCGGGCAGTGCGCGACGCCCCAGCCCCGGGCCGCCAGGTCGTAGGCGAGCAGGGTCTCCTCCCCGCCGAAGAACAGCACCTGGTGGTAGCCGCCCGCGTCGAGGTAGGCGTCGCGGCGGACGACGGCCGCGCAGGCGAGGAAGCCGAGCACCTGGGTGCCGGGGAGGTCGGTGGCGGGCCCCAGGGGCGAGCCGGCGAGCACGTCGTCGAGCGGGTCGGGGGCGTCGCCGGGGCCGACGAGCGTGCGGGCGGAGAGCAGGCCGAGCCGTGGGTGCGCCTCGAAGTGGCCGACCGCGCGGTCCAGCGCGCCGGGCGCCCACCAGGAGTCGTCGTCGCTGAAGGCCACGTACGGGGTGCCGAGGGCGCGGACTCCGTGGTTGCGGGCGAGCGCTCCCCGGTTGCACGGCAGGGCGAGCACGCGCACCTGCGGGAAGTCCCGGGCCAGCATGGCGCGGGTGCCGTCGGTGGAGGCGTTGTCGGCGACGAGGACGGGGGGCGGCTCGGGCAGGGCGATGAGGTGGCGCAGGGTGCGGGCGAGGGAGGTGCAGCGGTCGCGGGTGGCGATGACGATGCCGACGCGGGAGTCAGTCATGGGTGGGGTCACTCGTGGGCGTGGTCCAACTGCCGGGCGTACGCGGCTGGTTGAGTGGCGGGCAGGGCGGTCAGGGCGTGCAGGACCTCGTCGGGGTGGATCCGCAGCAGCGACGGGTCGGGGCGCAGGCCGTGCGGGTCGCCGTCGGGGCCGGGATGCCACAGGGCGCGGTGGCACGGATCCGGGGGCGGACCCCAGCGGCTCGGCGGCACGGGGCCGAAGAGGGTGACGGAGGGGGTGGCGAGGGCGACGGCGAGGTGCGCGATGCCGGTGTCGCCGCTGACCACCGCACGGGCGTCGGCGACCAGGGCGCACAGGCGGTCGAAGGGGAGGTCGCCGGGGAAGCGACCGGTGCCGGGAAGGCCTGCCCGGTCGGCGAGTTCGGCGACCAGGTCCTCCTCGCCGGCTCCCCCGGTGACGACGACCCGCACGCCCTGCCGGCGCAGGGTGCGCGCGACCGTGGCGTAGCGCCCCACGGGCCAGCAGCGGGACGGGGCTCCCGCGCCGGGGTGGAGGACGACGGCGCCGGGGGCCGGGGAGGCTTCCGGCGGGCGGGGCAGCCGGAGATCGGTGGGGTCGGCGTCGATGCCGTAGGACTGGAGCAGCCTGCACCAGCGGGCCCGTTCGTGTTCCTGCGCGTACCAGAGGGGGCCGTCGATCTCGGGCGTCCCGGGGTGGGCGAAGGCCAGCAGCCTGAGGGGGCGCAACTGTTGCAGGAGACGGTGGCTGGGCGGACCGTTGCCGTGCAGGTCGACGGCGATCTCCGGGGGCGGGCCGGTCCAGTGCAGGGCGCGGGGTACGGCGCGCCCGGGGGCGGACGCGGGCAGCAGCCGGTCGACGGCGCCCGTCGCGGCCGCGACCGGCTCCAGCTCGGCGGGCGCGGCCAGCACCAGTTCGTGCGCCGGGAACGCCCGGCGCAGCGCGCGCAGCGCGGGGACACCGGCGAGCAGGTCCCCGAGGCCCAGGGCACGCAGGACGAGGACACGGGGCGGCTCGGTCATGAGGTGCCTGCCGTTCGGGGTGACCGGGGGTGCGGGACGGACGGTGTGCGGTGGGCGTGCGGAGGGAGGAAGCCGTCGCGGCGGACGTCGGGAGCGCCCATGAACATCGGTCCGTGTGTCGTCGTCATACGGCACCTGCCGCGCGGGTCATCAGCCGGGTCGAGGAGCGGCCGTCCAGGTACGGCAGGAGGACCGCCTGGCCGCCCCACTCCTGAAGCAGCGCGGCCTCGGGAAGGTCGGCGCCGCTGTAGTCGCCGCCCTTGACCCAGATGTCGGGCCGCAGTTCGGCGAGCAGACGTTCGGGGGTGTCCTCGTCGAAGACGGCGACGGCGTCCACGCAGCCCAGGGCGAGCAGGACCCGTACCCGGTCGTCCAGCGGGGTGACCGGCCGTCCGTCACCCTTGCGGCGCCGCACGGACGCGTCCGAGTTCACGCACACGACGAGGCAGTCGCCGAGCCGCCGGGCCGCCTCCAGGAGGCCCACGTGCCCGGCGTGCAGCAGGTCGAAGCAGCCGCCGGCGGCCACGACGGTGCCGTGCGCGGCGCGGACACGGGCGAGGACGGCCCGTACGTCGTCCCCTGGTTCCGCGGCCTCGGTGGAATCGTCCGAAAGCATGAGTGCTCCCGCCCCGCCCTCGCCGACGAAGGCCGTCGCCGCCGTGACGGCGCCCTCGACGGCCTCGCCGACCAGCGCGCCGTCGGCGAGCAGCCCGGCCGCGGTGGCGGCGAACCGGTCGCCCGCCCCGCACGGGTCCGCGCCGTGGACCTCGGGTGCGGGACACAGCAGCGGCTGATCGCCGTAGGACAGCAGGGCGCCCCGGGCGCCGAGCGTGACCGCGACGGCACCGGCCCGCCAGTGAGCCACCAGCGCGGCCGCGGCGCGCGCGGCGGTACGCAACTCCCGTACGGCGGCGGGGCCCTGGCCCACGAAGCGGTGGGCCTCCTGCTCCGCCGGCGTGACCAGGCGCGTCCCCGGCACCGGCGGTCCGCCGCGCGGGTGCGGGTCCCAGACGAGGGGCGGGTGGTCGGACAGGACGTCGCGGAGGGCGTCGGCGGTGCCGCGGCCGTAGTCGGAGACCAGGACGGCCTGCGCGGAGCGGATCGCCGCGCGGACGGCGGCCGTCGCCTCGCGGGTGGTGCCGCTGCCGCGGTCCAGGCGGGTCACGGGACGGCCCTGCGCCAGCACCCGGGTCTTCTCCGGGAGCGGGCCGGTCAGCGGGAGCGGGATCAGCTTCACCCAGGGTTCGAGAAGTCGGGTCAGCTCGCGGCTCGCGGGGTCGTCGCCGACGCCCGCCACCAGCGTCACCTCCCGGCCGTCCCGCGCCGCGAGGTAGGCGGCGAGGGCCGCGCCGCCCGGGCGGAGGCGTTCCGCGCAGTCGGCGACCACGGGGACGGGCGCGTCGGGGGCGAGCCGGTCGGCGTGGCCGTCGAGATCGCGGTCGAGCAGGGCGTCGCCGACGACGAGGAGCGGGGCTCGGCCCGTCATACCGTCCTCCTCTCCACTTCCGCGTCGAAGGCCGCGCAGACCATGTGCACCGCCACCAGGTGCAGTTCCTGCACGGTGGCGGCCGAGGTCGCCTCGACGCACAGCGCCTCGTCGCTGCCCGCGGTCAGCGGGTTGGGGGCCGGGCCGGTCAGCGCCCACACGCGCAGGCCGCTCGCGCGGGCCGCGTCGGCGGCGGACAGCAGATTGGCGCTGGCGCCGCTGGTGGACAGCAGCATCAGGACGTCGCCGGAGCGGCCGTGCGCGCGGACCTGGCGGGCGAACACCTCGTCGACGCCGTAGTCGTTGGCGATGGCGGTGGTGGAGGAGGTGTCGGCGTGCAGGGCGATCGCGGAGAACGGCGGCCGGTCGTCGCGGTAGCGTCCGACGAGCTCGGCGGTCAGGTGCTGGGCCTGGGCCGCGCTGCCCCCGTTGCCCGCGGCCAGCAGTCGTCCGCCGGCCGAGAGCACGTCGGCCAGCCGGCTCCCCCACCGTTCGGTGATGTGCGCGGAGGCGCGGAACTGGCCCAGCGCGTCCAGGAGTTCGTCGCAGTGCCCGACGGCGGGCGGGTGGACCGTCATCACGCCACCTCCTCGGACACCCGGTGTCCGGTCAGAACCTGCTGGTAGACCTGTTCGACACCGTCGGCGACACGCTGCCAGGTGTAGCGGGCGAGGGCACGCTCGCGGCCGGCCGCGCCCATGCGGCGGCGCAGCGGTTCGTCGGCGAGGAGTTCGCGCACGGCCCCGGCGATCGCCCACGGGTCGCCGGCCGGCACCCGGCGTCCGGTGTGCCCGTCGGCGACGGTGTCGCGGTGGCCGCCGACGTCGGTGGCGACGACGGGCACACCGCAGGCCATCGCCTCCAGCGGCACGATCCCGAACGGCTTGTAGACGGGGGTGCACAGGACGAGGTCGCAGCCGCGCATCAGCCCCGGCATGTGGTCCGGGTCGACGGCACCGAGCAGCCGTACCCGGTCGCCGAGTCCCGCGCGCTCGGCGAGCCGGCGCAGTCGTGCCGCCTCGGGGTCGGCGTCCAGCTGCCCGGATTCGGGGCCGCCGGCGATGAGGAGTTCGGTGTCGGGGACGCGGGTCAGGGCCCGGATCGCCTTGTCGTAGCCCTTGCGCGGGACGAGCCGGCCGCAGGCGAGCAGGCGGTGGCGCTCCCGGCGTTCGGGGACGCCGGCGCTGTGCGCCCCGGGGTGGAAGTGCTCGGCGTCCACCCCGCACGGCACCACCGACACCCGCCCCGGCGGCACGCCCATCTCGGCGAGTTCGTGGACCTCGTCGCCGCAGGTGGCCAGGACGCGGGCGCAGCCGCGGCCGATCTGCCGCTCGATGCCGACGCGTTCGTGCGGGCTGGTGTCCCGGCGGCCCTGGTGGCGGCGCTTGACGGTGCCGAGCGCGTGGAAGGTCTGCACGACCGGGACGCCGTGCTCGTGGGCGCCGATCTGCGCGGCCATGCCGGACATCCAGAAGTGCGCGTGCACGACGTCGGGCCGCTCCCCTTCCCAGGCGCGCGCGAGGACGGTGCCGAAGCCGGGCATGTAGGGGAGCAGTTCGTCCTTGGGCACGGGCTTCGCCGGTCCGGCCGGCACGTGCTCGACGACGCCCCCGCCGGGCAGCGGCACCCGGTCGGGCAGCCGGGCGGAGTCCCGGCGCGTGTACACGGTGACGTCGTGGCCGCGACGCGCCAGTTCCTCGGTGAGGCGGGCGACGTACACGTTCTGCCCACCGGCGTCCGGTCCCCCGAGAGCGGCGAGCGGGCTCGCGTGCTCGGACACCATGGCGATCCTCATCGGGTGACCTCCTTCAGCAGCCGCTCCCAGTCGTCCAGGAAACGGGACAGCCCGTAGCGGGCGAGAGCCGCCGCGCGGGCCCCCTCGCCGATCAGCCGCGCGTGCAGCGGATCGGCGACGAAGTCCCGTACGGCGTCGGTCAGTACGTCGATCCGGTTGGAGACCACGCCCGCGCCGGGCGGCACGGCCTCGGTGACCTCGGTGGTGGCGAGGGCGAGCACGGGCATGCCCAGGTGCATCGCCTCCAGCAGGGACAGCCCGAGGGAGGTCCAGCGGATCGGGTGGACGTAGACGCGCCGCCTGGCCATCGCCGCGTGCAGATCACGCTGGGCGAGGTCGAAGGTGCGCGTGTTCGGCACCCGGAGCCGGTCGGTGGCCATGCCGAAGACGTCCAGCCCGGCGGCCTCGGCGAAGACGGGCAGCAGGTCGGTGCCGGTGGTACGGCCGCGCCGCACGGGTTCGTTGACGACGACGGCGGCCCGGTCCAGCTCGCCGGTCCACCTCTGGCCGGGGTCGACGATGCCGTGTTCGATCACGGCGGTCGGGGCGCGTCCGCAGTCCCACATCAGGCGGTTGAAGTGCGTGACGTGGACGAGGGTGATGTCCGGCTGGTCGGCGACGGGATGCCGGGTGTCCGGGACGTCGCCGTGCGGGGCGTTGTGCTCGACGTACACCAGCGGCGGGCGGCGGCCCAGGCAGGCGTCGACGAGGGCGAGTTCGTGCGGGCGCTGCAGCACGACGACGTCGATCTCCTCGTCGCGCAGCCGCTCCAGCGGCACCTCGATCACCGAGTCCGGCCAGTCCCAGGTCTGCGCGCGGCCCCGTCCGTCGGGGCCCCGGTCGGGCGTGACGGGGACGACGTAGGTGTGCGGGCCCTGCACGAAGGCGGTGGTCCACGACCCGTGCACATGCCAGAGCAGGATCCTCATGTCTCCCCCAGGAGTTTCTCCACGGCGGCGGCCACGTCGTGGGCGGTGACGGTGTCCAGGCAGGGATGGCCGGGGACGGGGCACTGCCGGGCCCGGGTGCCGGCGCAGGGCGCCTGCTGGTCGCCGAGCAGCACGTACGGGACGCCGTACGGCCGCCAGCGCTCGGCCGGGACGACCGGTGCGAACAGGGAGACGACCGGGGTGCCGACGGCGGCGGCGAGATGGGCGGGGCCGGTGTTGCCGGTGACGACGGCGTCGGCGCGGGCCAGGACGCCGGCGAGTTCGGGGGCGCCGGTCCGGCCGGCCAGGTCGAGGGCGTGCTCCCCGGCGACGTACGCGGTCAGCTCGCGCTCGCCGCTGCCGCCGGTGACGATCACCCGGTGCCCGGCCTCGGCCAGTTCGCGCACCGCCTCGGCGGCCCGCTCGGGGCTCCAGGTCCGGGCCGGGACGGCGGCTCCCGGGTGCATGACGACGTACGGGCCCGGACCCGTGAGCGCGGTCGTGGCGGGCGGCTCCAGCACGCGCAGCCGGCCGTCGTCGGGGCGGGGGAAGCCGGCCGCCTCGGCGAGGTCCAGCATGGCCTCGGCCTCGTGGGCGTGCGGGGCGCGCTGGTGGCGTACGTCGAGCAGCGAGCCGGGATAGTCCTCGCTGTCCGCGGCGATGTGGCCGACGCCGGCCAGCCGCAGCAGCAGGGCGGCCGGGAGCGGGGACTGGTGGAAGGAGGTCAGGATCAGCGCCGTGTCGGCGTCGACAGTGTCGATCAGCTGGTCGGTCTCGCCGCGCCCCACGGGCGGGGGCGTGAAGCCGACCCAGGGCGCGTCCCAGACCAGCACCTCGTCCACGCCGGGCAGCAGGGGGGCGGCGGGCGCGCCGCGCGGTCCGCACAGCAGGGTGACGTGGTCGGCGCGGGCGGCGACGGCCCGGATCGCGGGCCCGGCGAGCAGGACGTCCCCGAAGCTGTCGAGACGCACGACGAGGGCCTTCATCGCGGCCCCCGGCGGGTGTCGTGGGCAGGGTCGGCGCCCGGGCTTTCGTGGCGGCCGGAGTCGGTGGTCCCGGCGGTGTCGTAGGCCGCCTCGATCGGGCGCTCGTCGACCAGGACCCGGCCCCGTGGCGGTCCCGTCAGCAGCGCGCGCACCGCTGTCAGCAGGTCCGGTGCCACGTGGTCGGCGCGGGCCGTCTCCTCGGGGCGGGTCCGCTGGTTGGGGACGAGGATGCCGTGGGCGCCGGCCCGGCGGGCGGCCTCGACGTCCGCGCCGATGTCGCCGATCACCACGCAGCGCTCGGGCGCCGCGCACAGGCGTCCGGCGGCCCACAGGACCAGGCCGGGTTCGGGCTTGCGGCAGCGGCAGCCGTCGTCGGGGCCGTGCGGGCAGACGCCGAACACGTCGAAGGGGCCGAGGAGTTCGTCGACGCGGTGGTTGACGTGGCGGACCTCGGTGTCGGTGAGCAGGCCGCGCGCGATGCCGGACTGGTTGGTGACGACCCCGGTGCGCACACCGTGGGCGCGCAGCAGGGCGACGGCCTCACGGGCCCCGTCGACCGGGCGGACCTTGTCGGGATCGCCGTTGTAGGGGACGTCGTGGACGAGGGTGCCGTCGCGGTCGAACAGCACCGCCTTGACCAGGGTCACGAGGCCACCTCCTGCCAGGCGGGGGCGTCGCGGTACCGCCACAGCCCGGACAGCCAGTGCCAGGTGGCGGCGGGTGGGATCAGCACACTGGTGGCGAGCATGGTGGTCACCTCGTCCCGGGTGCGCGGCCCGGGCGCGATCCGGGACCGGGCGAACTCGCCGGTGCCGAGCGCCCATCCGGCGCCGACGGCCGCGGCGGCCCGGGACCGTCCGGCGGCGGCGAGGGCGAGCGCTGCGGCGCCGGACGCGGTGATCGCGAGGTGGGAGCGGAGCCGGCCGCGCGGGGCGACCGCCTTCTCCCACCAGTCGGGTCCGTGCAGCCGCCGCATCAGCGCGTCGTCGGCGTTGCCGCGCTGGGCGCGCAGCGACACCCAGCGGGAGGCGGGGCGCACGGGGTGACGGGTGGTGCGGCGGCCCTGGTGGATGCGCCAGCCCGCGTCGAGGACGCGCAGGGCGAGGTCGGCGTCCTCGCGGAAGGCGCGCCGGAAGCGTTCGTCGAAGCCGCCGACCTGCTTGAGGACGTCGGTGCGGTAGGCCATGTCGGCGGTGATCCAGCGGGCGCGGGCCAGCCCCGCCGTGCCGCGTTCCCAGTCGGTCGGCCGCCGCTCGCCGGGCAGCGGTACGGCGATGACGCCCTGGACACCCGCCGTGTCCGGGGGCGCGTCGGCGAGGTCCTGGGCGAGCTGCTCGCACCAGTGCGGGCCGACCTGGACGTCGTCGTCGAGGAAGGCGATCCACGGTGCGGCGACCGCGCGCAGTCCGGTGTTGCGGGCCGCGGCGGGCCCCCGGCCCCGGCTGCGCAGCACGGTCGTACGGACGCGCAGGTCGCCCAGGACGGCGAGCGGGTGTTCCAGGGGTTCGGAGGTGGCGTCGGCGCGGTCGTCGACCAGGACGATCTCGGCGGGTCGCGGGCCGGTCGCGGCGGCGAGGGCCGCGAGGCAGTCGGCGAGGGTGTCCCGCACCAGGGTGGGGATCACGACGGCGTACGCGGTCATCCGAAGGCCCTCCCGCGGCGGATCGCGAACGGCCCGAGCGCCAGCAGGTCCACGGGCGCCGAGCCGAAGCACTCCAGCGCGTCGCGCGGGT
The DNA here is from genome assembly GCF_040630525.1 of Streptomyces sp. NPDC005799. Lineage (NCBI taxonomy): Bacteria > Bacillati > Actinomycetota > Actinomycetes > Kitasatosporales > Streptomycetaceae > Streptomyces > Streptomyces sp. NPDC005799. The sequence continues at coordinate 27,256 of NZ_JBEXXQ010000023.1, forward strand.
CGTCGACCATGGGCCGGCCGGCGGTGTTGAGGCTGGTGTTGACGACGACGGGCAGCCCGGTGCGCCGTTCGAAGGCGGCCAGCATCCGCGCGACGAGGGGTTCGTCGCGCTCGTCGACGGTCTGGATGCGGGCGGTGCCGTCGACGTGCACGACGGCCGGGATCCGCTCGCGCCACTCGGCCGCGACCTCGTGGACGAAGAGCATGTACGGGCTCGGCAGCGGCCCGGCGAACAGCTCGTGGGCGCGCTCGGCGGCGACCATGGGGGCGACCGGGCGGAACTCCTCGCGGCCCTTGACGTGGTTGAGGCGCTCCAGGTTCTCGGCGCGGCCCGGGTGGGCGAGCAGGGAGCGGTGTCCGAGGGCGCGCGGCCCGTACTCGCTGCGGCCCTGGAACCAGGCGACGACGCCGTCCCGGGCGAGTTCCCCGGCGACCGTCTCGGCGATGTCGTCGGGCCGCTCGTAGGGTACGGCGGCCCGCTCCAGCCAGGCGCGCAGTTCCTCGTCGCTCCAGCCGCGGCCGAGGGCGGGGCCGGGCATGGGCTGCGGGGCGCCCTCGTTCGCCGCGAGGTGCAGCGCGCCGCCGAGGGCGGTCCCGGCGTCGCCGGCGGCGGGCTGCACCCAGACGTTCCGGTACGGGCCGCGCGCGGCGATCTTGGAGTTGGCGACGCAGTTCAGGGCGACCCCGCCCGCCATGGTGAGCGTCTCGCCGCCGGCCTCGCCGTGCAGCCAGTGGACGAGTTCCAGCAGGACCTCCTCCAGCACCGCCTGCGCGCCGGCCGCGAGGTCGGCGTGGTCGCGGGTCCATGGCTCGTCCTTGGCGCGGGGCGGGGCGAGCGAACCCCAGTCGACGCCGTGGGCGCGGAAGCCGCCGTGGCCGGTGGGGTGGACGTACTGCCTGAGCCGGGGCAGGAAGCGGGGGGTGCCGTAGGAGGCGAGGGCCATCACCTTGTACTCGTCGCTGCTGCGCAGGAAGCCGAGGTGGGCGGTGAGCTCCTCGTAGACCAGGCCGAGGGAGTCGGGCAGGGCCTGGGTGGCGAGGGTGTCGAGCTTGCCGTCGCGGTAGCGGCCGGCCAGGTGGGAGGCGCTTTCGCCGCGGCCGTCGAGGACCAGCACGTCGTTGTCCGGGTGCGGGGAGGCGGGCCCGGCGGAGGCGGCGTGCGCGACGTGGTGGGGGACGAAGACGACCCGGTCGGGGTCGAGTCCGGACAGGGCCTCGGCGAGGAAGCCGGGGGCGCGGCGGGCGTATTCCAGCCGGAGCGGGTCCCAGGGGTCGTCGAGGCCCATCTCAGCGGCGGGGCGCGCCAGTTTCGGGTCGAAGGAGTAGGCGACGGCGTCGAGGTCCTCGGGCCCGAGGCCCGCCTGCGCCAGGCACCAGCGGGCGGACTGCTCGGGCAGTTCCCAGGCGGAGAAGGGCAGGGGCCGCTTGCCGTGCTTGCGGCGGCTGAATCGCTCCTCCTCGGCGGCGGCGACCGTGCGGCCGTCGACGACGAGGGCCGCTGCCGGGTCGTGGAACAAAGCGTTGATGCCGAGGATGCGCATGGGGGGGTGCTCCGTCACGAGGTCCGGGTGGCGTCAGAAGGGGGCGGGTGCCGCAGGACAGTTGGCTCAAACACTTGGAGCCAACTTGCCCCGTAATAAGCTGATATTTCACTATTCGTACGGGGGCGGTCGACGCTCTGTCGCCCCGGTCAGGCCGCGACGGCCCGGGTGAACCAGCCGATGGTGCGCTCCAGCCCCTCGGCCCAGCCGACCCTCGGCTGCCAGCCGAGCCGTTCCCGGGCCAGCCGGGTGTCGGGGCGGCGCCGGGCGGGGTCGTCGGCGGGGCGCTCGACGAACCGGACGCGGGAGGCGGAACCGGTGAGGTCGATGATCCGGCGGGCGAGGTCGAGCATGGTGATCTCCTCGCCGCCGCCGATGTTGACGGGCCCCCGCTCACCGGAGGCGGCCAGCGCGAGCACGCCGTCGACCGTGTCGCCGACGTAGCACAGGGAGCGGGTCTGGCTGCCGTCCCCGGCGACGGTGAGCGGAGCTCCGTCCAGCGCCTGGGAGACGAAGGCCGGGACGGCGCGGCCGTCGCCGGTGCGCATCCGGGGGCCGTAGGTGTTGAAGATCCGCACGATGGCGGTGTCGGTGCCGTGCACCTTGCGGTGGGCGGTGACCAGGGCTTCGGCGAACCGCTTGGACTCGTCGTAGACGCTGCGCGGGCCGATGGGGTTGACGTTGCCCCAGTAGCCCTCGTGCTGCGGATGCTCCAGCGGGTCGCCGTACACCTCGGAGGTGGAGGCGAGGACGAACCGGGCCCCGTCGGCGCGGGCACGCTCCAGGGCGTTGCGGGTGCCGCTGCTGCCGACGTCGAGGGTCTCCAGCGGCAGCCGCAGGTAGTCGGCCGGCGAGGCGGGGCAGGCGAAGTGCAGGACGAGGTCGAAGCGGCCGGGCAGGGCGCGCACGGCGGCGGGGTCGGTGGCGTCGGCGCGCACGAAGCGGAAGCCGGGCCGCTGTTCGAGTTCGGCCACGTTGGACCGTGATCCGGTGCAGAGGTTGTCCAGGCACACGACGTCGCCGCCGACCTCCAGCAGCCTGCCGCACAGGTGGGAGCCGACGAACCCGGCTCCACCGGTGACCAGGGCCCGGCGCCACAGGTTTCCGCTCATGGGTCGCTCCTCACTCGCGCCGTCACTTGCGTGTCGGCGCGAGTAACCCTGTGGCGGGCTCGCATACCTCGATCCGGTTTCCGATCACCCGCTCGGCACGACGTCCATACGCGCCGTGTACAGCCCCGCAGCGGCGCCGCCCCGCTCACCAGGTCAGGTGCAGGGCCTGGGGTGAGCGGTGGATCATCGTGGACCGCATGACGACCGGACGGTCCCGGGCGAGCCGCAGGCCCGGCAGCCGGCGAGTCAACTCCTCCAGTGTGAGCCTGAGTTGCTCGCGGGCCAGCTGGGCGCCGGGGCAGCCGTGCACGCCGAGCCCGAAGGCGAGGTGGCGCACCGGAGCACGGGTGATGTCGAACGCGTCCGGGTCCGGGTGGCGGGCGGCGTCCCGGTTGGCGGCGCCGAAGGCGACGAACAGGCCGGCCCCGGCGGGGAGTTCGGTGCCGGCGAGGGTGAGCGGGCGGGTGGTGACCCGGCGGAAGCCCTGCAGAGGGCTGTCGTGGCGGGCGGCCTCCTCGACGGCGGCGGGGATCCTCTCGGGCTCGGCGCACAGCAGTTCCCACTGGCCCGGGTGGCGGAGCAGGTGGAGGACGGTCGTGCCGATGAGCGCGGTCGTGGTCAGGTGCCCGGCGAGCAGCAGGTTCTGCAGATGGGCGACGAGCTCGTGCCGGTGCTCCAGGGTCAGGTCACCACCCTCCGGGACGACGGACCTGACCAGCTCCGTGCACAGGTCGTCGCGGGGCTCGGCGTGCCGGGCCCGGACGTACCGCTCCAGGGTGCGCTGCATCGCGACCACGTCCTCGGCGGCCGCGATCTGCTCGTCCTCGGCCAGCGGGCGGAACAGCAGCTCCGCGGCACGGTGTCCGCCGCGCACGACGCCGGGGACGTCGGCGGGGTCGAGCCCGACGACCCGGCCGACGACCTCGCCGGGAAGCCTCTGCGCGTACGCCGACATCAGCTCGACGTGCCCGTCCTTCACGAACCCGTCGACCAGGGCGGCGGCGCGCTCGGCGGCGTACGGCAGGACCGCGGCCACCCGGGCCGGCGACAGGCCGCGCACGATCGGGGCGCGCAGTTCCTGGTGCCGGGGGCCGTCGGTGCCGACGACCACGGGCCGGCCGCCGAAGCCGCCGGCGAGGACGGCGAACGCGGCGGGCGAGGGCATCACGTCGGGGGTGAGGGCGTTGGCCGACGAGAAGTCCTCCGGTCTGCGCAGGACTTCGCGGACGTCGGCGTCCCGGGCGACCAGCCAGGCGTCGAGTTCGGCGAGGTGGGTCAGGCCGTCGGCGCGCCGGGCCCGCTCGTAGTGCGGATATGGATCGCGTTGCAACTCATCTAGGCCTGGGCGCAGTTGACGGTCCATGAGGCGCCTTCCGGGCGGCGGTGGGACGGGCTCTCAGGGTGCCGTACGGGTGTGCGGATGCGGTAGGGGCCGTCCTGCCGGAGCCGTCGGCGGTGTCCCGCGCTCCTGCCACGTGGGTGCCGTCCGCGCGCGCCCCTTCACTGCGCCATCTGTGTGACGCGCCACGGAAGAGCACGCTGAACAGCCCGACTTCCCTACGATGCGTCACGTGGTCAACATCCTCCTCGAACGCACCGCGCCGCTCCCCCTCCCCGAGGCCTGGCGCCGCCTCACGGAGTGGCCCCGGCACGGCGAGGTGGTCCCCCTGACCCGCGTCACCGTGCTCACCGCGCCGCCGACCCATGAGGGCACGGTGATCGTCGCCCGTACCGGCCTCGGTCCCCTCGCCTTCGAGGACCGCATGGAGGTCACGGTCTGGCACCCGCCGACGGACGAGGAAGCCGGCCTGGTCCGACTGGAGAAACGCGGCCGGGTGGTGAAGGGCTGGGCGGAGATCGAGGTGCGCCCGGGCCCGGGCGGCCGCAGCCATGTCATCTGGCGCGAGGAACTCACCGTCCCCCTGCTCCCGGGCCCCGTGGACCCCCTCCTCCACCGCGCCTCCCACAGCATGTTCGGCCGTGCGGCCAACCGCCTCCTGCGCATGCCGTGACCCACCGCAACAACCCGACTGGGAACGCCACTTCGCCGCCGGGAACGGCTTCCACCGCGAAACCGCCATGAGCTGCGCCTCTTGGTCGCAGCGGCGCCCCCGCACGCCGGTTCCCGTGCCCTGAACACGGTTGCGGCCTCGGCACCTGCGCGGCCGCCTTGGCCCACCTCGGCCATGACACCCTCGCCGTCGACCGGGCCGACTCGGCCGTGGCGGCGACACGGGACCGGCACACGGACCTGGTGCCGGATCCGAGAGCGATGAGGCTCGACTTCGAGCGCGGGGCGGCGCCTCGGCTGAGCCAGGAGGATGTCGCGCGGCTCATCGGCGCGTGGGGACACGGCGGTTGGTACGACCTGGAGCCTGAGGGTCTGCGGTGTTTTGTGATGCGAGACGGGGTTGCCGGGGCTGTCGAGCGTGGTTTTGCGGGGAGTGGTCGGTGGGATGGAGGGACCGCCTAGGGTGAGGGGGTGGTCGGGTCGGGCGGGATCGGGGATGGGGAGGTGGCCGGGGCATGCCGGTGGGTTCCGGGGAAGCCGCGTCCATAGGTGGCTACACGCTGATCGACCGGCTCGGCAGTGGCGGGATGGGCGTCGTGCATCTGGGGCTGTCCGCCTCCGGACGGCAGGTCGCGATCAAGGTCGTGCACGCCCAGTACGCGCTGGACGAGGAGTTCCGCGCCCGCTTCCGGCAGGAGGTCGCCGCGGCGCGGCGGGTGAGCGGGGCGTTCACGGCGCCCGTGGTGGACGCCGACCCCGAGGCCGAACAGCCGTGGATGGCGACGCTCTACGTGCCCGGCCGCACACTCTCCGACATCGTTGCCGAGGAAGGGCCCCTCACCGGCCGCAGGCTGCGCACCCTGGCCCTGGGCCTGGTGGAGGCGCTGCAGGACATCCACCGCGCCGGTGTCGTGCACCGCGACCTCAAGCCGAGCAACGTCCTGATGGCCGAGGACGGCCCCCGGGTCATCGACTTCGGCATCTCCCGCGCCGCCGACAACGAGGACCTGACCGTCACCGGCCGCCTCATCGGCACCCCGCCCTTCATGTCCCCGGAGCAGTTCTCCTCGCCGAAGGACGTCACCCCCGCCTCGGACGTGTTCTCGCTCGGTTCCCTGCTGGCGTACGCGGCCACCGGCAACCGCCCCTTCGACGGCGGCAGCCCCTACCTGACGGGCTATCAGGTGATGTACGAGGCCCCGCACCTGGACGGCGTCCCGGAGCCGCTGCGCGGCATCGCGGCCCGCTGCCTGGACAAGGACCCGCTGGTCCGGCCACAACTGGCGGAGCTGCACAGCCTGTTGCTGCACCTGCCCACCGAGGCTCCCCCGGCCTTCCCCGACCTCGCGGGCGTCCCGGCCCCGCGCTCCGCGCCCGGCGCGGACACCACCGCCGCGCCGCACGGCCGCCACAGCCGCAGCGCCCGCCCGAACGCCCGCCCGACTCGCCCCGACGGCACGACCGTCGCCCCGTCGGCGTCCGGCGGGGGCCGACGGGTACGGCGTGTCCTCATCGGGATCGGCACGGCGATGGCCGTCGCCGTGGTCGGTCTCACGGCGGCCCACATGGCGGCGAGCGGCGGACCGGCCGGTGATCCATCCGCCGTCGACGCCGGCGGCTCGGCGAGCGCGGCCGGTGATCCCGTGGCGGGTCTGCCCACGGGCTGGAAGCCGTGGCGGGCGAGCCTGCTCACCGCCAAGCAGGGCGACCCGATCGACTTCGGCGAGTCCGGATGCGTGGCGGGCGGTTCGACGGCCGTGTACTGCGCCGGGACCGGCTTCACCGTCACCCGCCTGGACGCCGCGTCCGGCCGGGTCGACTGGCGCCGCGGCACCGACCCGGAGACCTCGCGCCCCCTCGGCGTACGCGACGGACGCGTCTACACCTACCGCAAGCCCGACCCGACCGGCACCTACCGCACCCGGCGGCTCGCCGTCCTGGACGCGAGGACCGGCACCGAGCTGTGGGCCCGTCCCGTCGCCGAGGAGGAGCCTTCCGTCCTGTTCGACCGGGGCGTCCTCGTGATGGACGAGAACAGGACCACGTTCATCGCCTACGACGCGGCGGGCCGGCAGTTGTGGACGGCGCCGTCCAAGTCGTCGAGCGGGAACGCCTGTACGCCGACCGTGTTGGACGGCGCCCCCTACGGCCTGTGCACTCCGGTGGACGATCCCAGTACGGGCAAGGTCGCTCTGCTGCGGCTCGACCCGGCCCGCGGCACCGCCGCCGAGATCGCCACCCTGCCCACGGGCGCCCGGCCGATGGGCACCGTGGACGGCCAACTGCTGTTCCTGCTCCCGAAGCTGGCGGACCAGCAGTTCGCCGCCGCCGGCGACGACCAGCCGTACTCCGCCCTGCTACGGGTGAACCCGCGCACCGGCGCCGTCACACGCGCCCCGCTCCCGGGCACCCCGCGCGGCACCGCCACTCTGCTCGAGGGCGTCGTCTGGTTCGTGCGGCCGGACGGCACGGTCACCGCCGTGCGCGGCTCCGACGGCAAGCGGCTGTGGCAGGCGACGACGGACGTGGAGAACCTGTCGGCGCCGGTGGTGTCCACGAAGTTCGCCACCCTGTACCTCGTCAACGAGTACGGCCGTGTCCTGGCCCTGAACAGCGCGACGGGCGCGGTGCGCTGGCGCACCTCCGCGCTCGCCGATCCCGGCGAGTCGGCCGGCGAGACCACCCCGTACGTGCTCCTCGTCAAGGACGCCCTGGTGGCCGTCGCGGGCGACACGGCCTTCTCGGTGCGACCGGACCGGCCCACCCGGCTGCCGTCCAAGAACCCGGCCCCGTCGGCCCCCGACACGGTGGCCCCGACACCCGCCCCGACCCAGGCCTCGGGCTGACGCCCCCGCCGCTCAGGCCACCGACCCGATCCGCCGCGCCGGCAGGGACGCCGGGTCGTGGTGGATCGGCGTGTGCGCGCCGGTGAGGGAGACGCCGCTGCCGCCGCGCCGGTCGGCGACGATCTCGGCGGCGATGGACAGGGCCGTCTCCTCGGGGGTGCGGGCGCCGAGGTCCAGCCCGATGGGCGAGCGCAGCCGCGCCAGCTCCACGTCGCTCACGCCCACTTCACGCAGCCGCCGGTTGCGGTCCAGATGGGTGCGGCGCGAGCCCATGGCGCCGACGTACGCCACCGGCAGCCGCAGCGCGAGTCGAAGCAGCGGTACGTCGAACTTGGCGTCATGGGTGAGGACGCACAGCACACTGCGGCCGTCCACGGCCGTCCGCTCCAGGTAGACGTGGGGCCACTCGACGACGATCTCGTCGGCCTCGGGGAAACGGGCGCGGGTGGCGAACACCGGGCGGGCGTCGCACACGGTTACGTGGTAGCCGAGGAACTTGCCGATCCGGACCAGCGCAGACGCGAAGTCGATCGCGCCGAAGACGATCATCTGGGGTGGCGGGACGGAGGACTCGATGAGGACCGTGAGCGGTGCTCCGCAACGAGAGCCCTGCTCCCCGATCTCCAGGGTGCCGGTGCGGCCCGCGTCCAGGAAGGCCGACGCCTCGGCGACGACGGTCCGGTCCAGCTCGGGATGGGCGCCGAACCCGCCCTCGTGGGAGCCGTCGGAGCGGACCAGGAGCGCTCGGCCCAGGAGTTCGGCCGGGCCGGACACGACCCGTGCCAGCGCCGCCGCCTCCCCCCGGCCGGCGGCGGCCAGCGCGGACGCCACCACCGGACGGGCCGGGTCGCCGGCCCGTACCGGAGTGACCAGGATGTCGATGACGCCGCCGCAGGTCAGGCCGACGGCGAAGGCGTCGTCGTCACTGTATCCGAAGCGCTCCAGGACGGTTTCGCCGTCCCGCAGCGCCTGCTCGCACAGCTCGTACACGGCGCCCTCCACGCAGCCGCCGGAGACCGACCCGATCGCCGTGCCGTCGGCGTCCACCGCGAGGGCGGCGCCCGGCAGACGGGGTGCGCTGCCGCCCACGGCCACCACGGTGGCCACGGCGACGTCACGTCCCTGCTCGACCCACCGGTTGAGCTCCTCGGCGATGTCCAGCATCTGTCGGTCTCCTGACGGGGTTGGCGGGAAGGGCGGTTCGGCGGGCGGCTAGTGCACGCCCAGCCAGCTCTCGACGGGGTTGAGGGCGAAGTAGACCAGGAAGATCACCGCGAGGCCCCACATGAAGACGCCGATCTCGCGCGCCTTGCCCCGGGCGGCCTTGATGGCGACATAGGAGATGACGCCGGCGGAGACACCCGCGGTGATGCTGTAGGTGAACGGCATCACGACGACGGTGAGGAAGACCGGGATCGCCGTGGCGCGGTCGCCCCAGTCCACGTGCCGGGCGTTCATCAGCATCATCGAGCCGATGACGACCAGGGCTGCGGACGCCACCTCCTGCGGCACGATCGCGGTGAGCGGGGTGAAGAACAGACAGGCCGCGAAGAACAGTCCGGTGACGACCGAGGCGAGTCCGGTACGGGCGCCCTCGCCGACGCCGGTCGCCGACTCGATGAACACCGTCTGCCCGCTGCCGCCCGCGGCACCGCCGATCGCGCCGCCCGCGCCGTCGATGAACAGCGCCTTGGACAGGCCCGGCATCCGGCCCTTGTCGTCGGCCAGTTCGGCCTCGGTGCCGACGCCGATGATGGTGGCCATGGCGTCGAAGAACCCGGCCAGCACGAGGGTGAAGACGATCATTCCGACCGTCATCGCGCCGACCTTGCCCCAGCCGCCGAACTCGACGTGTCCGAAGAGCGAGAAGTCGGGCATGGAGACCGCGCTGCCGTGCAGTTCGGGGGCGCCGTTCGCCCACTGCCGGGGGTCGATCACACCGGCGGCGTTGAGGACAGCGGCGACGATCGTGCCGCTGACGATGCCGATGAGGATGGCGCCGGGGATGTTGCGGGCCTGCAGCATGAAGATCAGCAGCAGGGTGCCGGCGAACAACAGCACCGGCCAGCCCGCGAGTTCGCCCGCCGGGCCGAGGGTGACCGGGGTGGCCCTGCCCTGGTGCACGAAGCCGGACTTGTAGAAGCCGATGAGGGCGATGAACAGGCCGATGCCCATGGTGATGCCGTGCTTGAGCGCGAGCGGGATCGCGTTCATGATCATCTCGCGCAGTCCGGTGACGACCAGCAGCATGATGACGACGCCGTACATGACGCACATGCCCATCGCCTGCGGCCAGGTCATCTGCGGGGCGACCTGCGAGGACAGCACGCCGGAGACGGACAGGCCGGCGGCGAGCGCGAGCGGGACCTTGCCGACGAGGCCCATCAGCAGCGTGGTGAAGGCCGCGGCGAACGCGGTCGCCGTGATCAGGGCCTTCTGGCCGAGGGTGTCCCCGGCCGCGTCCTTGCCGGACAGGATCAGGGGGTTGAGCAGCAGGATGTACGCCATCGCCATGAAGGTGGTGACGCCACCGCGGACCTCACGGGCGAGGCTGGATCCCCGCCGGGATATGTGGAAGTACCGGTCGAGCCACGACCGTCCGGCGGGGGCGCGGGTTCCCGCGCCCGCCTCCTCGGGGACGGTCTGCGGCTGAAGGGACTGCTGGGTCATGTGGGCCTACTCCCAAGGTTCAAAGGGGCACCCGTGTGAACCGACCCTGCGGTTCACGGGATTTGGGATGGTGCTTCGGCCGCACGACCCGGGGGACGGCCCGAGACGAACGAACTGGCTGCTCCGGGCGGCACATCGAAGTGTGACGCTCCCCGTGCCGCCCGGAGGGACGTGGTTACGCCTGGCCCGTGAGGTGTTCGGGCCGTACCGGTGTCCTGTTCAGCTCCAGGCCGGTCGCGGCGCGGATCGCCGCGAGGACGGCCGGGGTCGAGGACAGGGTGGGTGCCTCGCCGACGCCCCGCAGCCCGTACGGGGCGTGGTCGTCGGCGAGTTCGAGGACGTCGACCGGCATGATCGGCGTGTCCAGGATGGTCGGCAGCAGGTAGTCCGTGAAGGAGGGGTTCCTGACCTTCGCGGTCTTGGGATCGACCATGATCTCCTCCATCACCGCGATGCCCATGCCCTGGAGCGTGCCGCCCTGGATCTGGCCGACCACGGAGAGGGGGTTGAGCGCCTTGCCGACGTCCTGGGCGCAGGCCAGCTCGATCACCTTGACCAGGCCGAGCTCGGTGTCGACCTCGACGACGGCCCGGTGGGCGGCGAAGGAGTACTGGACATGGCCGTTGCCCTGGCCGGTGCGCAGGTCGAAGGGGACGGTGGGACGGTGCCGCCACTCGGCCTCGACCTCGACGGCCTCGTCCTCGAGCACGTCCACCAGGTCGGCGAGGACCTCGCCGCCGTCGGTGACGACCTTGCCGCCCTCCAGCAGCAGCTCCGCCGTCGCCCAGGCGGGGTGGTACGTGCCGAACTTGCTGCGGCCGATGTCCAGGACCTTCTCCCGGACCAGCTCGCAGGAGTTGCGGACCGCGCCGCCGGTGACGTAGGTCTGCCGGGAGGCCGAGGTCGAACCGGCGCTGCCCACCTGGGTGTTGGCCGGGTGGATCGTCACCTGCGCGACGCCCAGCTCGGTGCGGGCGATCTGCGCGTGGACGGTGACGCCGCCCTGGCCGACCTCCGCCATCGCGGTGTGCACGGTGGCGACGGGCTCGCCGCCCACGACCTCCATCCGCACCTTGGCGGTGGAGTAGTCGTCGAAGCCCTCGGAGAAGCCGACGTTCTTGATGCCGACCGCGTACCCGATGCCGCGCACGACTCCCTCGCCGTGCGTGGTGTTGGACAGGCCGCCCGGCAGCTGCCGTACGTCCGCGCCCTCGCTGGACTCCCACTGGCGCTCAGGGGGCAGCGGCATCGCCTTGACGCGGCGCAGGAGTTCGGCGACCGGGGCGGGTGAGTCGACGGGCTGGCCCGTCGGCATGAGCGTGCCCTGCTCCATGGCGTTGAGCTGCCGGAACTCCACCGGGTCCATGCCGAGTTGCTTCGCCACCTTGTCCATCTGCGCCTCGTAGGCGAAGCACGCCTGGACCGCGCCGAAGCCCCGCATGGCCCCGCAGGGCGGGTTGTTGGTGTAGAGGGCGATGGCCTCGATCTCGACGTCGTCCACCTTGTAGGGGCCGATGCCGAGCGAGGAGGCGTTGCCGACGACCGCGGGAGAGGCGGAGGCGTACGCGCCGCCGTCCAGGACGATCCGGCACTTGACGTGCGTCAGCCTGCCGTCGCGGGTGGCCCCGTGCTCGTAGAAGAGACGGGCGGGGTGGCGGTGGACGTGGCCGAAGAAGGACTCGAAGCGGTTGTAGACGATCTTGACGGGTTTGCCCGTGCGCAGGGCGAGCAGACAGGCGTGGATCTGCATCGACAGATCCTCGCGGCCGCCGAACGCGCCGCCGACGCCGGCCAGCGTCATCCGCACCTTCTCCTCGGGCAGGCCGAGGACGGGCGCGATCTGGCGCAGGTCGCTGTGCAGCCACTGGGTGGCGATGTAGAGATGGACGCCGCCGTCCTCCTCGGGCACCGCGAGACCGGACTCGGGGCCGAGGAAGGCCTGGTCCTGCATGCCGAAGTAGTACTCGCCCCTGACGATGACATCGGCCCTTTTCGCGGCCTCGGTGGCGTCGCCTCGGATGATCGGCTGGCGGTGGACGATGTTGGGGTGCGGGACATGGCCGATGTGGTGGTCGGTGCGGCCCTCGTGGACCAGGATCGCGTCGGGCGCGGTCGCGGAGGCCTCGTCGGTGATGACGGGCAGCTCGCGGTACTCGACCCTGATCTTGGCGGCGGCCCGGCGGGCCGTCTCGGGGTGGTCGGCGGCGACGATGGCGACCGGTTCGCCGTGGTGGCGGACCTTGCCGTGCGCGAGGACCGGGGTGTCCTGGATCTCCAGGCCGTAGTTCTTCACGTCGGTCGGCAGGTCGTCGTACGTCATGACGGCGTAGACGCCGGGGGTCCTCAGTGCCTCGCTCGTGTCGATCGAGACGATCTCCGCGTGGGCGACGGTCGAGCGGAGGATCTGGCCCCAGAGCATGTCCTCGTGCCACATGTCGGACGAGTACGCGAACTCGCCGGTGACCTTGAGGGTGCCGTCCGGGCGGAGCGTGGACTCGCCGATGCCGCCCTTGGTCCGGGATCCCTGAATGATCTTGGTGGGAGTGCCGATGGGGGCACCGCCCGCTCGAGCGAAGTCGAGAGTGGGGGACGGCATCGTCAGACCGCCTCTTGCTGCCGGGCGGCCGCCAGACGGACCGCGTCCATGATCTTCTCGTAGCCCGTGCAGCGGCACAGGTTGCCCGACAACGCCTCACGGATGTCCGCGTCGCTCGGGTTGGGGTTGCGCTCCAGCATCTCGTCGGCGGCGACCAGCAGACCGGGCGTGCAGAAGCCGCACTGGACGGCGCCGGCATCGATGAACGCCTGCTGGATCGGCGCCAGTTCGGTGCCCTCGCCGGTCTGGGAGTCGGTGCCCCGCGCCTGCCAGGCCTTCGCCTCGTCGAGCGGGGTGCCGCACGCGTCGCCGCGGGAGCGCTGCCTGGCGTGGTCCGCGAGGCCCTCCACGGTCACCACGTCACGGCCCTCGACCTGTCCGGCCGCGACCAGGCACGAACACACCGGCACGCCGTCGAGGCGCACCGTGCAGGACCCGCACTCGCCCTGCTCGCAGGCGTTCTTGGAGCCCGGCAGGCCCAGCCGCTCCCGCAGCACGTACAGCAGGGACTCGCCCTCCCACACGTCGTCGGCCTCCTGCGGACGTCCGTTGACAGTGAAGTTGACGCGCATCAGGCGACTCCCTCCGAGCGGGCGGCGGTGCCGCGGTAGGACTCCCAGGCCCAGGTCAGCGTGCGGCGGGCCATGACGCCCACCGCGTGCCGGCGGTAGCTCGCCGTGCCCCGGACGTCGTCGATCGGGTTGCAGGCGCCGGAGCACAGGTCGGCGAACTGCTTGGCGACCGACGGGGTGATGATCTTTCCGGTGTCCCAGAAGCCGCCCTCCTCGAGGGCCGCGTTCAGGAACTCCTCCGCGGCCTTCGCCCTGACGGGTGTCGGGGCGGCCGATCCGATGCCGGTGCGGACGGTGCGCGTCGAGGGGTGCAGCGCGAGCCCGAAGGCGCACACGGCGATGACCATGGCGTTGCGGGTACCGACCTTGGAGAACTGCTGGGGGCCGTCGGCCTTGTCGATGTGCACGTACTTGATGAGCTCGTCGGCGGCGAGCGCGTTGCGCTTGACGCCCGTGTAGAAGGCGTCGATCGGGATACGGCGGCTGCCGCGCACCGACTCCACCTCGACCTCGGCGCCCGCCGCGAGCAGCGCGGGGTGGGCGTCGCCGGCCGGGGAGGCGGTGCCGAGGTTGCCGCCGACGCCGCCGCGGTTGCGGATCTGCGGGGAGGCGACCGTGTGCGAGGCGAGGGCGAGGCCCGGCAGCTCGACGCGCAGCCGCTCCATGATCGTGGTGTAGGGGACCGAGGCGCCGAGCCGCACGCTGTCCTCGCCGATCTCCCACTCGTAGAGGTCGCCGACGCGGTTGAGGTCGAGCAGGTACTCGGGCCGCCGGTGGTCGAAGTTGATCTCGACCATCACGTCGGTGCCGCCCGCAATGGGCACAGCGGTGGGGTGCTCGGCCTTCGCGGCGAGCGCCTCCTCCCAGCTGGCGGGGCGAAGGAAGTCCATGACCGGCTCTCTTCTTCGTCTCGGGGGTGGTACGGATCGAGCCAGATCCGGTGCGGCGGGCTCGGCTCGCTCATGTGCTGTTCACGCGGAGTGGAGTCAGTACACAGCGCCGTGCTCCAGCCGGGTCAGTCACGGAAACCATGAAGGAGTTGGCTGGCCAGGCCGGGCATCTTGTAGATTCGTATGAACGGAGGTCATCAGTCACCTCCCTGTTTTCCTGTAGAAACGCAGGAAACAGCCAGGCAGTCGAAGCGTGCGGCTCCCGCACCGTCCGGCGGGTCCCTCTCCCCGACCACCCTCACGGTTCATCGTAGATTTCGAGACAAAGAACGGCGGCGACGAGAATGCGGCTGCGCGCACTGCTGGACACCGACGCGCTGGGCCTCAGGCTACTCGGCGGCGAGGACGAGCTGGACCGGACCGTCCGCGGCGTGATGACCACCGACCTGCGCGATCCCAGCCGCTACCTCTCGGGTGGTGAGCTGGTGCTCACCGGCCTGGCCTGGCGCCGGGACGGGGACGACTCGGAGCCGTTCGTACGGATCCTGGTGCAGGCCGGGGTGGCCGCGCTGGCGGCCGGCGAGGCGGAGCTCGGGGACGTCCCCGAGGACCTGGTGGTGGCCTGCGCCCGGCATCGGCTGCCGTTGTTCGCGGTGCACGAGTCGGTGGCGTTCGCGACGATCACCGAGCATGTCGTCCGGCAGGTCTCCGGCGAGCGCGCGGGCGATCTGGCGGCCGTGGTGGACCGGCACCGGCGGATGATGACCTCGGGCCCGGCGGGCGGCGGCCCGGACGTGGTGCTGGACCTGCTCGGCTCCGACCTGGACCTCAGGGCCTGGGTGCTCTCCCCCACCGGACGGCTGATCGCCGGTCCGAAGGTCGCGGGGCCGGGCTTGCCCGCCGACCTGTGCGCCAAGCTCGCCGCCGAGCATCTCGCCGCCGCCCGCACCGGACGCCGGGGGCCGCACCGGGTGACGCTGGGCCCGGCGACGTACAGCCTCTTCCCGATCCGCGCTGCGGGCCACCGCCCGGCCGTCGCCGGCCCGGGGCGCTCGCCGCAGGCCTCGCGGGACGTGCGCGAGTCGGTGCTGTCGGACTGGCTGCTGGCCGTCGAGGCGGACGCGGGCGACTGGCCCGCCGAGCGGCTGGACCTGCTGCAGGGCGTCACCCAGCTCATCTCGGTCGAGCGGGACCGCCGGGACGCGGCGCGCACGGTACGGCGCCGGCTCGCCCAGGAGGTGCTGGAGCTGGTGCAGACGGGGGCCGCGCCGGCGGAGATCGCCGCCCGTCTGCGGGTGGCCGCTCCGGTGCTGCTGCCCGGTCTCGGGGCCGCCCCGCACTGGCAGGTGGTCGTGGCCCGCGTCGACTGGGCGGGCGCGGACATCGAGGCGGGTCCGGTCGCGCAGTCGCTGCTGGAGGAGATCCTCGTCGACCCGCTGGCCACCGGGCCCGAGCCCTCGGACCGGATCGCCGTAGCGCACACCGGGGACGAGGCCGTCGCCCTCGTCCCGCTCCCGGCGGTCTCCGCCGAGCACGACGGTTCGGAGTCCGGGATCCTCGCCGAGGCGCTGCTGGAGTCCGTGCGCGACCCGCTGTCGGCCGGTCTCGACGACGACGGCCAGGTCACCCTCGGTGTCAGCGCGGCCGTGCACTCGGCGGAGGGGCTGCGCGGCGCCCTGGAGGAGGCCCGGCACGCCCGCCGGGTGGCGGCCGCCCGCCCGGGCCGCGTCTGCGCGGCCGGCCACCAGGAACTCGCCTCCCACGTCCTGCTGCTCCCCTTCGTCCCGGACGACGTCCGCCGCGCCTTCACCGCGCGGCTGCTGGACCCGCTGCGCGAGTACGACCGCCGCCACCGCGCCGAGCTGATCCCGACCCTGGAGGCCTTCCTGGACTGCGACGGTTCCTGGACGCGCTGCGCGACCCGGCTGCACCTGCACGTCAACACACTGCGCTACCGCGTGGGCCGAATCGAGCAGTTGACGGGCCGGGACCTGTCCCGGCTGGAGGACAAACTCGATTTCTTCCTGGCGTTGCGGATGAGCTGAGCCCGCCGGTCGGCGGGCCGGAGTGGCACCAAGTGCCGCCGGAGTCCCACGACTTTGTGAAATCCTTCACCCGCCCCCTTGGCCCCGCCACGGAATCCGTGCTGAGATGCGGCCACCACTCAAAGCTCGATGGCGTGCTCGGGGAGGGCAACGTGGCGCATACCGCCATGTCTGGTATCGGAACTTCCGCAGGGGACGATCCCGTCCAGACCGCGGTGTGGCGGCTGCGCTCGCGGGCCTGCTGGACCGACGCGGCGGCGCTGCTGGACCCGGTCACCGCCGCCTCGGCGCTGCAGCGGACCGCGCTGCTCGTGGAGAAGTGCCTGTACACGGAGCAGGGGTGGGACGAGGCCGAGGACGCGCTGCGGACGGCGGAGGCGCTGGCCCACACCGACGACGAGCGCGGCGCGGCCGCTTGTGAACGCGGGTACTTGGCGTACGCGGCGACCCTGCACTCAGTGCGCGACCGGGCCGACGAGGCACGGGCCGCGCTGGGGCGGGCGGCGGCGCTGATCCCTCCGGGGGCCGTGGGGCGGGCGCTGCTGGACTTCCGGCGGGGGCTGCTCGCCGAGAACCTCACCCGCTCCCCCCAGGCAGCGCGGGCCGCCTACCGTCGCGCCCATGCCGCCGCCACCGCCCATTCCGACCCGCTGCTGCTGTCCTCCACCTGGCGCCATCTCGCCGGTCTCGCCCTGCGGGAGGGCGAGGTGGCCGAGGCACGGCACGGGTTCGCGGAATCCCTGCGGATCCGCGAGGAGTTGGGCTACCTGGTCGGTACGGCCCCGGCGCTGGCGTCGCTGGCCGACGCGGAGGCGGAACCGGAGGCCTCCCGCCTGCGCGAGGAGGCACGGCGGCTGTTCCGGCTGCTGGGCGGGGTGCCGACCTGGCTGGCGCGGCAGTTGACGCCACCGGCGGCGACGGCCTGAGAGGTCCGGGGTCGTTCAGGGAGTTCTCAGAGGAACCTGAGAGGTTGCTGTGGCAGGCTGCGGCACCCATCCCCCCTCCTCAGAGGAAAACCCGATGAGCCTCGTCAACGGTCTGCCTGCGCATGTCCTGTTGGTCCATTTCGTCGTCGTACTCGTCCCACTGACCGCGCTGGCCCTGGTGGTCTGTGCCGTGTGGCCGAGGGCCGCGCGCCGCATGGGCGTGGTCCTGCCGGTGCTGGCGTTCGTGACGCTGGTGAGCGTGCCGCTGACCACGCAGGCCGGCGAGTGGCTGGAGCGGCATGTGACCAGCAGCGCGCTGATACGCCGGCACACCGAACTCGGTGACGGGCTGCTGCCCTGGGCGCTGGGTCTGTTCGTGCTGGCGGCGGCCGTGTGGTGGACGACCCGCCGGACGTCCGCCGAGCGGGCCGGCACCCGGTCCGCGTCCGTGATCCGCGTCGCGGCCGGCGTGCTGAGCGTCGTCGTGGCCGCGGGTGCCGTCGTCGACGTCTACCGCATCGGGGACTCGGGCGCGAAGGCGGCCTGGACCGGCGGCTACTCCAAGACGGCGACGGGCTCGGGCGACGGGAACTGATCCGCCCCACGGGCGGTGCGTGCGGGGGCCCGGTCGGCGAGGCCCCCGCACCGACCCTTCACACCAGGCCCGCGAAGTGCCGGCCCACCAGCCCCCGGACGACATCGACGTCCCGCGCGATCAGCGCGTCCAACAGCACGGTGTGGTCGGCCGCGTCCGCGATCAGGTCGGCGTTCCCGGCCGGGGCCCGTCCGCCCACCAGCGGCCACTGGGCCCGGCGGTGCAGGTCGTCGGCGATCTGGACGAGCTGTGCGTTGCCGCCGAGGGACAGCACCGCCCGGTGGAAGGCGCGGTCGGACTCGGCGTAGGTGGCCCGGCAGCCCAGGGACGCGGCCCGGACCGTCGCCTCGGCGAGGGGCCGCAGGTCCGCCCAGCGCTCCACGGGGACCGTGCGGGCCAGCCGGAGCATCACCGGAACCTCGATCAGCGCCCGGATCTCGGCCAGTTCGGCGAGCTCCCGGGTGCCGCGTTCGACGACCCGGAAGCCCCGGTTGGGGACGACCTCCACGGCGCCCTCCAGGGCCAGCTGCTGCATGGCCTCCCGCACCGGCGTCGCCGAGACGCCGAAGCGCTCACCCAGCGCCGGCGCCGAGTACACCTCCCCCGGCCTCAGCTCGCCGGTGACCAGCGCGGTGCGCAGCGCGTCGAGGATCTGTCCGCGCACGGAGGCCCGCTGGACCAGCCGGGGGCGCGGGATCGGCTGCTCGCTGTGGGTGTGCTCGCCGCGTGTGCCGTCGGGGGCCACGCCCCGCTCCCGGTCCACATCCGCCGCCACGGGCTGCTGCGGCACGCGGGGCGTGGCGGCGGCCGTACGGATCTGCGGTGTTCCCGTCCCCGTGGAGCCCTGCGCGTGCTGCCTCACGGGTCCTCCTCGGGACGTGTCGGTACTTGGGGCCATTACGACGGGTTGTTACTCGTCCGTCAAGCACCATAAGCGCACAAGCCGTCAGTTCAAATCCGATCGACTATAGATAAGGTAAGCCTTACCTTTCAGTCGTCCCGGATCGGCGGTCTACGCATGCCCTCTGCCCGCTCAGCCTTCCATGACGCCTACACCCGTCTGACCAAGGCGTTCCCGGGACTGGACGTGAGGGAGCTCGCCGCCGGGGAGCCGGTACCCGAGGACGGCGGCTGGGTGACCACCGCCTCACTGGCGGAGGGCGGCGCCCGCCTCGACGCGTTTCTCGCCCAGGACGACGCACAGGTGCTGCGCGACCACGGACAGCGGGCGCGCCCGGACGTCGTCGCGAGTTTCGGCCTGCACCGGTACGCCTGGCCCGCTTGCCTCCTGATCACGATGCCGTGGTTCCTGCACCGCCGGGTCCCCCGCCTCCCGGTGGACGAGGTCACCTACGACCGCACGGCGCCCGGTCTCCCCCTGGGCCGGCTGGCCGTACGCCCGGCAGACTTCGCCTGTCTGCCCGGCGATCCGGCGGCCGTGCTGCCCGGCGCCCGGGTCGTCGCCGACGAGGATGCGCTGCGGGCGGAGGTTCGGGCCGCGGTGGCCGAGCACCTCGAGCCCCTGCTGGCCGCCTTCGGGCCGCGGATGCGGCGGCGCGGACGCGCCCTGTGGGGCATGGCGACCGACGAGCTGGTGGAAGGTCTCTGGTACGTCGCCCATCTGCTCGGTGAACAGGAGCGGGCCAGGCGCGAGCTGGAGGCGCTGCTGCCCGGCGCGACCCGGCCCTACGTCGGCTCGGTGGCCTTCCGCGAACTGACCGGTCCGGACGGGGAGTCACTACCCACCCGGGACCGGGTGAGCTGCTGCATGTTCTACACCGTGCGCCCCGAGGACACCTGCGCGACCTGCCCGCGCACCCGCGACGCCGACCGCGTGACCAAGCTGCTGGCCGCCACCACCAGTTGAGCCCCCCTCAGGCACACTGGCGCGGGGCGATGTCGTAAGATCGCCCGCGAAGGGACCGCCCGCTCGGTTACAGCTGCTTCACAACTTTCTCACTTGTCGCAGGAACTTTCCGAGGAACCACCCGTACGGGTAGTCTTATTCGAACTCAACTCCCGCCCCTCAAGCGGCAGTTCGAGCAGAAAGCTGCCCTGGCACCCCCCTTGCAATTCCTTGGCGGCCTCTTGCCCCGAAACCCCCTGAGGGCCCGTGGGATTGGGCCACTATGGCGGGCGTTACGCCCTATCCCAATGCAAGGGACCCCTAGATGAGACTGACCGACATATCGCTGAACTGGCTGCTTCCGGGCGCCGTACTGCTCCTGGGCATGCTGGCGGCGGTGGCGGTGCTCGCGCGCAGCAAGCGGTCCGGCGGGGAGCACGCGAAGGACGACTCGTGGGAGCGCAGCGAGGAGCGCCGCAGGCGCAAGGAGGCCATATACGGCACCGCCTCCTATGTGCTCCTGTTCTGCTGTGCGGCGGTCGCCGCCGCGCTCTCCTTCCACGGACTGGTGGGCTTCGGCCAGCAGAACCTCGGCCTCTCGGAAGGCTGGGAGTACCTGGTGCCGTTCGGCCTGGACGGCGCGGCCATGTTCTGCTCCGTGCTCGCGGTGCGCGAGGCCTCCCACGGTGACGCCGCTCTCGGCTCCCGGATACTGGTGTGGACGTTCGCGGGCGCCTCTGCCTGGTTCAACTGGGTGCACGCGCCCCGAGGGGTCGACCACGCGGGCGCGCCGCAGTTCTTCGCCGGCATGTCGCTCTCGGCGGCGGTGCTGTTCGACCGCGCGCTGAAGCAGACCCGCCGGGCCGCCCTGCGTGAGCAGGGTCTGGTGCCGCGTCCGCTGCCGCAGATCCGTATGGTGCGCTGGCTGCGGGCCCCCCGCGAGACCTACAGGGCCTGGTCGCTGATGCTGCTGGAGAACGTGCGCAGCCTGGACGAGGCGGTCGAGGAGGTCCGTGAGGACAAGCGGCAGGAGGAGGCCAACCGGCTGCGCCGCCGTGAGGCGGACCGGCTGGAACGCGCCCAGCTCAAGGCGATCAGCCGGGGCCACCGCGGGATCATCGGCCGCGGCGGCCGACCGGAGCCGCAGGCCCTGGAGCGGGCAGGCGCCCAGAACTCCGCGGAGCCTGCCATATCGGCCCCGGAGCCGCTGCCCGTCCGCCAGCGTCCCTCGCTGCAGCCCGTCCGCAAGGGCGGTTCCGACCAGATCACGGTCGATCTCACCGCGGAGGACGACACAATGGCCCTCCCGCGCCTCGACTCCCTGGAGCGCAAGCTCAAGGACCTCGAGCAGCAGTTCGGCTGAGCCGGCCGGCGCAGGAGCCGGTATAGGGAAGGGGGCGTGGCCGGTGGCCACGCCCCCTTCCCGTTCAGGCCGGGCCGGCGTCGAGTTCGAACCACACCGCCTTCCCCACCCCGTGCGCCCGTACCCCCCACGCGTCCGCGAGGGACTGCACCAGGACCAGGCCCCTGCCGTGGGTGCCGTCGCCGGTGTTCGCCGGGCAGGGCCTGGGCCTGCGGGCCACGAAGTCCCGTACCTCCACCCGCAGTCCACGCGGTCCCACGACGGCCGTCAGGACCGCGTCGTGGTCGGTGTGGACGAGTGCGTTGGTGACCAGTTCACTGGTGAGCAGTTCCGCCACGTCCGAGCGTCCGGGCCTGCCCCACTGCCGTAGCAGCTCGCGCAGTGCCCTGCGCGCCTCGGGCACCGCCTTCAGATCCCCGCGCCCGAGTCTCCGCCGCAGCTGGGACGGCTGCGGCCCTTCCGTCACGTCGTCGGTCTCTTCCTCCACCGTCCGAGCCGAGGAGGCCCCGATCGCCAT
This sequence comes from Streptomyces sp. NPDC005799, assembly GCF_040630525.1. Lineage (NCBI taxonomy): Bacteria > Bacillati > Actinomycetota > Actinomycetes > Kitasatosporales > Streptomycetaceae > Streptomyces > Streptomyces sp. NPDC005799. Next base: position 48,785 of record NZ_JBEXXQ010000023.1, read on the forward strand.
GGGACCGCCCCCTCGTGCCTGCCTCTTCATGACCCCCGCCCGCGTGCCGATGTCGGTTCCCCTCCTTGTCGAACACGTTCACGGGATCCATGCCCTCTGTCACCCGGCGCAGTCATGTCGAATGCTCAACCACCGGGTGTTCGGCCACGCATACGTCCCTTTCGGCCGGACGGGCACCGGCGGACCGTGCCGAACGCCTTCGCGCCTAGGCGTCCGGGGGCATCCTGACCATCCGGGATCATCGCCTGCGCCGACTCCGGTCTGCCGATCCCGTCGTACTCGCCACAGCGGTGTGGCGGTTGGTACCGGGCGTCCAGGTCCTGCTCGAGGGCCCGGCGGACCGTGCCCGCGGCTCACCAAACTGGCCTGAATCCACTGGTTTTCCGGCCCGTACGGGGAACCGAGAACCGTCCGACGACCGAACGGCCGCAGCGCGGGAGCGACATGCTCCCGCGCTGCGGCCGTTCCAGGCGGTGCTCACACCGCGGCCGAGGGCCGCGGCGCGACGGTCAACCGCTGCCCGCTTACCTGGCGCCGATGTGGAAGATCTTGTGGCCGGCGTTCATGTCGACGACCACCTTGGAGGTCACCCCGCGGCTCCAGGTCAGGGTGACGACGGCCTCCGTCCGGCCCGCCCTGGTGCCGGTCTCGGTGACCTTCCACGCCAGCGGCACGTTCTGGGCACGCAGAACGCCGTCCGCGTGCTCCCGCTCCTCCCACTTGTTCAGCTCCTTCTGGAAGGCGGGCGTGAGGTAGTGGCCGCGCAGGGCGGTGCCGAGGTTGCCGCTGTCCTCGTCGTACACCGCGTCGATGTAGGTGCCGTAGAAGTCGGCGATCCGGGTGAGGTTGTCGGACGTCCTGCCGCTGACGCTGCGCGGGGCGCCGGCGGAGGCCTGGGCGGTGGCGCCGAGGCCGAGGGCGACGGCGAGGAGGCCGGCGCTGATGACGGTGCGGGTCTTGCTGCTCATGTCTGTTCCCCGTTTTCGGTTGCGTGTTGTGAGAGGTGCGGTGGTCGGTGGGCGCCCTCCCGACCCCCGTGGCGGGAGGGCGGCCCTGGTCGTGCGGTCAGTGGAGCTTGTTCACGGCGGTCGTGGTCGTCTTCTTGAACGCCTTGACCGGCGCGTCCCTGAAGCCGCCCATCTGCCCCCAGTCGACGACGGTCACGGTCCTGCCGTCCCGGCCCACGGACAGGAGCCGGATGTCGTTGGCTCCCCAGGAGGTCTGGGTGTGCAGGCCGTAGACATGGGCGCCCTCCTCGACCGGCAGGGTGCCGTAATCCTTGAGCGTCGCCGCCGTCTCCGGGTCGGCTTCCTCGATCCGGGCCGGGCAGGACGCGATGTCCTTGTCGAGCCGCGCGAAGCGGCCCTTCGCCGCGCTGACGCCGGGCAGTTGGACACTGACCTGACGGGCGCCCGTGTCGAGGTCGGTGCGGAACTCCCGGTACCAGGTGTCCTGGCCCCCGCCCAGCGCCATGCTCAGGCAGCGGTCCTGTTCCACCGCCTCCGGTACGCCGACGGTGACCCTGCCGGCGGTCCAGGACGACGAGGCGTGTGGCGGCAGGTCCGCGGCCGCCAGGAACCCCGGTGCCCGGGACGCGGCGTCCGCCGGTGGGGCGAGCGTCGTGCCGAGGGCGAGGCCCGTGACGGCGAGTGCGATGAGCGCGCCTGCTCGGGTGCACTTGGACATGGGTGTCCCCCGTGGATGAGTGCATGGGTGTCGGAAGGTCGCCGCGACGGCGGATGGTCGGTTCGCCCTGGTCGGTGCGACACCAAGAGCATCGGCGCTCCCGGCGCCCCGGCGCAACGGCCGCCGTCCGATCGGCCGGGGTGGAACCATCCCAGCCCATCTGACGTGCAGGTATATGAGTGCCTGGGATGACGGGGACGACGGGGAGACGGGGGAACGGTGTCGACACGGGACGACGTCGAGCAGTTCGCGGCGCTGCTGCGCCGGTTGAAGGACCGCACGGACCGGAGCTACGGCTCGCTGGCACGGCGCCTCAACATGAACACCTCCACGCTCCACCGCTACTGCGCGGGCGAGGCGGTGCCGCAGGACTTCGCCCCGCTGGAGCGCCTGGCCGCCTTCTGCGAGGCGACGCCGGAAGAACGCCTCGAACTGCACCGGCAGTGGCTCCTGGCGGTCGCGGCACGCCAGCGACCCCGCACACCGGAGGAACCACCCCCGACCGACACCGCGCACACGTCCGTGCCGGGGCGAGCCGCTTCCCACCCGGGCGGGGCCATCGCCCTGACGGATCCGCAGGCTTCCCAGCCGGGCGCACATCTTTCCCCGCCGAAGTCACCGACTTCCGTGCGGGATGCACCTGTTTCTCTGCCGGAGTCACCGACTTCCCAGCCGGGCGCGGGTCTTTCCCGGCCCCAGCCACCCACCTCCCTGCCCGGCGGGGCCGCTTCCGAGAGCGAGCCACACACTTCCCCGTCCGGCACGGCCACTTCCCCACCCCAGCCACCCACCTCCCTGCCCGACACGGCCGCTCCCCAGAGCGAGCCACACACTTCCCCGTCCGGCACGGCCACTTCCCCACCCCAGCCACCCACCTCCCCGCCCGACACGGCCGCTCCTCTATCCGGGACGACGCTTGCTTCCCCGATCGGGACGGCTGCTCCTCTGTCAGGGACGACGCCCACTTCCCCGTCCGGGGCGTCAGCGCCCTCGTCGAAGGGACTCGCTCCCCATCCCGAGACGACCGGTCCCGAGACCGAGACAGCCGCGCGCGAGCCGGAGACGACCGCCGGCGTCGCCGACGGAACCGGTCCCGAGACCGAGACAGCCGCGCGCGAGGTGGAGACGGCTGCTTCCGTGGTCGGGGGAACGGATCGCGGGCCGGAGACGGTGGGTTCCCCTCACGACACGGCCGCTCGTCAGCCCGAGCACGCGGCGGGTGGTACCGGGGCCACCCCCGCCCCCCGCCCCCGCCCTTGGTTCCGTCGGCGGCGGAGTCTCCTCGGCGCCGCCGTGGCCACCGTGCTGCTGGCCACGCTCGGGACCGTCTCGGCGCTGTCGGAGGACGGGGCGCGGGGCGGTTCCGCCAGGACACCGTCCGGGCCGTCCCGTACGACGGAGGCCGGCGCCCGCCGCGCCCCGTCGGCCGGCGGCGCGAGCAGCAGCCCCTCCCCCGGCGCCGGCTCGGCCTCACCCTCGACGGGTGGTACGGCGTCGCCCACTCCCCCGTCGCAGGACGCCCCGGCCGTGAAGGGCAAGGCTCCCGCGCCCACCGCTGTGCCCTTGGCCCTGACCGTCGACTCGCAGGTCTGGCAAGGAGGGTGCGGCCAGAACTACGTGATCGACAAGACGCCGACCGAGGTGCCCCCGCCACCGGTGCCGCAGGACGCCGCGGTGTGGGCGGCGACGCAGAACGCGGTGCAGGGGCGGCAGTCGACGGTGGAGATCTCGGTGCAGGGAAAGTCGTCGACGGCCGTCGTGCTGAACGCCCTGCGCGTCCGGATCGTGGGCCGCGGCAACCCCGTACCCGGCACCGCGTACTCCATGGACGAGGGCTGCGGCGGCGGTCTGACCCCGCGCAGCTTCGCCGTGAACCTCGACGTCAACCGGCCCATCGCCCACCCGATGCCCGGCACCAACGACGGGGGAAAGCCGGCGCCCGCGGTTCAGTTCCCCTACCGCGTCTCGGCCCAGGACCCCGAGGTGCTGCTGGTCACGGCGACGACCGAGACGTACGACGCCAGCTGGTATCTCGAGCTCGACTGGTCCTCACAGGGCCGCACCGGCACGGTCCGCATCGACGACCACGGCCACCCGTTCCGCACCAGCGGCATCAAGGGCAAGGCCCGCTACTGGTACGGAACGAACGACGCGGGCGAACGCGCCTGGGTCCCCTACAACAGCTAAGGCCGCGGCACGTTGCGGATGTTGGAGCGGGCCATCTGCAGCATGCGGCCGACTCCACCATCCAGGACGATCTTGGATGCCGACAGGGCGAAGCCGGTCACCATCTCGGCGCTGATCTTCGGCGGGATGGACAGGGCGTTGGGATCGGTGACCACGTCGACGAGTGCCGGGCCCTTGTGCTTGAAGGCGTCCTTCAGGGCGCCGGCGAGATCCTTGGGCTTCTCGATCCGCACCCCGTAAGCACCGCAGGCGCGGGCGACGGCGGCGAAGTCGGGGTTCTTGTTGGTGGTGCCGTGCGAGGGCAGCCCCGCCACCAGCATCTCCAACTCGACCATGCCGAGGGAGGAGTTGTTGAAGAGGACGACCTTGACCGGGAGGTCGTACTGCACCAGCGTCAGGAAGTCGCCCATCAGCATGGAGAATCCGCCGTCCCCGGACATGGAAACCACCTGCCGCTTGCGATCCGTGAACTGCGCCCCGATCGCCATGGGCAGCGCGTTCGCCATCGAGCCGTGCGAGAACGAACCGATCACCCGGCGACGGCCGTTGGGCGAGATGTAACGGGCCGCCCACACGTTGCACATCCCGGTGTCCACGGTGAACACGGCGTCGTCGTCGGCGAGTTCGTCGAGTACGGACGCCACGTACTCGGGATGGATCGGCACGTGCTTGTCCACCTTGCGGGTGTAGGCCTTCACCACCCCCTCCAGCGCGTCCGCGTGCTTCTTGAGCATCCGGTCCAGGAACCGGCGGTTGGACTTCTCCCGCACCCGCGGGATCAGACAGCGCAGCGTCTCGCGCACATCTCCCCACACCGCCAGGTCGAGCTTGGAGCGGCGGCCCAGGTGCTCGGGCCGGACGTCGATCTGGGCGATCTTGACGTCGTCGGGCAGGAAGGCGTTGTACGGGAAGTCGGTGCCGAGCAGGATCAGCAGATCGCACTCGTGGGTGGCCTCGTAGGCGGCGCCGTAGCCGAGCAGTCCGCTCATGCCGACGTCGTAGGGGTTGTCGTACTGGATCCACTCCTTGCCGCGCAGCGCATGCCCCACCGGCGACTTGATCTTCCCGGCGAACTCCATGACCTCGGCGTGCGCGCCGGCCGTGCCGCTGCCGCAGAACAGGGTGACCCGGTCGGCCGCGTCGATCATCCGGGCGAGTTCGTCGATCTCGGCGTCGCCCGGTCGGACCGTGGGCCGGGAGGTGACCAGTGCGGTCTCGGCGGCCTTGTCGGGGGCGGGCTCGGCGGCGATGTCGCCCGGGAGGGAGACCACGCTGACGCCGGAGCGGCCGACCGCGTTCTGGATGGCGGTCTGCAGCAGCCGGGGCATCTGCTTCGGGCTGGAGATCAGCTCGCTGTAGTGGCTGCACTCCTGGAAGAGCCGGTCGGGGTGGGTCTCCTGGAAGTAGCCCAGGCCGATCTCGCTGGAGGGGATGTGCGACGCGAGCGCGAGGACCGGGGCCATCGAACGGTGGGCGTCGTAGAGGCCGTTGATGAGATGGAGGTTGCCGGGCCCGCAGGAGCCCGCACACGCGGTGAGCTTGCCGGTGATCTGGGCTTCCGCGCCGGCCGCGAAGGCGGCGGTCTCCTCGTGGCGTACGTGCACCCAGTCGATGGCTGCGTTGCGGCGCACCGCGTCCACCACCGGGTTGAGGCTGTCGCCGACGACGCCGTACAGGCGCTTGACTCCGGCGCGGACGAGGATGTCGACGAACTGCTCGGCGACGTTCTGTTTGGCCATGGTGCTCTGCTGCCCCTTCGGTCTCCGATGATCCCGCTGGGTCCATCAATTCACAGGCCGCGCGCTCACGCCTCCCAAACGGCCGCGGCCGTACGGTCGTCCGCGTAACCCTTGACCCGGACCTGGACGTCCGCGAGGAACGCGGCGAGGCCGGGCGGGGTGGGTCCGGACCATCGGCCCGTCAGATAGCGGCACAGGTCCGGTTCGCCGCGCAGCGGGTCCGCGAGGCCCGCGGTGCACATCAGCAGGGTGTCACCCGGGCGGGCCACCGAGGCACGGAAGCGGAAGGGTTCGCGGGGCGGTTCGGGGGCCGGCTCGTAGGGGCTCGGGGGTGTGGGGATGCCGAGGTCCATGGTGAGGCGGTCGCCCTCGGGGGTCTCGGCGGGCAGCGAGCCGAAGCCGACGACCGGGTCGCCGGTGACCTCGGTGACGCGGGGCTCGATGTCCTGCCAGTCACCGTCCCTGAGGCGGAACAGTCCGCCCCCGCCGACGCCGAAGAAGACGCGGGTACGGCACTCCGGGTCGGCCGGCAGCAGCAGGCAGCGCAGGGTGGCGGAGTACTCCTCCGGCTCGATGCCCTGCTCTGCGGCGCTGGCGCGGAGTTTGCCGAGGCTGCGGTCGGTGAGACGGTGCAGGCCCGACTTCAGATCACCGCGCCTCGCCGCCCGGATGTCCTCCGCGAGCCGGGCATGACTGCGGCCGACGGCCCGGCCGATCCAGTGGCAGGCCTCGGCGGCGGCACGGTGGGCTCCGGGGGTGGCGCGGGCGCCGGTGGCCATGGCGACGAGGATCAGCGCGTTCTCGGCGGTGCCGAAGCGGGCGGTGAGCAACGAGTCGCGGCGCGGTTCGCCCCGGTACCGCGCGGAGTCCCCCCGGACGGAGACGGCACGCAGGGTGCAGGCCCCGTACCGGGCACCGTCGAGCACGGTGTCGGCCACCAGATCATCGAGATCGTCCGGATCGGCGACGGGCAGAGCGGTGGGCTCGGCCTCATAGGTGGGCGGCCCCGAGCCGACGTAGTCGAGATGGTCGGCGGGGGGCGGGGGGAAGGTCGGCAGACCGAAGTCGTCGACGGGAGGCGGAGGAATGGCCGGCAGATCGAGGCGGTCGGCCGGAGGTGGGGGCGGGGCCGGGAGGTCGAGGTGTTCAGTGGGAGGCGGCGGGAGGGTCGGCAGATCGAGGTGGGTGGCGGTGCGGAGGACCGGGGGCCGGTCGGCGGGTGGCGGGTCGGCGGGCTGTGGCGCGGGGGCGGGCGGGACCGGTGGCGGGGGGTACGGCACACGATCCTGGACCGGCGGGGCACCGTCCCGCTGCGGACCCGAAGCCACCCCATCGACGCGACCACCCGCGGCCGGGGTCCGGGCCGAAGCGCCCGCAGCTGAGCTGGGGGGCGGAGGGGCAGGACTGCCCGCGCCCGGGCTCTGGACGGGAGGGGCAGGGGTGCCCGGCGGCCGGGCCGGAGGGACGGGGCTGCCCGCAGCCTGAGCCGGGGCCGAGGGATGAGACGACCCGTCCCGGGACGGCGGGGCGCCGTCCCGCTGCGGACCCGAAGCCGCCCCATCGGGGCGGCCACCCGCAGTCAGCCCCCCCGCCGGAGCGGGCGGGCTGCCCGCGCCTGGGCTCTGGGCCGGAGCGAGAGGGCTGCCGACGGGCGGGTTCTGGGGTGGAGGGGCGGAGATGCCGGCAGCCGGGCTCCCGGGCGGAGGAGCCGGGGTACCCGGAGGGCGGGGCGGAGGGGCGGGGCTGCCCGCGGCCGGAGGGCGGGGCGGCGCGACAGGGCTGCCCGCGGCCGGGGGGCCGGTCGGCCGGGGGCCCGCTTCGCGGGCGGGGTCCGTGCCGGTCGGTGTCCGGGACGAGGGGGCCGTCGTCGTCGGGGTCTCCGTCGACGTGCCGCTGCGCTGGGCGGGGACCACGTCGGCCCGTTCGCCCGGCGGCGATCCGTCGGCCACGGTCCCGGCCGCCGAGGCGAACCGGTCGTCCAACGTGTCGGCCGCGGGGGTCGGCCCCGTGTCCTCGGTGAAGTCGTCGTACAGCTGCCCCCACCAGTCGTCCTCGTGACCGGTGGGACTTCCCCCCTGCTGGCTCATGCCCCCAATTGTCCACCCCCGGGCCCCGATGAAAACGGGGCAACGGGAAAAACCGGCACGGCACGCCGAGTCGAACGCCGTGTCGAGTGACATGTCGAACAGGAAAACGAAAAACAGGCCGCCGGACTGCTCCACCCCTCGCGGGAGAACCGCCCGGCGACACCGGAGTGACCCGGGCCCGGATCCCCTTCGCGTCGGTGACCGTACCCCGTACCAGATGCTGACCTGCGCTTTCTGTATCCCTCCGGCACCCTGGGCACATGGGAGTGTGGGACCTCCTGCTGGTCGGTCTGGTCCTCCTGCTCGGCCTGTGCGGAGTGCTGGTGCCCGGGGTACCCGGGTCGTGGCTGGTGTGGGCCGCGATCCTGTGGTGGGCGCTGAAGGACCCGCGGCCGGTCGCCTGGTGGGTCCTGGTCGGCGCCACCGGGGCGCTGCTCCTCTGCCAGGGGGTCCGCTGGGCGCTGCCGCCCCGTCGGCTGCGGGCGAGCGGCGCCACGCCCAGGATGGCGGTGTACGCCGGTACGGGGGCGCTCCTCGGCTTCATCCTGCTTCCCGTGCTCGGCGCGATCCCGGGCTTCATGGCCGGCGTCTACCTCGCGGAACGCCTCCGTCTCGGCCGCCACGGCGAGGCGATGGCGGCCCTGCGCAGGGCGATGCGCTCGGGCGGCTTCAGTGTCCTCACCGAACTGTTCACCTGCCTGCTGATCATGGGCGCGTGGCTGGGCGCGGTGATCGGGGGATGACGTAGGTCCCGCGGACTAGGCCGAGGACCCGATGTGGAGGCGCGGCCGGTGTGTTTGGGTGAGGGGCATGAGCGAATTCAGCGAGGCCGAGCGCGCGTATCTGAAGTCGCAGCGGCTGGGACGGCTGGCCACCGTCGATCCGCACGGGCAGCCGCAGGCGAACCCGGTCGGCTTCTTCCCGCAGGACGACGGCACGATCCTGGTCGGCGGGTACGCCATGGGCCGCACCAAGAAGTGGCGCAACCTGCGGGAGAACCCGAAGGTCGCGCTGGTCGTCGACGACGTCGTCAGCCTGCGCCCGTGGAAGGTGCGCGGCATCGACATCCGCGGCGAGGCGGAACTCCTCACCGGGCCGCACGAGTTGGGCCCGCACCTCAGCGAGGAGGTGATCCGTGTCCATCCGCGGCGGATCCACAGCTGGGGGCTGGAGGACTGATCCGCCACCGCGGCTACAGGCAGCCCTCCAGGGTGAGCAGGCGCACCTTCCGCTCCAGCCCGCCCGCGTAGCCGGTCAGTGAGCCGTTCGCGCCGATCACCCGGTGGCAGGGCCGGACGATCAACAGCGGATTGGCGCCGATGGCACCGCCCACGGCCCGTACGGCGGCCCGGGGTGCCCCGATCCGCGCGGCGATCTCGCCGTACGTCGTGCTCGCCCCGTACGGCACCAGGTCCAGGGCGTTCCACACCCGTTCCCGGAACTCGCTGCCCGCGGTGCTGAACGGCAGCCGGAACTCCTTGAGTGCGCCGGCGAAGTAGGCGGCGAGCTGTTCCTCGGCGGCCCGGAAGGCGGCGGGCTCGTGCCGCCAGCCCTCCCGCACCGCGGGGCCGTTCTTCTGTCCCGGCACGGAGACGGAGGTGAGCGCGCCGGCCGGGTCGGCGGTGAGCAGCAGCGGGCCGAGGGGGCTGTCGACGCGGGTCCACACGGTGGTCGTCACAGGTCAGTCCAACTCTCCTGCTGTGCGCAGGTGTCGCAGGGCGTAGGAGCGCCAGGGGCGCCAGCTGTCGGGGACGTCGGGCCCGGGCGGGGCGACGTCGGGGTCGCCCAGGGCACGGGTGCGGATGACGGCGACCGTGGCGGCGTCCAGTCCGGGCAGGGCGAGCAGCGCCGCCTCGGCGTCGTCGCGGTCGGCGCCGGGGTCGAGGCGGACGGCGCCATCGGCGAGGGCCGCGGCGAGGGCGCCGAGCGTGCCGTGGGGTTCGGCCTCGGCGAGGACGGCGGGTTCGGGGAAGAGGTGGGTGAGGCTGCCGGCGGGCGAGTCGAGCGCCTTGCCGTAGCGCCGTACCAGCCGCTCGGCCTCCCGCCGCCCGACCAGCGCCCGCACCGCCAGCTCCTCCGCGTCGGCGGCACCGGGCGAGCGCAGTCCCGGCCGCGCGGCGACCAGCGGAGCGAGCCGCGCGTCCGCGCCGAGCCGCTCGTCCACGGCGTAGGGGTCGGCGTCCAGGTCGAACAGGCGCCGCAGCCGCCCCACGGCGGTGGTCAGGTCGCGGGGATCGGCGAGCTGCAACCGCGCCTCGAGCCAGCCCCCTGGATGGGCACCGGACACGGTCCTCACCAGGCCCGGCCGCTCGTCGACGGCGACGACGCCCGTGCCGTGCGGAAGGCGGAGCGTACGACGGTAGGTGCGCCGCCCGCGTGTCCCCTGGACCTCCTCCACGCCGGGCACGGCCTCGGCCGCGAGCAGGTCGAAGACGGCGGCGGCCTGGTACGGGCCCCGGTGGGCGAGCCGCAGCGGGATCCCCACCGCCTGCTGACGGCCCCTGTGCTGCGGCGCGGCGGCCCGCAACTCGCTGGGCGTCGCGGCGTACACCTCGCGGATCGTGTCGTTGAACTGCCGCACACTGGCGAACCCGGACGCGAACGCGATCTCCGTGATCGGCAGATCGGTCGTCTGCACCAGCACCCTCGCGGTGTGCGCCCGCTGGGCGCGGGCCAGGGCGACCGGTCCGGCGCCCAGCTCGGCGGTCAGCTGCCGCTGCACCTGCCGGGCGCTGTAGCCGAGCCGCGCCGCGAGCCCGGCCACGCCCTCCCGGTCGACGACGCCGTCGCCGATCAGTCGCATGGCCCGGCCCACGACGTCCGCGCGCACGTTCCACTCCGCCGAGCCCGGGACCGCGTCCGGACGGCACCGCCGGCAAGCCCGGAAACCCGAGCCCTGCGCGGCGGCGGCCGTCGTGAAGAAGCGGACGTTGCGGCGGTTGGGGGTCACCGCGGGGCAGCTGGGCCGGCAGTAGATCCCGGTGGTCTCGACGGCGAAGAAGAACTCCCCGTCGAACCGGGCGTCCCGGCTGCGTACGGCTTCGTACCTGGTGTCCTCGTCCATCACGCCGTCCAGTCTCCGCCCGAGGGGGCAGACGCGGCCAGCGGGATTCGGACGTGGCGTTGCCTACCGTCGGCGGCCCCGCTTGGCCTCCATGGCCGCCCTGCCCTCCGCCCCCTTCCGCTTCCAGTCCCGGCGGAGCTCGGCGCGCAGGCGGGCGTCCGTCTTGGCGACGATCCACTGGTTCTCGCGGATCAGCTTGCGGTAGCTGTCCAGGCGCCGCACGGCGAGTTCCCCGGCGTCGACGGCCGCCAGCACCGCGCACCCGGGTTCGGCGGTGTGCGCGCAGTCGTGGAAGCGGCACCGTTCGGCCAGTTCCTCGATCTCGCTGAAGACCTGACCGACCCCGCTCTCGGCGTCGTACAGCCCGACCCCGCGCAGACCGGGCGTGTCGATGAGGACACCCCCGCCGGGGAGGGCGAGCAGGTTGCGCGTGGTGGTGGTGTGGCGCCCCTTGCCGTCGACGTCCCGCGCGGCCCGTACGTCCATCACGTCCTCGCCGATGAGCGTGTTCGCGAGGGTCGACTTGCCGGCACCGGACTGGCCGAGCAGCACGGACGTGCCGCCGGAGACGAGGGACACGAGGACGTCGAGCCCGTCCCCCTCGACCGCGCTGACCAGCAGGACGCTCACGCCGGGCGCGGAGAGCTCCACGTCCTGGACGAGGTGCGAGCGGGTCACCGGGTCCGGCACGAGGTCGGCCTTGGTGAGGACGACCAGGGGCTGGGCGCCCGACTCCCAGGCGAGGGCGAGGAAGCGTTCGACGCGGCCCAGGTCGAGTTCGGCGGCCAGGGACACGGCGACGATCGCGTGGTCGACGTTGGCGGCGAGGATCTGCCCCTCGGACCGCTTGGAGGAGGTGGAGCGTACGAAGGCGGTGCGGCGTGGCAGATACGAGCGCACATAGCGGGGGTTGCCGCCGGGTTCGACGGCGACCCAGTCGCCGGTGCAGACGACCCGCAGCGGGTCGTGCGGGGTGACGAAGGCGGTGTCGGCCCGCAGCACCCCGCTCGGGGTGACCACGTCGCACTGACCGCGGTCGACCCGGATCACCCGCCCGGGCAGGAGCCCTTCGGCGGCGTACGGGAGGAAGGCGTCCGCCCAGGCCTCGTCCCAGCCGTAGGGAGCGAGCGCGGGGAGAACGGGGGAAGCAGAACTGGAAGTCAAGGGGTGACCCTTCACAAGGGCGGCCACCGGCAAAGAGTTTGGGACTTCGGTGAGTCAGCCGACGGCCACGGAGGTGGACTTGATGAACTGGATGCGGGCAGCGCCCATCGTCATGACAGCCATCGGTCGACACCTCCTCGTCCTGTGCCTGTGTCTGTTCCTCGTGCGGGAACCGCCGCAACAGTAGCCCGTCACGGCGGAGGCGCGTCAACTGCTTTTCGCGCAGCTGTGTCCGTTGAGCGTCACGTCGTACGCCGGGGCGTTCTTGCCCTTCCAGGAGGCGAGGAAGCCGAAGGAGAGGGTGCCGTCGGCGGGGACGGACCGGTTGTAGTCGGCGGCCTTGGCGGTGACCCGGGAGTCGTTCTGGCCGAAGCTGGCGTCCCACATCTGGGTCACCTGCTGGCCGTCCCGGAAGGACCAGGCGACGCTCCAGTCGCCGAGGGCGTCGGCGGTGGTGACGGAGAGGGTGGCCTGGAAGCCGTCCGGCCACTGGTTGACCAGGTCGTAGGCGTAGGTGCAGGTCGTCGGGGAGCGGTCCGCCGACCCCGTACTGGCCGTCGAGGAGGAGGTGCCCTGCGGTTCGGGGTCGGGGTTCTTGTCGCCTGCGGACCTGGTCGCCGAGGCCGTGGGGCGCGGGCTCGGGGTGCCGGTGGCGGAGGCCGTGGTCGCCGGCGGGCTGAGGTCCGGCAGGGACGGGCCGGGGGCCGCCACGGGGCTGCTGTCGGTCGGATCACCGCTCGCCGCGGTGCCCTTGTCGCCGCCGAACGGCATCAGCGAGACGGCCAGTGCGAGCAGCGACACCACCACGGCGGCGACGAGCAGACCGTTGCGCAGGACGCGGGCGCGCTGGGCGCCCGTGACGGGCCGGCCGCCGTCCCCGTCGGCGGGCTCCGGGCGTCCCGCGCCGAGGCGGACCTCGGCGGCCCGTCGGCGGCGCTCCAGGTAGGCGAGGCCGCCCCAGCCGATCACCCCGCCGGTGAGGGCGGCGGGCAGTCCGCCGCCGTGCGGGCGCAGACAGGCGGCGGCCTCGGCGCAGTCCACGCAGGTGGCGAGGTGGCGGGAGAGGTCGGCGGGGATGTCGGCGGCGGGCGAGCGGGTGACCGCGTCCAGCAGCCGGGCGTAGCTGCGGCAGTCCGCGTCCATCGGCGTGTCGAGGTGGGCGCGGTGGCAGCGGTCCCGGAACAGGCCGCGGACCTGGGCGAGTTCCTCGCCGACGAGGGCCGGATCGAGCCCGAGGCGGCGGGAGACCACGGACGTCGGCAGCGCCTCCACCTCGGCCAGCCACAGCAGTGCCGCGTCGGCCTCCTGGAGGTCGCGCAGACCGCGCAGGGCGAGCGGGCGCTGCAGCGGGGGCCCGGTGTAGCGGGCGGCCTTGTCCGAGTGGAGCCACAGCCGCAGATCGGGGTCGAGGTCGTGCCCCCGCCCGCTCTCCTCCCAGGCGGCCGCCGTGGTGCGTACGGCGGTCAACAGCAGCGGGATCATGGGGAGTCGCGAGCGGCGGCCGGCGCCTTTGGCCAGGCCGCCGTCGCCGACGCGGACCTCGCGCATGCCGAGCGCGAAGGCCTCGGTGGCCAACTGGGTGGCCGCTTCGGCGCCGGCTGTGCACAGATCGGCGTAGGAAAGCACCGCGTCCCAGCACTCGGAGAACAGCGCGGCCTCAGCGGCGTCCTTCGGGGTCGGCAGGTCGGGCATGGGTCTCCTGCATCCACGAGCGAGGTCAACTCACTTGATTGGCAACGGAGTTGTGGGGAACCTCGCGGGAGCCCGAGCCTTTCACAACGTCGTCACAACTGACAAGCGCCGTATTCAATTCGGTTACCGGCGGTCGCGTCAAGTGACCTGGGGACCTCGTTCGGCCAGCGGTTGGAGTACACCATCGCGACCACCCGCCCGCACGCGTCGAGTGCCTCGGTCCGGTACTCCCGTGCCCACTCCGCTTTGTTGCTACGAGAGTTATACGGAAGGAACGTCAAGAAGTATCGATCCCGGCCGAGATTTATCGGTCCGTCACGCCTTCCGTCCTGCCACACGACCCGGACGGCGACGGCCGCATCGGGTGCGCGGCCGGGGACGCCGACCCACCCTGACAGCGCGTTGGCGTCCACGGTGGACCACAGCGCGGGGGCACGGTGGCCGTCGCCGCGGAAGCACTCCGACCAGCCGCCGGAGTCCGTCGGCCGCCCGCCCGGCTCCAGCAGGTGCAATTAGTGGCACAGGCCCCCGGACCTGTTGGGCGCCTCCCAGTACTGCATGCGCAGTCCGTCGGGCGTCGCCGCGGAGAAGAGCAGCCGCGCCCTGTCGGTGTCCGGCGCCAGGCGACGAGGAACGTCTCGGCCACCGCGTCCTGCGCGCTCTCCGCGTCCGCGGCACGGCGCCGGGCGAAGCCGAGCACCCGCCCGTAGGGCGCCGTGTACAGCGCGCGAAGCCGCTCCTCGGGCCCGAGGCCCCCGTCAGGTGTTCCGTCCTCCGGCACACCCGCCCCCCTTCCGTCCGCCGCTCGCGATGACACCCCTATGTCCGGCGGAGGGAGGGGAGTTACACCTCGGCCGGCTCCTGCGCGGGCAGGCTGTCCATGAAGGAACTCACCGAGAAGACGGCGCGGCCGGGTCCGGGCGGGCCGTAGCCGGGGGGCGAGGAGAGACCGAAGTCGTCCATGGTCTGGCGGTAGGCCTGCAGCAGCCGGATGTGGTACTCCAGCGGCGCGCCCTGGGGGTTGGCCTTGCCGAGCGGGGTGGTCGGCTCGGGGCACCAGGTGGTGAAGCGGGGCGTGATGCCGTGCGACATGAAGAAGCGCAGCCCCTCGGTCGTCGAGGCGATGGCCTCGTCGACGGTGGTGAAACCGAAGGGCTCCGCCATCTCCACGCCCGCCACGAAGTTGGGAATGACGTTGCGCGCGCCGAAGACCTCCGCCGAGTCCAGGATGCGCTTGTGCCACTCGTCGCGGCCGACGTAACGCTCCTTGCCGGGGCAGTACAGCTCGAACAGCCGGCGGTCCCACACCTCGTAGTTGGGGTGGTAGATCTGCACGCCGTAGTCCTTGAACCGCTGCACGTCGTCGCGCGGCAGCGCCTGGGCGACCACCTTGCCGATCCAGCGGCCCGGGAAGCGCTCCTCGATGGCCTTGGCGTAGTGCCCGTAGAAGTCGGCCTCGTCGCGTCCCGCGACCGTTTTCGTAATGGCGCCGCCGGTGAGGGTGTAGGCGGTGGAGGCCTTCTGGGTGTCGTACCGGTCGATGATCTCGAGGGCCTCCAGCACCTCCTCGACGTCCTTCACCCCGGTGTACGGGCGCCCGGCGGCCTTGTGCTGGCGCCAGTTGTGGTTGATGTCGCAGTACTGGCACTCCTCCTTGGCGCCGAAGTACTGGCAGACGCGGAAAACGGTGAGATAGATGAGATAGCCCCACTGGATCGTCGGGGCGACCTCCATGACGGACTTCCCGTTGGAGAGGGTGTGCCGGTAGTACTCCGGCATGGGCGGCACACCGACGTCGGAGATGCGTTTTCCGTCGAGGTAGAGCCCGAGCACGCCCTCCTCGTCGGCGGCGACACGGTAGGGCGAGGACGGGTTCACCCGCACGGACACCACGGTCCGCCGCAGGTCGTACGGCCCTCCGGTGAGGATGATCTCCTCCGGCGGCCGGCGCAGCGCGGCCTCGCCGAGCTCCGGCAGGGTGCCGTGGTCGAAGGAGAAGATGAAGTACGACTTCGGCTTCACCTCGCCGCTCTCGTTGTCGCTGAGGGCGGACGGGTCGAAGGCGACGCCCCCTCGCAGCAGGTCCTCCTTAAAGACCGCTTCCCGCGGTACCTGCGGGAACCGCTCCATCAGATCCTCGACCAGCGCGGTACGGCTGCCCATCCCGATCTCTCCTCCCGGCTCAGGCGTTCGACTCCTCACGGTATGCCCTCGCCCGCGCGTCAGCCGTGCCGGGTCCCCGCACGGCGCGCGATGTGTCCCGGTACGGGAGTGTCCGGCGGGAGCAGCGGGTCGGGCACGGGCGCGCCCCAGACCGAGGTCAGCGGCAGGGTTCCGGCCCACAGTCCCAGCTCGGCGTCCGGTCCGTCACCGTCGTCCGGCGCACCCGTGCGGATCTTCACCGACGCCTCCTCCAGCGAGAGCGCGAGGAGGGTGGTGGCGGCGAGCTCCTTGCGGTTCGGGCCCCGGGCGTACGACCACTGGCCTGGCGCCGCGTGCTCGGTGAGCCGGCGCAGGCCCGCCAGTTTCTCCTCCGGGTCGGTGACCCTGCGGGCCACGCCGTGGATCATCGCGCTGCGGTAGTTGACGCCGTGCTCGAAGACCGAGCGGGCCAGCACCAGTCCGTCGACGTGGGTGACGGTGACGCAGACGGGCGTACCGCCCGCGAGGCTGCGGCCGGCCACCGAGCCGTGGAGGTAGAGCCGCCGCTCGTCCCGGCCGTAGACGGTCGGCACGACCAGCGGCCGCCCCTCGACCACGACGCCCAGATGACAGACGAACCCGGCGTCGAGGATCGCGTCGAGATCGGCCCGCTCCAGACTCCCCTGTTCGCGCAGCCGGCGGTGCCGGGTGAGGTCGGTCACGGGCAGGGTCGCGGACAGGGCGGTGGGCTGGCCGGCGGGACGGTCGCCGGGTACGCCGGGCGATGGGTCGTGGGCCATGGAGCCGCACGCTACTGATATCGCCGGGAAAACGCTATGGAAAGATGCAAACAGCGGATGTAACGCATGACGACAACGAAATCCGCAGCAAGCGGCGTCGGTCACGCCTCCCGCTCATGCCTCCCGCTCCAGCGCCCCTGGATCGACCGCGTACGCCGGTTCCTCCCCGGCCGCGAAGCGCGCCGCCTCCTCCGCCACCGTCCGGCCGAGACGGGCCACCTCGTTGCCCTGGGATCCCGCCAGGTGGGGGGGTGACGAAGGCGTTGGCGAGCCCGTAGAGGGGTGAGCCGGCCGGCAGGGGCTCGGGGGCGGTGACGTCGAGGACCGCGGAGAGGCGGCCGGTGCGCAGTTCCGCGATCAGCGCGTCGTGGTCGACCAGGCCGCCGCGTGCCGTGTTGATCAGCACCGCCCCGTCGGGCATCAGCGCCAGCTCGCGCCTGCCGATCATGTGCCGGGTCTCGGCGGTCTCGGGGGCGTGCAGCGTCACGATGTCCGAGGTGCGCAGCAGGTCGTCGAGCTGAAGCAGCGGTACGCCCAGTGCGGCGGCGCGCGCCTCGTCGACGTACGGGTCGGCGAGGCTCGGCCGCAGGTCGAAGGGGCGCAGGAGGTCCAGCAGGCGGCGGCCGACGCGGGAGGCGCCGACGACGCCGACCCGGCGGCCGTGGTTGCCGATGCCGGGTACGAACTCCCAGCCGGGAAAGGTGTGCCCGGCGCGCAGCCGGTCCCGGGCCGTGAAGGCGTCCTTCCCGGCGAGCAGGATCGCCGCGAGCGTGTACTCGGCGACCGGGATCGCGTTGGCGGCGGCCGCCGAGGAGACCGCGATGCCGCGCCGCCACACCTCGGGCGTCACGAAGCCCTTGACCGAGCCGGCCGAGTGCAGGACCGCGCGCAGCCCGGGAGCCGCGTCGAGGGCGGCGGCGTCCAGCACGGGGCAGCCCCAGCCGGTGACGAGGACCTCCGTGCGGGCGAGGACCTTCCGCACCCGGGGGTCGGCGAAGTCCTCGGCGACCAGTCCGGGGTCGATGTCCACGGACTCGTTCAGCCGTGCCAGCACCTCCGGCGGAAACACCTGCGGAACGTTCTCGGCCGTCATGGCGAACAGCGCCTGGGGACGCTCGGGCAACGAAGGGCCTTCCGGCTCGGGGACGGGCGGTGGAAACCGGTATCTACGCTAGGCCGCGGCAAATGAGAGGGTCAACGCATGGGCACTCTCCGGGAGGGACGACACAGATGACGACCACGGTCACCAACTGGGCGGGAAACATCACCTACACCGCCAAGGAGCTGCACCGCCCCTACTCGCTGGACGGGATCAGGGATCTCGTGGCGCGCAGCGCGAAGGTACGCGTGCTGGGCAGCGGGCACTCCTTCAACGCGATCGCCGAGCCGGGCCCCGAGGGCATCCTGCTGACGGTCGCCGACCTGCCCCCGGTGATCGACGTCGACACCACCGCCGGGACGGTACGCGTCTCGGGCGGCGTGCGGTACGCGGAACTCGCCCGGATCGTGTACGCGCACGGGCTGGCCCTGCCCAACATGGCCTCCCTGCCGCACATCTCGGTGGCCGGCTCGGTCGCCACCGGCACCCATGGCTCGGGGGTCGGCAACGGGTCGCTCGCGGCGCCCGTGCGCGAGGTGGAGATCGTCACGGCCGACGGCTCCCTGGTCACCATCGGACGCGGCGACGACCGGTTCGAGGGTGCGGTGACGTCCCTGGGCGCGCTGGGCGTGGTCACCGCGCTCACCCTGGACCTCGAGCCGTCGTACGAGGTCGAGCAGCGCGTCTTCACCGAACTGCCGCTGGAGGGGCTGGACTTCGAGAAGGTGGCGGCGTCGGCCTACAGCGTGAGCCTGTTCACCGACTGGCGGGCGCCCGGTTTCCGGCAGGTGTGGCTCAAGCGGCGCGCCGACCAGCCGCTGTCCGACTTCCCGTGGGCCGCGCCCGCGACCGAGAAGCTGCACCCGGTGCCGGGGATGCCCGCGGTCAACTGCACCGAGCAGTTCGGGGTGCCGGGGCCCTGGCACGAGCGGCTTCCGCACTTCCGGGCCGAGTTCACGCCGAGCAGCGGCGCCGAGCTGCAGTCGGAGTACCTGCTGCCGAGGCCGTACGCCCTGGACGCGCTGCGCGCCCTGGACGCGATCCGTGAGACGGTCGCGCCGGTGCTGCAGATCTGCGAAGTGCGCACGGTGGCCGCCGACGCGCAGTGGCTGAGCCCGGCGTACGGGCGGGACACGGTGGCGCTGCACTTCACCTGGGTCGAGGACACGAAGGCGGTGCTGCCGGTGGTGCGGCGGGTGGAGGAGGCGCTGGAGGGCTTCGACGCGCGGCCGCACTGGGGGAAGGTCTTCACCGTTCCCGCGTCGGCGCTGCGCGAGCGCTGTCCCCGGCTCGGCGACTTCCGGGAGCTGGTCCGCTCGCTCGACCCGCACGGCAAGTTCGCCAACGCTTTCGTGCGGGACATTCTGGGCGACTGACTTTATACACCCCATGTTTTAACCCGTTGCCGATTCACCTCGGTAGCCCATACTGTTGCGCCGCGCCGGGCCCACATGGCTCCGGCCTGCCCAAGGTCGGAGGTCAGGTGAGCGAGACGGTCCTGAGGACCCCCGCGCCGGCCCGGCTGTTCTCACGGCCGGCCACGGCCGCGTCCTGCGGCGGGTTCGTCCTCATCGGGATGCTCCAGGCGCTCTACGGTCCGGCCGTGCCGGGCCTGCGCGCCGAGTTCGGCCTGTCCCCGGCGGGCGCCGGGCTCGGTCTGAGCTTGCACTTCACGGGGGGCGTGGCGGGCGTCCTCGCCTTCAACGCGATCCACTCCCGGATCAGCAACAGAGCTCTGCTGGCGGCGAGTTACGGCCTGATGGCGCTGGGCGCCGCGGGCTTCGCGCTCGCCCCCGGCTGGCCGCCCGCCCTGGCCGCCGCCTTTCTCGCGGGCCTCGGCTTCGGCGGTATCGACTACGGCCTCAACCAGCTCTTCGCCGTCGGTTTCGGCGACCGCTCCACGGCCATGCTGAACGTGCTCAACGCCCACTTCGGCATCGGCGCGGTGCTCGGACCGGTGGTGGTGGCGTGGCTGGGCCGGGACGCGTACACGTACGCCTTCGGGGCATGCTCGGTGCTCGCGGCGCTGCTGGTGGTCGCGGGGTCGAGCGGCGTCCGCACCCCGGTGAGCGACGCGGAACCGGCTTCGCGCACTTCGATGACCGGCGCGGAACCGATTCCCCGCCCGCCGACGACCGTCGCGGAAGCGGTTTCGCGCACGTCGGTGACCGTCGGGCAACCGGTCTGCGGGACTCGGGCAACCGACCCCGAACGGGATCCCCGCACTCCGGTGACCGAGGCGGAACCCGTCCACGGCACTCCGCAGACCTACGCGGAACCGGTTCCCGCGAAGGGCCGGCTCGGGCTCCCGCGCGTCCTCCTCGGCTTCCTCGCCCTCTACGTCCTCAACGTCGCCGTCGAGGCCGGAGTCGGCGGCTGGGAGCCCACCCATCTGGAGACCGTCGGCTACGGCGCGACCGTCGCCGCGTCGGCGACCTCGGTGTACTGGCTGATGATGACGGCGGGCCGCTTCCTCGTCGTCCCCGTCGCCCTGCGGTACTCCCCCGAACGCATCCTCACCGTCTGCGCGGCCGGTATGACCGTGTGTCTGCTGCTGGCAACGGCAAAAGGACTGGCGCCGGTGGCGTACGCCGGTGTTGGGTTGTTCATCGCGCCGGTCTTTCCGACCGGTCTGCCCTGGCTGAACAGGGCCCTTCCCCAGGCGAGGCGCGCCGGTGCCTGGGTCATCGCCGCGTCGATGGCCGGCGGGGTGGCGGCGCCGCCCCTGCTGGGCGTGGGCATCGAGACCTGGGGCATCCCTGCGGTCCCCTGGCTGCTGACCGCGCTCTCCGCCGCCTCGCTCGCGGCAACCGTACGGCTGATCCAGCTCACCCGGAGGTCCGTCGAGTGATCGGCAGCATCGAGGTCCGCTCCCTCTCCCGCTCGTTCCACACCACCGTCCGCCGGCCCGGTTTCACCGGCGCCCTCAGATCCCTCGTCAACCCGGAACGGGCCGTCAAGCACGCCGTCTCCGACATCTCCTTCGATGTGGCACCGGGCGAACTCCTCGCCCTGCTCGGCCCGAACGGCGCCGGGAAGTCCACCACCATCAAGATGCTCACCGGCATCCTCACCCCCACCTCCGGCGAGGCCCGGGTGGCGGGCGTGGTGCCGTACGAGGACCGGGAACGCAACGCCCGTAACATCGGCGCGGTGTTCGGGCAGCGTACCCAGCTGTGGTGGGACCTGCCGGTGCGGGAGTCGTTCGCGATCCTGCGCGACATCTACGAGGTGCCGGGGGCCGAACACGCCGCGCGCCTGAAGGAGTTCGACGACATCCTCGAACTGTCCTCCTTCTGGGACACCCGGGTGCGTCATCTCTCCCTGGGCCAGCGGGTGCGCTGCGACCTGGCCGCGGCCCTGCTGCACGACCCGCCGGTGGTCTTCCTCGACGAGCCGACCATCGGCATGGACGTGGTGGTCAAGGAGCAGGTCCGCGAGTTCCTGCGCCACCAGGTCGAAGAGCGGGGCCGTACCGTCCTGTTGACCACGCACGACATGACCGAGGTCGAGCGGCTCGCCGAGCGGGTCGTCCTCGTCAATCACGGGCGGCTGGTCCTGGACGGCACCCTCGACGAGATCCGCCGCAAGTACGGCTCGACCTGGCAGGTGCGGGCCACCCTCGCCGACGCGCACACCGACGTCGTACCGCCGCCGGGCATCGTGCTGCTGCGGCAGGAGGGCCCGCAGGTCGTGTTCGGTCCGGACGGACCCGACGCGCCCACGGTCCACCAGGCGCTCAAGGCGGTCATCGAGCGGTACGAGGTGACGGGCATCGCCATCGACGAGGCGGACCTGGAGGACGTGATGCGCGCCGCGTACGTCCACGCCGGGCCCGGCGCGGAAGGGGCCTGACGGTGGCAGTCCTGCACGCCTGGCGCGCCGCCCGCGTCACCCCGCTCGGTGAACTGCACGCCCCGCCCCGGATGACGGCCGTGCTGGTCCGGCTGATCGTCCAGGTGGTGCTGGTCGCCTCCCTGTGGAACGGCCTGTACGACCGCACGACGGTCTCCGCCGGGATGAGCCGCGACCAGGCCGTCACGTACGCCGTGCTGGCCGTACTCGCCTCCCGGCTGCGGGAGTTGGACCAGTACGCGGGCCGGGACACGGTCATCCAGCACATGCACTTCGGCACCATCGTCTACTGGTATCTGCGCCCGCTGTCGCCCGCCCGCTACCACGCTCTGCGCGCCCTCGGCGAGCAGGTCTACGGGGCCGCGTGGGCGCTCGCCGGATACGCGGTGTGCCTCGCCGCCGGGGTGGTGGAGCCGCCCGAATCGGCCGCCGTGGCCGGGGTGTTCGTGCTCAGCCTGCTGCTCGGGCAGCTCGTGCTGTACCACGTCATGCTCCTGCTGGACCAGATGTGCTTCTGGACCGTGCGCAACAGCGCCGCCATGCTCATCCTGATCTTCGCGCAGAACCTGATGTCCGGGGTGTACGCCCCCCTGTGGTTCTTCCCCGCCTGGTTCCGCACCCTGAGCACCTTCCTGCCCTTCCAGGCGACGCTCAACGTACCCCTGTCGCTGTACGTCGGCCGCATCGAACTGTCCGACGCGCCACTGCAGTTGGCGATCCAGGCCGGCTGGGTCGTGCTGCTCCACCTGTTCACCCGGTTCCTGTGGCGGCGGGCCGCCCGCCGGGTCATCTCCCAGGGAGGCTGAGGTCATGAACGCCGTCAAGATCGCCTGGCGCGTCACGCGTCTCAACTTCCGCTCCCAACTGGAGTACCGCACCGAGTTCCTGCTGATGGTCGCGATCGGCGCGATCTGGCAGGTGTCGGTGATCGTGTTCGCGACCGTGCTGCTGACCCGGTTCAGCGGGATGGGCGGCTGGGACAGCTCCGACGTGCTGCTGATCCCGGCGACGCGGATGCTGGCGCACGGGCTGTTCGTCCTGGTCCTGGGCCGGATGCACGGCATCGGCCGGTTCATCCAGGAGGGGCAGATCGACGTCTATCTGCTGCGGCCCATGCCGGTCCACCGGCAGGTGCAGCTGCAGTACTTCCCCACCAACGCGATCGGTGACCTGACCGTGGCCACGGGGCTGATGGTCGGCGCCCTGTCCCGCAGCCACCTCGACTGGAACGCCGGCCGCGTCGCGTATCTCATCGTCTGTCTCGTCGGCGGCATGCTGCTGGAGGCCGCCCTGTTCACGGCGGTGGCCAGTGCGTCCCTGCGCTTCCCGACCGCCGACTACTGGAGCCGCTGGCTGGAGGAGCTGCTGGGCACCTTCGGCAGCTACCCGCTCAACGTCCTGCCCAAGGCGGTGGGCGGCTTCCTCACCTTCGGCATCCCGCTGGCATTCGTCGCCTACTTCCCGGCGGCCGTCCTCACCGGCCACGGCCACGACACGGGCGTCCCGTACTGGCTGGCGGCCGCCTCCCCCCTCATCGGCGTCCTCGCCTACCTCGCGTCCCGCTTCCTGTGGCGCTGGAGCCTGCACCACTACACGGGCGTCAACGGCTGACGGCCCGCCTCAGGACGGGCGCCCCGACCGCCGTACCGGAGTGAACAGCGCCACCGCGGCGATCACGACGCACAGGCCGCCCGCCACCAGCGCCACCGGGGCGGTGCCGTGCCGCTCGGCGGACCAGGTGAGGGCGGCCGCGCCGATCGGGGCGGCCGAGTAGTGCAGGGTCCAGAAGGCGGAGGTGACGCGGCCCAGCAGCGGCTCGGGGGTGACCTCCTGACGCAGGGACATGGAGCAGGTGCCCGCGATGCCGACGCACCCCAGAAACGTCGCGCTCAGGCCGGCCACCACGGCCACGTCCCGCGTCCACCCCAGGCCGGCGAACGCCAGTCCGCACACCGCCGTCGCGCCGGCCCAGGCCCACCCGAACCCGAACCGACGGCGGATCCGGGCGACCAGCAGCGAGCCGGCGATCGTGCCGAGCGCGCCGCACGCCATGACCGTGCCGACGGTGCCGTCGTCATGGCCGAGGTCGTGCTTGACGTGGTAGATGACCAGGTCGGTGAGGCCGAGGGTGAGGAAACTGAAGCCGAAGAGGAGGGCGGTGAGGGAGCGCAGGACCGGGTGCCCGTAGAGGAAGGACACTCCCGCCCGCAGGTCCCGCCACAGACCGGCCCGCCGCGCCGCCCGGTTCTCCGTGGGACCTGCACGGTCGTCCGCGGGACGCGGGCGGATCCGGACGAGGAGCAGACAGGCCGCCGAGACCCCGAAGCTGGCCGCGTCCACACCGACGGCGGAGGCGGGGCCGGCCCACGCGGCGACGAGCCCCGCGCACACCGGCCCGAGCACGCCCGCGGCGGCCGCCGTCGCGTTCAGCCGGCCATTGGCCTCGGTCAGCCGTTCGGTGGCGACCAGCCCCCGTACGACGGTCACATATCCGACGGCGAAGAACGTCCCGACGGCCTCGCACAACGGCAGCACGCCGTACAGCAGCCAGATCCGCGGACCGAACACCCACACCAACGGGATCGCGCCGTACAGCACCATCCGTACGAGGTCACAGCCGATCAGCAGCCGCCGCCGGTCGACCCGGTCCACCACGACCCCCGCGAACACCCCCGCCACCACCGACGCGGCCCCGCCCACCGCCGTCAGCAGCCCCATCCGGGCGAGCGAGCCGGTGGCCTGCAGGACGAGCAGCGGAAGGGCGATCAGCGCGAAGGAGTCGCCGAGAACGGAGAGCGTCTGGGCGGTCCAGAAGACGGCGAAGTTCCTTTGACGCCAGAGGGGTTGGGGGGACGGGGGCGATGACTGGGTGCTGATTCCGCTTCTCCCTTCCCGTGGACAGTGCTGTGTCACCCTGCCCGACCAGCGCCACGTGCCCACCATCACGGCGTCAAAATATCGTTCGCTTCAGGGGACCTAGTACTACTAGCCTTGCACCTAGAGGCCCTAGGAAATGGGCGAGTCAGGAGGTCGTACGCATGGCGCGAGCCGGTCTCACCCCCGAGCGGATCACCGCGGCCGCCGTCGATCTCGCCGACGAGGTCGGTTTCGAGAACGTGACTCTCTCCGCCCTGGCCCGGCACTTCGGGGTCAAGGACGCGAGCCTGTACTCGCATGTCAGGAATCTCCAGGATCTGCGGACGCGGATGGCGTTCCTGGCGGGCGGCGAGCTGATCGACCGCATCGCGTTCGCGGTCGCCGGACGGGCCGGCAAGGACGCGCTGGCCGCCTTCGCGGGCGCCTACCGGGAGTTCGCGCTGGAGCGGCCGGGCCGCTACGCGGCCACGCAGATCCGTATCGACCAGTCCCTCGTCGCCGACTCCCCCGCGCTGCGCCGCACCGCCGAGATCACCTACGGCATGCTCCGCGCCTACGGCCTCGACGAACCCGACCTCACCGACGCCGTACGCCTGCTGCGCAGCACCTTCCACGGCTACTGCGCCCTGGAAGCCACCGGCGGCTTCGGCGCCCCACGCGACGTACAGCGGTCCTGGGACAAGGCCGTGGACGCCCTCCACATCGCACTTCGGCACTGGCCGAGGGAAGGACGGCAGGACGATGACTGAGCCGCACCACGACGTACGGGGCAGCGGGCCCGTGCTTCTGATCATCCCCGGTGGCGCCGGGCACCCCATGGGCCTCGATCCGCTGACCGACGCGCTCGCCGACCGGTTCACCGTCGTGACGTACGACCCCCTCGGCCTCGCGCATGGACGGCTCGGGGAGCCGGTGGAGGACCAGCGGGTCGAGGAGTGGAGCGACGGAGCGCACCGGGTCCTCGAAGCGGTCCTGCCCGAAGGCGGGTCGGCGTACGTCCTCGGCACCAGCTCCGGCGCCATCGTGGCCCTCGACCTGCTCGCCCGCCGTCCGGAACGGCTGCGGCACGTCATAGCCCACGAGCCGCCGTGCGTCGGGGTACTGCCCGACGGCCCCCGGCACCGGGACATGTTCCGGGCGGTGTACGACACTTACCGCGCGGCAGGCCCGCGGGCGGCGGCGACACGGCTGAACGCCGCGCTGACGGGACAGGAGCCGTCGCCGGATCCGGTCGGCGGCCACCCCTTGTCCCGGGACGAGGAGTTGAGGAACCCTATGGCCCTCTTCCTCGCTCACGTCCTGCGCCAGTTCACCTCCTACCCGGCCGACCTGGCCGCCCTTGCCGACTCCCGCAGCCGTCTCACCCTTGCCGCCGGTTCCGACTCGCGGGGTCACCTCCTCTTTCGGACGGCCGAGTTCATCGCCGACCGCACCGGCAGCCGCTTCGTCGCATTCCCCGGCGGTCACGTCGGCGTTGCAAAACACCCCGCCGCGTTCGCCGAACGGCTCGTCCGGACGCTGGCCGCGCTCGACGACCGCAGTGCGCCGCTGCCCGGTTGGCCCCTGTGACTGCCTCGTCCAAGGCTTCATCCCGCCGGCCGAGGCTCCTGGACGACGACCCTGCTCCCCGCGTCGTCGAACAGGACCCGCACGTCGGGCCCGTCGCTCCACCGCACGGCCAACTCCCTTGCTCCAGTGGCCTTCACGGACACCGTCTCCCTCAACGGCACAGGATCCGCCTGCCCGGTGAGCCGTGCCAGCGCCACGAAGAGTGTGTCCTCGTCGTCGGTGATCCCGGTGAGCGCGTCCGACAGGCCGACGGCCGGGAGGAGTTCGGCTCGTAGGCCCTCCCGTTCCGCCGTCCACCCCGTCACCCGGACCGGCGTCCCCGGTTCCGCACCGGTGACTCTGAACGCCCGCACCTCCACGGCCCCTCGCACCAGCACCACACTGGTGACCCGGGCACCCGCACCGGCGAGATGCCGTGACGCCGCCCATCCGTCGCCCACGCCCAGCGGCTCGATCTCCGTCCGGCCCGGGTCGTCGCCGACGATCACGCTGTTGTCGTACGACGAGGAGGGCGCCGTCGCCGTCGAGTACGCGAGGCGCGTGTAGTAGGGGTCATAGCGGACGTCCTCGCTGCCGTGGTTGTGAAGGCGCACCAGTCCGTCCGAAGCGGTCGACTGCACAAGCCAGTTGGGCGGGGCGATCGGTGTCGTCGCGTCCGCGCGCTCGGCGGGTCCCGGTTCCTCCGTCGCCGTCCACACCGGGTGGTCGGGCGGCAGGAGGAGGCCGAGGAAGCCCTTGCCGGCCCAGTAGGGCGAGGCGGGGCCCGAATAGCCTTGCAGGACGGCCGGGTCGGGGCCGTGCCAGCCGAGGGTGAGGAGACCGCGGTCGTCCACGGCGCCCCGTTCCAGGAAGTACTTCAGGGCGCCCGAGGCGAGCCTGCGCGTCTCCCCCGGGGCGAGGGGCGTCCGGTCCGTCAGCGCGCCGAGCCACAGCGGTGCCGTGGTGGCGAAACGGTAGGTCAGGGAACGGCCCTGGTGCATCGGCGCGCCGTCGCCGCCGAAGAGACGCGCGTAGTCCTCCAGATGGCGCGAGAGTCTGCCGCCGTAGAGGTCGAGCAGGCGCTCGTCGTCGGCGAGCCACGCGTGCAGCACCGGGTAGAGGTGCATCGCCCAGCCGTTGTAGTAGTCGAACTTGCGGCCGTCGCCGTCGGTGTACCAGCCGTCCCCGAGGTACCAGTCCTCGACGCGTTCCAGGCCGCGGTCGACCGCCTTGCGGGAGGCTGCCGTCTCGTACCCGATCTCGTCGAGGAATCCGCCCACCGTCACGGGAAACAGTTCCCAGTTGCACGGCCACGCCGCGGCGGTCAGCGCTTCGCCGAGCCAGGCCGCCGCCCGCTGTCGAACTCCGTCGTCCAGCCGGTCCCACAGCAGCGGGCGGGTCAGGCGCAGGGCGAGGGCGATGGAAGCGGCCTCGACCAGGGGCTGCCCGCGGTCCTCGATGCGGGGCCAGACGCCCGCCGTGCCGGCCGCGAGGCCCTCGGCGTAGCGCTGGAGGGCGCTCTCGTCGCGGCGGAACGCCGCGAGGAGGAGCGTACGGGCGTATCCCTCAAGGCCGTCGGAGAGTCGGCCCGACCAGCTCTGGCGGTCGCCGGGGAGGTGGTAGAGCGCGCCACCCTCGGCCGCGTACGGCTCGACTGCGGCGAGCAGGGCGTCGGCGGCCGCCTCCCAGTGTGCGCGGGTGTAACCGGTGCGCGGGCTCAGGGTCTCGTCGGCGGAGGGCAGGTGCATCGGCTCCCTTTCAGGGAATTGCGGTAACGACCCGGCTCGGGGAAGCGACCCGGCTCGGAGAAACGACCCTGCTCGGGGAAACGACCCGGCTCGAGGCAAGTACGGAGGCACGGCTCGGGAAACAACGGGGATCACGCCGTCCGGATCACCCGGAGGGGAGACCTGGGGCGCCCCGGTTCCGGTCGAGACGCCCCAGGCGTTCATCCCACCCGCACCAGGCCCTTCGGCACCAGGTGCTGGGCGAGAAGTCCGTCACGGACAAGGCCCGCGTACACCGTCGCGCCGTGCACGGAGGTGTGGGTGTTGTCCTTCTTCTCGTTGTAGAGGTAGATCGCTTCGGAGCCCTCGACACCCAGGGACTCCACCAGCGCCTTCGTCCTCGCGGTCAGATCGATCAACGATACGTGCTCCGCGGCCGCCACCGACCGGATGACCGCGGGGTGGTCCACACCGAGACCATTGACCAGCAGCGCTGTGTTGTTGTTCAAGGTGCCGTCCGCATTGAACCACCGCCGCACGATCGGCGTCACCAGGACCGGCTTTCCGCCCTTGTCCCGCACCCCGGCCACGAGGGTCTCCAGATTGGCCCGGTAGGTCGCCCCGTCGGTCGTCTTGTCGTTGTGCGCCAGCTGGATCAGTACCAGGTCACCGGGGCGGATCAGGGGCCGCACCGTCCCCCACAGCTGCGGGTTCCCCAGGTACGTGACCGTACTCTCGCCGGAATCCGCGTAGTTGGCCACCGACACACCCTTGCGGAGGAACTGCGGGAGCTGCTGACCCCAGCCGGAGTAGGGGTCGGCGGGCTGGTCGCAGACCGTGGAGTCGCCGACGAGGAGGATCTGGCGGGTGTGCCGGGCCGCCGGGGTGACGCGAATGCCCGCCAGGGCGGGGGCCGAGCCGCCAAGGGCCAGGTCCAGGCCGGGAGTTCCGTCGGGGCCCGTCGGCTCGCCCTCCGGCGTACGGACGTTCACGGAGAAGCTGCGGGCCACGCGCTCGTCGGCCGCGGCGGGCGTCTCGGGGAGCAGGGAGCGGCGGGTCTCGCCGCTGATGCCGGTGCTGGACGCGGCCTCGCCGCCGAGCAGGACGGTCACGTCGTAGGTGCCGGGCGGCACGTCGAAGTGGCAGGCGGTGGCGGTGCAGTGATCCAGGCCGAGGGGCTTTGTCGCCTCGTGCGCCTGGGCCGGCGTGGCGGTCAGTCCGGCGCCGAGGGTCAGCGCCGCCAGCACGGTCAGCTTGAAACGTCTCATTCGCGCATCCCTCCGAGGGAACGACCGGAACGACTTGGCCTGGCCGCTGGACCGTACCGCCACTGGCAAGCGCTTTCCAGTCCTCAAGCCGATTTCACAAGACTGCCAACCTCCATCAAGCGAAAGCCCTTTCGCGAAATCGATTCAACTGTCACCCTGCCAAGCACTCGCACCCCTACGGCTCATGAAGGAGGCACCCCCATGTCCGAAACCGCGAACAGACCGGTCGGCCGCCGCACCTTCGTCCTCGGCACCGCGGCCGCCGCGGGCACCGCCGCCCTCGCCGGTCCGCTCGCCGGCTCCGCGTCCGCCGCCGCATTCGGCTGGAGCGACGACGGCTCCAACTACGTCATCGACACCGGCGCGAGCCTCGTCTTCAAGGTCAGCAAGACCAACGGCGACCTGACCTCGCTGGTCTACAAGGGCACGGAGTACCAGGGGTACGGCGGCAAGAACTCCCACATCGAATCCGGCCTCGGCACCTCGACGGTGACGATCGGTCAGTCCGGCTCGAGCATCCTGGTCTCCGTCACCCACGGCACGCTCAAGCACTACTACGCGGCCCGCAGCGGCGAGAACAACATCTACCTGTGGACCAACAAGGCCGACGACTCGGTTTCCGCAACCCGTTACATCGTGCGCGTCAAAGCCGGGATGTTCCTCAACGACGAACCCGACAGCTATACGTACACGACGAGCACCGTCGAAGCCTCGGACGTCTTCGCCAAGTCCGACGGCCAGACCCGCTCCAAGCACTATTCCAAGCTGCGGGTCATCGACTACGACTACATCGGCTGGACGACGGGAAGCGTCGGCCTGTACATGGTCCGCTCCAACCACGAGAAGGCCTCCGGCGGCCCCTTCTACCGCTCCCTGCTGCGCCACCAGAGCGCCGACGGCGGCGGCCTCTACGAGATCCTCTACTACGGCGAGAACCAGACGGAGTCCCAGCGTTTCGGCCTCCAGGGCCCCTACGTCATCGCCTTCACGGACGGCGGCGCGCCCTCGTCGTCGCTCCACCACGCCAACATCAGCACCGCCTGGGCGGATTCGCTCGGCATCTCCGGGTACGTGCCCTCGAGCGGACGCGGAAAGGTCGCCGGCGTCGGGATCACCGGACGCGACACGGCGTACCCCTACACGGTCGGCCTCGCCAACTCGGCCGCGCAGTACTGGGGTTCGGCGCGCTCCTCCGACGGCTACTTCTCCCTTCCGCGTGTGCTGCCGGGGACGTACACGCTGACCGTCTTCAAGGGCGAACTGGCCGTCCACAGCGGCTCGGTGGTGGTCACCGCGGGCGGCACGACCACACTCAACACCATCGCCGTCCCGTCCTCGAACGACCCGAGCAACGCGAGCGCGATCTGGCGCATCGGCGACTGGAACGGCTCGCCCAGCGGGTTCAAGAACGCCGACCTGATGACGTACGCGCATCCGTCCGACGTCCGTGCCGCCCCCTGGACCGGCAACGTGGTGATCGGCAGCGGCAGTGAGACGTCCGCCTTCCCCTGCTATCTGTGGAAGGACGTCAACAGCGGCATCGTCGTCCACTTCAAGCTGACGGCCGCCCAGGCCGCCGCGGCGCACACCCTGCGGATCGGGGTGACGACGGCCTATGCCAACGGCCGGCCGCAGGTCGTCGTCAACGACACCTGGACCTCCGCCGTCCCCTCGCCGCCCGCGCAGCCGAGCACCCGGTCGCTGACCGTGGGCTCCTACCGGGGCAACAACCACACGTTCACCTACAGCGTGCCGGCGTCCGCCTGGCTGACGGACACCAGCGCCTACAACACGCTGAAGATCTACGTGGCGAGCGGCTCGGGGTCGACCTCCTATCTGAGCGCGGGCACGTCGATCGACGCGATCGATCTGCTGATCTGACGTCAGGTGCCGCGTGTCCACTGCTGGTTGGTGCCTCCGTTGCAGGTGTACGTGATGATCGCGGCGGAGTTGGCGGTGGACGCGCCGGACACGTCCAGGCACTCACCACTGGCGCGGGCCTTGATGTTCACGTAGGAGCCCGAGGTGACGACCGACCACTGCTGGGCGGTGGCGCCGGTGCAGTTCTCCTGGGTGACACTGGCGTCGTTCTCCTGCAGGCACAGGGAGCTGCCGCGGCCCATCAGCTCGTAGTAACCGGTCCCGAGGTCCTTCAACCACCACTTCTGGTTGGTGCCGCCGTTGCAGGTGTACTGGCTGATCGCGACGCCCTGCCACAGGGACTGGTTCGCCACGTCCGCGCACTTGCCGCTGTGCCGGGCGACGAGCGTGTTGTACGTGGCGCTCGTCCCGCTGATCGTGCCGGCGGTGGTGTCGACGGTGACCTCGGGGTACCAGGACATGGACATCGAGGTGGAGGTGGGGAAGGTCAGCGGCAGCCAGACGTAGCGGGAGTCGTTGACCGTGCCGCCGAAGGAGTTGCCCCACCGGTCGCCCATGTAGAGGTACGAGGTGCCCGAGGTGCCGGTGACCGTCAGGACGTAGGCGGTCTGGGAGTTGTAGGCCGTGGAGTCGCCGACGTTGGTCCAGGAGGTCCAGGGGCCGGAGAGGCTGGTGGCGGTGGCGTACTGCTGCTGGTTGGCGCTCCAGCCGGTCGCACCCGAGGTCAGCATGAAGTAGACGCCGCCCCGTTTGAACAGGGCCGGGGCCTCGCGGTGGCCGCCGGGCCAGGGGTTGGCGACCAGGTCGGCGATGGCCGTGTAGTCGGCGGTGAGCCGGTAGATGTGCAGGTCGTAGTTCTCGTTGGCCGCTGAGACCATGTAAGCGGTTCCGTCGGTGTCGACGAACGTCGTGATGTCACGGGACATGTACTGGCCCAGCGGCTGGAAACTGCCCTGGTAGGTGTAGTTGCCGTCGACGGTGTCGGAGACGGCGACGGCGGCACGTGCCTCGCTGTAGTCGACGCCGTTCTCCTTGTGCATCCACATCACGAACGTGCTGGTGGAAGCGTTGTAGATGACTTTCGGGCGCTCGATGTAGGCGGTGCCCAGTTCGGTGGCGGAGGACTGGGTCAGGACGTGGTTCCTGAACTCCCAGTTCTTCAGGTCGGCCGAGCGGTAGGCGTCCACGTACCGGAAGGTGTTGTCGGCGTTGCGGTCCTCACCGAACCAGTAGTAGTAGGAGCCGACCTTGATGACGCCGCCGCCGTGGGCGTGGACCAAGGCGCCCGAAGTGTCGGTGAACTGGGTGCCGTTGGTGATCGTCTGGGCGGCCGCCTGGGCGGGGCCGGCGGTGGCGAGGGCGCCGAACAGGCCCAGGCACAGGGCGAGCAGGACCGCGTACGCACGTCTCATGTCACGCACTCTCCTTCACGGAGTCGGCGGCCGTGTCGGCCACGGGGATGCCGAAGTGGGGGGTGCCGTCCGGGTTCCAGCCGAGCCGCTGGATCCGGGTGTGGCGGTTGGGGTCGTTCAGGGGGTCGCCGGTGATCTCCTTGTACTGGCGCGCGTGGTAGACGAGTACGTCGCTGCGGCCGTCCTCGGCGACCGTGAAGCAGTTGTGGCCGGGGCCGTACTGCTGGGTCGTGTCGTTGCTGGTGAAGACCGGGACCGGGGACTTCGACCAGTTCGCGGGGTCCATGAGGTCGGCGTGCGCGTCGGCCGTCAGCAGGCCCATGCAGTAGTGGTGGTCCGTGGCGGACGCCGAGTAGGACAGGAAGAGCCGGCCGTTGCGGGTGAGGACGGCCGGGCCCTCGTTGACCTTGTAGCCGACGCACTCCCAGTCGAACTCAGGTGTGGACAGCCTGACTTGCGGCCCCGTCAGGGTCCAGGGGTTCGCCATCCGGGACAGCCACAGGGCGGTGTTGTTGTCCATGCCGGGCTCGTGCTGGGCCCAGACGAGATAGCGCGTTCCACGGTGACTGAAGGTGGTGGCGTCGAGGGAGAAGGTTTCCCAGGCCGTTCTCACCTGCCCCTTCTCCACCCAGGTTCCCTCGAACGGATCGGGATCGGCGTTCTCCAGGACCCAGATGCGGATGTCCCAGACGCTTTCGGCGGGCGCGGAGGCGAAGTACACGTACCACTTGCCGCCGATGCGGTGGATCTCCGGCGCCCAGATGTGCGCGCCCATCGCACCGGTGGCGTGCCTGGTCCAGATGACCGACTCGGCGGCCGTCGCCAGCCCGTCGAGGGTGCGGGAACGGCGCAGGACGATCCGGTCGTACTCGGGGACCGTCGCCGTGAAGTAGTAGAAGCCGTCGCCGTGGCGGTGGATGTACGGGTCGGCGCGCTGCCGGACGAGCGGGTTCACGAACGGGGCGGCCTTCCCGTTCGGCGCGGCGGTGGCCGGGGTGGGGGTCGCCGCGAGGGCGCCCGCGGCCAGGGCGGCTCCCTTCAGCATCAGTCGGCGGGTGGGGGGATGGAGGCCTGCGGGCAGGTCGTCATCGCGGCTCATACGGCTTGCCTCTCGGGGTGTTCGAGATGTGTGTTCGAGATGTCAAACGACATCTGTCATGACGAACGCCGAAAAGGTAAGGGTGTGGAACGAGGAGGTCAACGGGTCTGACGCGACGGACAGGAAGCGCTTTCGACACGGTCCGCCGGGGCGCCGATCTTCTGTTGTCGCCGCTCCGCCCCGCGCCACCGCCGACGTGCTCGCCGACCGGGAGATCACGGTGATGGAGAACACCGGGAAGTCGAGGACCGTCGGCATGTTCGAAGGCATGAAGGAAGGGGCACGGCTCGAACTCGCCGACACGACGTAGCGGGTCAGCTACCGGGGCGGCGACGGCAACGACGTCGTCCTGCCGCCGTGAGCTCCGCCGGGCATTCGCCCGCGGTCCGCTCGGGCAGTCCGTCCGGTGCGTCGGTGGTCACCGGTCCTCGCACCGCCAACACCGTGAGCAGCGGGCTGGGTTGGTGGCCCAACGCGCTGGCGGTCGGGCTGCTGATCGGGCTCGCGGTACCCGCGGTGAAGCCGCGTGGAGGCCGGCGGACGGGCGGGCGGCATGCGGCACAGAATCAGGCGTGCGCGGGCCGCGGGTCGCCGGAGCCGCCCGAGCCGTTCGCCGCGGCTCCTTGCGCGGGAGACTCACCGTCCGCCCGGAGCCTCTGGCCATCCCAGGCGGGGAGCGCGAGCGCGGGCCTCCGCTGCCCATTGAGTGGACACGATCGGGTGTGGGTTCCGGTTCCGCCTCGACTACCGTCAAGGGCATGACCAGCGACACCACCCTCGCCACGGCCCTCGCCGCCGGCCCCGTCGTGCTCGACGGCGGCATGTCCAACCAGCTCGAGTCCGCCGGGCACGACCTGAGCGACGAGCTGTGGTCGGCCCGGCTGCTCGCGGAGCGGCCCGAGGCCATCACCGAGGCGCATCTCGCCTACTTCGAGGCCGGCGCGGACGTGGCCATCACCTCCAGCTACCAGGCCACCTTCGAGGGCTTCGCCAGGCGCGGCATCGACCAGCAGCGAGCGGCCGAACTCATCGCGCTGAGTGTGGGGTTGGCTCGCGAGGCGGCCCGGCAGGCACAGGCGAAGGGAGTGACGCGGCCGCTGTGGGTCGCCGCTTCCGTGGGACCGTACGGGGCGATGCTGGCGGACGGTTCCGAGTACCGGGGGCGGTACGGGCTGAGCGTGGCCGAGCTGGAGGCCTTCCACCGGCCCCGGCTTGAGGTGCTCGCCGGGGCCCGCCCCGATGTGCTCGCGCTGGAAACGGTTCCGGACGCCGAGGAGGCTCGGGCGCAGGTACGGGCGGTACGGGGGCTGGGGGTACCGGCCTGGCTTTCCTACACCGTGGACGGCGACCGAACCCGCGCCGGGCAGTCGTTGGAGGAGGCGTTCGCCCTGGCGGCCGAGGCGGAGGAGATCGTCGCGGTGGGGGTGAACTGCTGCGCGCCCGGCGACGTCGACGGCGCGGTCGAGATCGCCGCCCGGGTCACCGGCAAGCCCGTCGTCGTCTATCCCAACAGCGGGGAGGCGTGGGATCCCGAGGCCCGGTCGTGGCAGGGGCGGTCGTCCTTCACACCGCAGGAGGTCGCGGGGTGGCGGGCGTCCGGGGCGCGGCTGATCGGCGGGTGCTGCCGGGTGGGGCCGGAGGCCATCGCCGGGATCGCCGGGGTGTTGAGCGGCGCCGACGAGCATCTCTAGCGGGTCTCTGGCCGGGCACGCACGTCGTCGTACGGGACTCGGTGGCACCGCCTGCCTCGTTGCGGCGCCGGGGCGTGATCCAGGGGACGCCTGCGAGGGCGCCGGGCGCTGGCGACGTCTGCGTCGGATTCGGCGCCGCAGAGCCGTAGGGCCGTAGCGTCCTACCGCCGTAGCTCCGGCGGCGTGCTGAAAACGGTCTCGCGGCGCACCCCGCGCCAGGCCGACGCGTCAGTGTCGCCGTGCGGCGGCCGAGCGGCGCAGGCGGCGGACCGCCGAGCGCAGTTCCACGGTGCGCAGGGGTGCGCCGTCGGACACGCCCGCGGTCACGGGCTCCGGGGGCGCGGGCTCGGCGGCCGCCCACAGGGCGAGCTCGACATCGCGCGGGCCGAGGGTGGTGCGCGGCTCGCCCGCGTCGAAGATCCGTACCGGATGGGTGGCGTCCCAGCGCTGCCAGCCCGGGTCGCCGTCCGTGGCGAAGCGCACCCATGCGCCGTGCATCGCATCGGCCAGCTCCTGCGGCGCGCCCTCGCCCGCCAGCTTGCGCGATTCGGGCACGTCGCCGCTGTCGAAGACGAAACCGAGCTCCAGCGCGTGGCAGGAACCGAGGCCGGGGAGGTTGGAGGGCCAGGCGAACTCGTAGACGTACGACGCCTCGGAGCGGGCATCGGCCAGCTGGTGCATCGGGATGCGCAGCAGGTGGTCGGTGACGATCTGGCCGACTGTCTCGGCGGTACCGGCCTCCGGCTGGAGGGCGCGGTAGCCGCGGGGGACCTCGGTGCCGCAGTGGCAGCGGGCCATGGCGCCGGCGAGGGCGACGGCGCCGAGCCGGTCGACGCGTTCCAGCAGCCCTCCGGGGACGAGCCAGAGGCGGTACTCCTCGCTGGTCCAGCCCAGCATCAGGTCGACGCCTCGGGCCGCGCCGCCGTCGACGAGCGCCTCCAGGGGGTCGCACGGTACGAGGTCGCCGTCGACGACGATGCCGAAGGAGGGGCCGCCGAGCACCGGACTGCTCAGTTTGCCGACCTCGGCCTGGGTGCGCAGCAGCAGGTCACGGTCGACCTCGGCGAAGGCGGCCGCGGTGGCGGGGATCTTCAGCCGGGTGGCCATGCGGCGCACCATCCGCCGTACCTTGTCCCGCTCGAACGCCTCGGGCGGCCCGCTCTGCAGGACTGCCCGGCGTACCAGCCCCTGCGCCTGCGGGGCGGCCAGAAGGGCGCCGATGCTGATCGCCCCCGCGGACTGCCCGGCCAGGGTGATGCGGTCGGGGTCGCCGCCGAATGCCGCGATCGACTCGTGCACCCACCTGAGGGCGGCGAGCTGGTCGCGCAGGCCGGGGTTGGCGGGGGTGTCCGGGAACAGGCCGTAGCCCTCGACTCCCAGTCGGTAGTTCACCGAGACGAGGACGACTCCGTCGCGTGCGAAGGTACGGCCATCGTAGACCGGCACGGCGGAGGAACCCCTGGTCAGAGCGCCACCGTGCAGCCAGACCAGCACCGGGAGCCGGGCACCCGGGCCCGGCTCGGGGGTCCACACGTTGAGGTTGAGGCAGTCGTCGCCCGGCACGACGGGGTCGGACAGGTATTTCTCGAAGGCCTCGGAGTACGGCGGTTTCGGCGGGGTGGGCCCGAAGGCGCCGGCGTCCCGCACCCCGTCCCACGGCTCGGGCGGGAGGGGTGGGCGGAACCGGTGCGGGCCGAAGGGCGGCGCGGCGTAGGGGATTCCGCGGAACACCGCGATCCCGTGCTCGTACCGGCCGCGGACCGCTCCGTAGGGAGTGCCGACCACGGGATGTTCCTGGACTGCTGCCGTCATGTGCCCACCAGCCTCCTCACCGCGCTGCTGCACCGGTAACAACAGAGCACCACAGATTGCGGTGATATTCCGGCGCAGAGCGCTGTTCGGCGGCTGCTCCCGTAACGCTCGTAGCGCCACAGAAGCCGCCGTTACGTTCGAAGTTTCGAAAGTCCGGGGCCGTAGAGACCTTGCGAAGTCCTGCCTCTTCCCGTGCTCACCCGGTGAACCTAGGGTGGGAAGCGCTTACTGCTTTCGCGTTGGTCGAAACTTTCCATGGCCCTCGGGCGGGCCGGAGAGGTGGTCCCCGATGGTCCGTACCGGGAGTGCGAGCGTGGCCACCGGTCCGACGCTGGCCGTGGTGGCCCGCGAGGCAGGGGTGTCCGTGCCGACGGCTTCCAAGGTGGTCAACGGCCGGGAGGACGTGGCCCCGGAGACACGCCGCCGGGTGACCGAGGCGCTGGACCGGCTCGGCTATGTCCGCAGACCGCGTTTCGACGCGGCGAAGGTACCGGGCCTGGTCGACCTCGTCGTGCACTCGCTGGACAGTTCCTCGTCGGGCGCGGTGCTGCACGGAGTGGAGGCCGCGGCGCACGACGCCGGGCTGGAGGTCGTGGTCTCGGCGGGGCTCACCCGGACCCGGAGCGGGCGACCCGAGCGGGGCTGGCTGGACAAGCTCATCGCGCGCGGCTCGTCCGGGGTGCTGTTCAACCTGACCGAACTGACGCCGTCCCAGTACGCCTGGCTGGACCAGCACCGCATCCCGTACGTGCTGATCGACCCGGTGCTCGAACCGCCCACCGGTGTGGTGTCGGTGGGCGCGGCGAACTGGCAGGGCGGGGTGACGGCGACCGAGCACCTGCTCTCCCTCGGCCATGAGCGGATCGCCGTGATCGCCGGACAGCAGCGCAGGATGTGCGGCAGCGCCCGGGTGGCCGGCTACCGCTCCGCGCTCGCGTCGGCCGGGGTGCGCCACCGTCCCGAGTACGTCCGGCACGCCGGTTTCGACGAGGCGGTCGCGCACCGCCGCATGCTGGACCTGCTCGACCTGCGCGAGCCGCCGACGGCGGTGTTCGTCTGCTCGGACCGGATGGCGCTGGGGGTGTACGGGGCGCTCGCCGAGCGCGGTCTGCGGGTGCCGGACGACATCAGCGTGGTCGGCTTCGACGATCTCCCCGAGTCCCGATGGGCCAGCCCCGCCCTCACCACCGTCCGCCAACCGCTGGCGGAGATGGCGGCGACGGCCCTGCACCTGCTGGTCCGCATGATGGAGGGCGACCGCCCGGAGAGCACCCGTACGGAACTGTCGACACGGCTGGTGGAACGAGCCAGCACGGCGCGGCCGCGCGGCTGAGGGGCGGCGCGGGGGGTGGGCCGGTGGTATGTGACATAGCACTGGCCGCCTCGCCGTCAGTGGTATGTCACATACCACTGTCCCGCCCGCCCGGTGATATGTGACATAGCACTGTCTCCCGAGCGCGAGACGCACGTCACACCCCCCGCTGTCACACCGAACCGCCCCACCCCGTCAAGGAGGTGTAACCACCGAAACGGCAGAGGGAGTTCATCGTGGAAGCTCGCTTGAACCTGCAGAGCCTGTTCAACGACCCGGTCGCCGGCAAGGTCCTCAGGAGTCTCAACGCGGCAGGCAAGGCGCTGTCGGAGTCGACGCTGCCGGCCGCGACCCAGGAGCTGGTCAAGCTGCGCGCCAGCCAGATCAACGGCTGCGCGTTCTGCACCGACATGCACTCCAAGGACGCGGCCGCGGCGGGTGAGACGGCACAGCGCCTCCACCTGGTGGCGGTCTGGCGGGAGGCGAAGGTCTTCACCGAGGCCGAGCGCGCCGCCCTGGAACTCGTGGAGCAGGGCACCCGGATCGCGGACGCGGCGGGCGGGGTCACGGACGAGGCCTGGGCGAACGCCGCCAAGCACTACGACGAGGACCAGCTGGCCGCCCTGGTGTCGGTCATCGCCCTCATCAACGCCTACAACCGGCTGAACGTCATCGTCCAGCAGCCGGCCGGCGACTACGAGCCCGGCATGTTCGGCTGACGCTCGCCGGAGGGCTCACGGGGGCCGCCGTGCACGGGGAGCGCGCGGCGCACGGCGGCACTCCTGCGGGTTCGCACCGTACTCCTGCGGGTTCGGACCGTACTCCCTGCGGGTGCGGGCTGACGCCCGTGGGTTGGTGGGACGCGGTCGGACGAGCCCGGCGCTGTTAGGCCCGCCGCGTCGCCCACTCGATGCCGCCCAGCAGATGGGCGCGGAAACCGGTGTCGTCGTAGGCCTCCGCGGCATGCCCCAGTGCCGTGTAGAAGACCCGCCCGGCGCCCTGCTCACGGCACCAGACCAGCGGATGGTCGTCGCCCATGCCGCCGCCGTGGTACGACGACTCGTCGGCGCGGACGAGGATGCGTGCCGAACCGCGGGGGTTGGCGCGGAAGTCGTACCACTCGTCGGTGAACTCCCAGACGGCCGGGAGGTGTCGGGTCGCGGGATGGTCGCGGTCCTCCACTACGGCCTTTCCCGGCTGGTACTCCGGGTGCCGGTCGAACCGGGCGCCCAACAGCTCGCCGTAGTAGGGCCATTCGTATTCCGTGCAGGCCGCGGCGTGCACCCCGACGAATCCGCCGCCTGACTTAACATACCCCGAGAGCCGCTCCCGTCCCTCCGGGGTGAGCACCTCACCACTGGTGGAGAGGAAGACGACGGCCGCGTACCGGTCCAGGGGCTCCTCGAGGGCCGCCGGGTCCTCGCCGTGGTCGACGTCGAAGTCCCCCAGCGTGCGTACGGCGGCGACGGCGGCCGGGATGGAGTCGTGGCGGTAGGCGGTGGTGCGGGTGTACACGAGGAGTCGGGGGATCATGGCATCCGAGCCTAGCCGCGGGGGTGCGCGGTGGCCTGGTGCCATGACAACTGGGGGTTTCCATGTCGGTGAGCGAATACCGAAGAAAGCCCGTGTGGCCCTATGCGCTGATGTGGTCGGCCGTGGGGCTGGCCGTCCTGGTCGCTTGCGGTACATGGGTGTTCGGCGTCTACAGCATGTCCGATCCGGCGACGTCGTTCCTCGTCGGCATGCGCATCGACGGCTCCCGCGTCTCGGTCAAGGCCCCGACCTGCCCCACCGACAGGGTGGGGACGGTCGAGGTGTACGACAGTGACTCGGAGAAGCTGCTCTGGCGGGCGCGCGGCCCGAGGACCGTGGAGGGGCGGCGCGGCTCCTTCACTCTCTGGAACGCCGACGACTTCCTGAAGCCCGGGGCGCAGACGCAGCCCGGGAAACTGCCCAGGTACCTCGACGTCTCCGTCACCTACGCCGGTGGCGACGACGGGACCGGAGACGTGTTCGATCTCCGCAAGGTCAGGGCCGCTCATCTCACCGACGGCCAGTACTGGACGACCGGCGGCCCACGGACCGCCGCGCAGATCGACGCGCAATTCTCCTGCAGGACCGGTGAACCGGCGCAACAAAGCCACTAGTTGGGCCGTTTCGTCCTCCGGCCGGGACCCGTCCCCGCGACAATGCGTGCATGAATGACGACTGGCGGCAACAGATCGACGCGCTCCACGACGAACTGGTCCGTCGTGACGACCCCGCGGCGTGGGTGCGGGAGCACGACGCGATGGAGGCATCGCTGCGGTATCCGCACTTCGCCCTGCGCGGACCGGTGTTCGGGGTGGCGGTGCGGGATCCGGCGGCCGGACCCGAGTGGCGCGTGCTGAAGCCGGTGGTGGACGGGATGCCGCAGGTGGCGCGGGACGGGCTGCAGTCGTATCTCTTCTTCCGCGCCAAGGACGAAACCGACGACCGCGTCGAGCGTCGTGAACTGCTGACCGCCGTCGACGTGTTGACGCGGGAGTCGGTGAACGAGATCGAGGTGTGCGGGGTGCGCTACCGCGTGGTGCGCGGGGACGAGTTCACCCGGGCCGGTGAGGACGGGCTGGAACCGCCCCGGCCCACCGACCGCGAGCCGCTGGAGCGGTCCTGGGGGCGTGCGGGGCGGGACACCTCGTCGCGGGATGTCGGGTTCGTGCTCGACCCGGAGCGCGCCGACGGCCCGGCCGCCGGTGCGCTGCGGCTGGGGCTGCGGAACTTCGTCTACGTCGGCGACCGCTTCCCCGGCGAGGTGATCACGGACTCCGAGCGGTCCGTGACCACCCACCCCGAGCTGGTGCTGCTGCCCACGGGCTTCGGTGTGGTCGAGCGGGACACCGACGGCGGCTGGCAGCCGCGCGGCACGCTTCTGACCACCCCGCACGCCGCCCGGCGAATGCTCTACGACGGCATGGCCGAGACCTGGGCACTGCTGTTCGGGTTCGACGAGGCCAAGAAGGCCCGTTACGCCGAGGCGGCCGAGGTGTTCCGGGCCCTCGGCCGCGCCGACGAGTTCCTCGTCGACGACCGGCTGTTCAGGATCTGCCGCATCGAGCGCCTGCTGCGGATGGGACCGGACGGCCCGGAGCCGCCGCGCCCTTCGGATGTGGACGAGTACGGCCCCATGAAGATGCATCCGACGATGGACGAGGACGGCAACCTCACTTACGACGACTGATCAACAGCCCTCGCAGGGAACGCTGTTGTCGGGTGCTCCGTCGCCGTTCGACGGCAGGTCGCCACGTCTGACAGGCTCCGAGGAGGTCGCCCCGGGTGCGGGGGCGGGCGGCAGCAGACCGTCGAGTTCGGCGACGGAGGGCCGGTGGACGGCGAGGGCGGCCTTGCGCAGGGTCTCGCGCGGTACGCCGGAGCCGCTGAGCAGGATGGTGTAGCCCTGTTTCGGCACCGCGTACCCGTGCCAGGTCCCGGCGGTGCGGTACCAGTCGTCGCCGTCGCGCGTGCACTTCGTGCGGCCGTCGGACGCGTCACTGCCGCCGACCGGCTGCTGGGCACAGGTGCCGGGGGTGAACGTGACCCGGTCGACACGGAGTTCGATCTGGGTGCCGGTCCGCTGCGACCAGTAGGCGGCCAAGAAGCCGTCGTCGCCGGACACGCCCACGGACTGCGGGGCGAGGGTGTAGCCGGGGGACTGGGTGACATAGACGAGTTCCGGGGCGATGCCCAACGCCTTGGTGCGCGAGGCGAGTTCGGCCGGGTCGGCGGCCGCGGTCGAGGTGCCGCCACCGGGTCCGGTGCCGGCCGACGCCTTCTCGGTGCCGCAGCCGGTCAGCAGCAGCGCGGGCAACAACAGCAGCGGCGGCAGGACGCGCACGGTGCGCCAGGCACGGATCATGCCCCCATCCTGCCGCACAGGTGTTCCACAGCGGAGCCGGTGCTGCGTAGTGTCGGCTGCGATGAACGCCATCCCCGCACATCTGGACCACCTCGTCCTCGCGACCCCCGATCTGGCGGCGACGGTCGCCGACTTCACCGAGCGCACCGGTGTGGAGCCCGCTCCCGGCGGTGCGCATGTCGGGCTGGGTACCCGCAACCACCTTGTGTCGTTGGGTGGTTCGCGCTACCTGGAGATCATCGGTCCGGATCCCGAGCAGATGCGGCCGGACGGTCCCCGCCCGTTCGCGGTCGACGAGCTGGCCTCGGCCCGGCCGGTGACCTGGGCCATCAGCCCGCCCGACCTCGACGCGGCGGTGGCCGCGGCCCGGGCCCGGGGCTACGACCCCGGTGACATCCGCCCGATGAGCCGTCGCCGCCCCGACGGCACCCTTCTACGGTGGCGCCTGACCGACGGCGACACCCAGCACCCCTCAGGCCTGGTGCCGTTCCTGATCGACTGGGGGTCGTCCGTCCATCCGACCGCCACGGACCTGCCCACCACTCCCCTGCTGGAGCTGTCCGCCAGCGCCCCCGACCCGGA
Source organism: Streptomyces sp. NPDC005799 (assembly GCF_040630525.1). Taxonomy (NCBI): domain Bacteria; kingdom Bacillati; phylum Actinomycetota; class Actinomycetes; order Kitasatosporales; family Streptomycetaceae; genus Streptomyces; species Streptomyces sp. NPDC005799. The sequence goes on from NZ_JBEXXQ010000023.1 coordinate 91,404, forward strand.
CGAGATCCGCCCGCTGCTCTCCGCGCTGAACGCCGAACTCGCGCTGGTCCAGGGCCCGTTGGGCATCACCTTCACGGTGGGCACACCCCTCGGCCCGGTCACGTTCGCGTGAGCCGTGAGCCGTGAGCCGTGAGCCGGCACATCCGACCACCGGCCCACCGCCCACAACGTCCGATTCCTTCAAGACCATCGGCGTCCACCCTGCCTACGGTGGCCCCATGACTCCACATTTCGCCGTGATCGGCGTGGTCGCCTCCGACATGGCGGCCTCGCTCGCCTTCTACCGTCGCCTCGGCCTCGTCTTCCCGGAGGGTGCCGAGGAGCAGCCCCATGTCGAGGCCGAGCTGCCCGGTGGGCTGACCCTCGCGCTGGACACCGAGGAGACCATCCGCTCCTTCCACGCCGGATGGCGGCCGCCGAGCGCCGGCGGCCGGATCTCGCTGGCCTTCCGGTGCGGGGCACCGGAAGAGGTGGACGCCGTGTACGAGGATCTCGTCGGCGCGGGTCACCACGGCGAACTCAAGCCGTGGGACGCGTTCTGGGGCATGCGGTACGCGGTCGTCCACGACCCGGACGGCAACGGCGTCGACCTGTTCGCCCAGCTACCCCAGTAGCTCGCCGAGCGGCAGCCCCGCCAACTCCCGTACGTCCCGTGCCAGATGGGCCTGGTCCGCGAACCCGGCGAGTGCGGCCGTCTCCGCGAACGGCACGCCTCGCCGGGCGAGCTTCAGGGCCCGCTGCAGGCGCAGCACCCGCCCGAGGGTCTTGGGTCCGTATCCGAAGGCGGTCAGTGCCCGTCGATGCAACTGTCGTACACCGAAGCCGAGTTCATCGGCGACGGCAGCTACGGGCCGTCCCGCGTCGAGGGCGGTGACCAGGTGCCGTAGCAGCGGATCGGGCGGTTCTTTGTCCGCCGCCATGCCCAGGGCGAGTTTTTCGAGACCGCTTTCTGGATCACCGGCCGCATTCACCAGGGCGGTGAACCGACGAACCTCGGAAAGGGGGCGCAAATCGACGAGTTCAACGCGCCGGTCGCGCAATTCGTGCGCGGGTACGCCGAGTAGAGCGGGTGCGGTGCCGGGGTAGAAACGGATTCCCGCCCATATTCCGGCGGAACTCTCGGCGACATAGGCGCGGGTATCCGGTCCCGCGACCCATAGCCGTCCCTCGTGCCAGAGCAGATCCATGCATCCGTCGGGCAGCACGCGTCCCAGGCCGGCCTCGGACGGGGTATTCGTCCAGAGAACCGCCCCACTGAGCGAAGACGACCTCTCCCGGTACACGGGGATCAGCCTACGCGCCCGCGATCCGTGCCTCTAAGGGGAAACCCTTTGCCGGAACTCCGCCGGGCTCACCCCGTAAACCCTCTTGAACGCGCTGGACAAGGCGAACGCGCTGCCGTAGCCCACCCGCCGGGCGATCGCCTCCAGCGTCCCCTCGCCGTCGCGCAGCGCGTCCGCCGCCAGGGCGAGCCGCCACCCCGTGAGGTAGGCCATCACCGGCTCCCCCACCAGCTCGCTGAACCGCCGGGCGAGCCCCGCCCGCGACACCCCGGCCTTCGCCGCCAGCGAGGCCACCGTCCACGGATGGGCGGGATCGTCCTGCACGAGTCGCAGCACCCGCCCGACCACCGGATCCGCCAGCGCCCGGTACCAGGCGGGGGCCTGCGCGTCCGGCCGGGAGAACCACGCGCGGAGCGCGGCGATGACCAGCAGGTCGAGCAGGCGGTCCAGGACCACCTCCTGCCCCGGCTCGTCCCGTACGACCTCCTGCATCAGCAGCGGCGTCAGCGGGCACTCCCACACGTCGGCGGTGAGCGAGACCAGCGGCGGCAGTGCGGCCAGCAGCCGCCCGCTGATCTCGCCGCGCATCAGATACGTCCCGATCAGCATCACCGCCGACCCGTCGGGGCGGTCGCCCCAGGTGCGCACGCCCAGGTCCATCGAGCCGTTCAGCGGCCGCCCGTCGGGACAGAGGCACTCGGCGCCCGGCAGGATCAGCGCCTGCGGCTCCGTGGCGGGATCGTCGCCGCAGGTGTAGGGGTCCGGTCCGCGGGCGATGGCGAGGTCGCCCGCCCGCAGCCGTACGGGATCGCCTTCCTCGGGTGTGATCCAGGCGTCGCCGCGGACCATCAGCATCACCGTGAGCGGGGCGCGGTCCTCGACGCGCACGGCCCACGGCGGGTCGAAACAGGCACGGATCATGAAGGCGCCACGCGCGCGTGGGCCTTCCAGCAGGCCGGCGAGAGCGTCCATGCGGTCAGCGTAGACGCGGGCACATGGGAATGAGCCGTTCAGCGATGGTCGCTCGTCGGGCGGGGCAGTTCACTGGCTGCCACGACACAGAACACGCGGAACACGACGGTTGTGGTGACCGGTGCCTCCGGTCGTACGGGACGGCGCGTGGCCGAGGCCGCGCCGGCCGCGGGGCTGACCGTGCGGGCGGCCTCACGGGCGCAGGGGTTCGACTGGACGGAGCGGTCGACGTGGGCGGACACGCTGCGGGGCGCGGACGCGGCGTATCTCGTCTGTCCGACCGACGTCGGTTCGCCCGAGGCGGCGCGGCACGTCGGGCTGTTCGCGCACGAGGCGGTCGGGCTCGGTGTGCGCAGGCTGGTGCTGCTGTCGGCGCGGGGCGAGGAGCGGGCGCGGCCCACCGAGGAGGCGCTGCGGGAGTCGGGGGCCGACTGGACGGTCGTACGGGCCGCGTGGTTCGCGCAGAACTTCAGCGAGGGGCCGCTGGTGGAGGGGCTGCGGCAGAGCGGGGAGTTGGTCTTTCCGGGAGGTGCGGTGCGCGAGCCGTTCGTGGACGTGCGCGATGTCGCGGAGGTGGTGGTGGCGGCGCTGACGGCGGGTGAGCGGTACGTGGGGCAGGCCCTGGCCGTTTCCGGGCCGCGGCTGCTGACCTTCGGGGAGGCGGTCGCGGAGGTCGCGCGGGCGGCGGGGCGTGAGCTGTCGTACCGGGCGGTGCCGGCGCGGGAGTACGGCGCGCGTCTGGCCGGGTTCGGGGTGCCGCCGGAGGAGGTCGAGTTCCTGGTCGAACTGTTCGAGTCGCTCCTGGACGGACGGAACTCGTATCTGTCGGACGGGGTCCAGCGGGTGCTGGGGCGCGAGCCGCGCGATTTCGCGGACTTCGCCGGGGAGGCAGCGGCGGCGGGCACCTGGAAGGTGTGAGCGGTCAGGACCCTTCGGGCTTGTGCGGCGGGTGGGTGCTCTTGACGTGGGTGCGCAGGCGTGAGGTGACGTCCTCCGGCGGCAGGAAACGCGACCAGCGCTCGGGGAACTCCGAGGGCATGTCGGGGTCGTCGGGGTCGCTCTCCAGGCCCGCGGCAGTACGGGCCACGTGCTCGGCCAGCTGCGCCTCGCGCAGGCGTTCGTTGGCGGCGCGGGCCGCGGCCGTCGCGGCGGCCGGCCAGACCCGGTCGATCGCCGCGTTGACCGCGGCCCCGACGAGCACCGCGAAGGCGCCCACGCCGATCCACAGCAGCACGGCGACGGACGCGGCGAGGGAGCCGTAGATGGTGGCTCCCTCGATGGTGTGCGTGATGTAGATGCGCAGCAGGAAACTGCCCAGCACCCACATGGCCAGGGCCACCAGGGAGCCGGGCACGTCCTCGATCCAGGGGGAACGCACGGGCACGGACACGTGGTAGAGCGTGGTGAGGAAAACGACCGACAGGACGATGACGACGGGCCAGTACAGCACCTGCACCAGCGTCTCCGACCAGGGCACGATGCGTACGACGGCGTCGGGGCCCGCCACCATCAGCGGCAGCGCGATCGAGCCGATCACCAGCCCCACGATGAACAGCAGGAACGACATCACCCGGGTCTTGACGATGCCGCGCACGCCGTCGAGGCCGTACATCACGGTGATGGTGTCGATGAACACGTTCACCGCGCGCGATCCCGACCACAGGGCGAAGAGGAAACCGACCGAGATGACGTCGGGGCGGCCGCCCCTGACCACGTCGTGCAGGATCGGCTGGGCGATCTCGGTGACGCCCTTGTCGGAGAGCACGGTGCGGGAGGCGTCCAGGATGTTGCTCTGGAGGCTGCTGATGGTGTCGGTGCCGGTCCAGGCGTCGACGTAGCCGAGCAGACCGATGAGGCTGAGCAGCAGCGGCGGCACGGACAGCAGCGTGAAGAACGCGGCCTCGGCCGCGAGGCCCAGGATGCGGTACTCCATGCAGGAGTTGACGGTGTCCTTGATCAGCAGCCAGGCGGTCCGGCGCTTGGAGACGTTCCGGTAGAGGGCACGCGCCCGGTGGAGGCGGCCGGAGGGCCGCTCGGAAGGTTCACTTGCTGGCTGCACGACCTAACGGTATCCGCCGTGCGCGGGTCCACTCATCCCCTGGCCCCGGGGTTCGCACCGGCAACACGCCGGAAACGGATCGTCGACAGATCCGCCTTTTTCTGTCATGTCCGCGTTGGCCGGATTGCTCCCCCATCATTCCGCCGTCTTTGTAAACGGCACACGTCGCCCCGTTGATCGACGTTTCCACCAGGTCCGGAAATCGCCAATGACCCGAACCCTCTTGAAGCGTGCATGAACTTTCCGAAACAATTCGGACCGTATTCGTTGTGCATGCCGAGGACGGCTCAGGCGCACACGACACGGGGGACATCAGTGGTCACGAACAGAACTCATCCCTTTCGCCTGACCACTCATTTCACTTCCGCACCAATTCGGACCCTGTCGTGAACGGCGGGCGGGACGACACCGTACTCCTCTCCAGGAAATTCCCATGGGAACCGAGCGAGCCGCAAAAGGCGTAAGGCATGTAAAACCGTAAGGAGCGCTCGTGGTGGGAAAAGTCGAGACGGTCACCGAAAACGTCCTGGCCGAGGTGCTGGCGGGTGTCGTGCGCAGGGAGCACATCCCCGTCGACAGTCACTTCTTCGACGATCTCGGAGCCAACTCACTGGTCATGGCGCACTTCTGCGCCCGGGTCCGCAAACGGCCGGACCTGCCGTCGGTGTCGATGAAGGACGTGTACGGCCATCCCACGATCCGCAGGCTCGCGGCGGCCCTCGACACCGTGCCCGCACCCGCCCCCTCCCCTGCCGACGTCGAGGCGGAAGCCGAGGCGCCCCTGCCCGGCAGCACTCCGCGCTACCTCCTGTGCGGCACCCTGCAGTTCCTGTTCTTCGCCGGGTACTGCCTGCTCGCCGGGGTGGTCCTGGGCCGGGGCTACGAGTGGATCTCCGCCGTGGACGGGGTGGTGGACGTCTATGCCCGCTCGCTGGTGTTCGGCGCGGCGGTGTTCGCGGGGGCGTGCCTGCTGCCGGTGGCCGCGAAATGGCTGCTGGTGGGGCGGTGGAAGGAGACCGATTTCCCGGTCTGGAGCCTCGCCCATGTGCGTTTGTGGACGGTGAAGGCGCTGCTGCACGCCAGCCCCATGATCCTGTTCACCGGCAGCCCGCTGTACGTCCTCTACCTGCGCGCCCTCGGCGCCAGGATCGGCAGGGGCGTCACGATCCTGTCCCGCTCGGTGCCGGTCTGCACCGACCTGCTGACCGTCGGCGCCGGTTCGGTGATCCGTAAGGACGCTTTCTACCTCTGTTACCAGGCCCGTGCCGGACGCATCCGCACCGGCCGGGTGACGCTCGGCAGCGAGGTGTACGTCGGCGAGAAGACCGTCCTGGAGATCGGCACGACGATGGGCGACGGCGCCCAGCTCGGCCACTCCTCCGCCCTCTACGACGGCGCGACGGTCCCGCCGGGCGAGCGATGGCACGGCTCCCCCGCCCAGCCCACCGACGTGGACTACGTCCGCGTCCCGCCGGCCCCCTGCTCCACCCTGCGCCGCGCGGTCTACGCCGCGGCCGGCCTGCTGCGGACGCTGCTGCTCTACGTCCCGCTGGCGGTGGGCGGAAGCTACCTGCTGCTGACCGTCGTCCCCGCCCTGGGCGCCCTGCTCGACCCCAGCTCCCAGGACCTGACCACGGCGCGCTTCTACGGCGAGGCACTGGGCCTGTCGCTCGCCGCCTACGCCGGCTACCTGGTCCTCGGGTTCGCCGCCGTATCCCTGCTGCCGCGAGCCCTGAGCCCGCTGCTGCGCCCGGACCGGGTCTATCCGCTCTACGGTTTCCACTACTCCGTGCAGCGGGCGATCGCCCGCTGCACCAACATCAAGTTCTTCACGTGGCTGTGCGGCGACAGCTCGTACATCGTCCCCTACCTGCGCGCCATCGGTTACGACCTCTCGCGGGTGGAGCAGACCGGCTCCAACTTCGGCACCGAGGTGCAGCACGAGACGCCGTACCTGGCCACCGTGGGCAGCGGCACCATGGTCGCCGACGGGCTGTCGATCGTGAACGCCGACTTCTCCGGCACGTCGTTCCGTGTCTCACGCGCGACGATCGGAGGGCACAACTTCCTCGGGAACAACATCGCCTACCCCAGCGGCGGCCGCACCGGCGAGAACTGTCTGCTGGCGACCAAGGTGATGGTCCCGCTGGACGGCGAGATCCGTCAGGGCGTGGGCCTGCTGGGCTCGCCCTGTTTCGAGATCCCGCGCTCGGTCGAGCGCGACAGCCGCTTCGACCATCTGCGTGAGGGGGCCGAACTGCGCCGCGGGCTCGCCCTGAAGAACCGGTTCAACCTTCGTTCCATGGGCCTGTTGCTGTTTCTGCGCTGGCTGGACTGGTTCGTGCTCGGGGTGATCGGCTTCACCGCCTTCGACCTGTACGGCACCCACGGCACGGCCGGCGGCCTGCTGATCGGTGCGTCCCTGATCGTCGGACTCGCTTTCAGTACCGGTTACTACGTGCTCGTGGAGCGGGTGATCGGCCGGTTCCGGCCGCTCTCGCCGAAGCTGTGCTCGATCTACGACCCGTACTTCTGGTGGCACGAGCGGCTGTGGAAGGTGCCCGACAACCACCTGGTCGTCTTCAACGGGACACCGTTCAAGAACCTCGTCTGGCGGGCGCTGGGCGTCCGGCTCGGGCGGCGGGTCTTCGACGACGGCTGCTACATCACCGAACGCACCCTCGCCACGATCGGCGACGACTGCACGCTCGCCGCACACACCAAGGTGCAGGCCCACTCCCAGGAGGACGGCACCTTCAAGTCCGACCGCATCACCATCGGTGCCGGCTGCACGCTCGGCACCGGAGCGCTCGTGCACTACGGCGTGTCCATGGGCGACGGGGCCGTCCTCGCGCCCGACTCCTTCCTGATGAAGGGCGAGGAGATGCCGGCCGGGGCGCGGTGGGGCGGAAACCCGGCGGTCGCGCCACGGCACGGCTGACCGGACGGCAAGGAAAGAAAACAGGGGGAACGAGATCCATGGACATCATCCCGCGCTGGACGCTCGACCCGGTACCGGGCGTCGCGGAGTACGACATCGCACTGCCGGAGAGCGTGCCGAGCGATCCGTCGGCCCTCGCGGCCGCCCACCTCAGGGTGCTCGCCGAACTCTCCGGCGAACGCGGAGCACCGGCCCTCACCGACCCCGGTGTGCAGGTCGGTCTCCAGGGCCGCATCCTGCGGCTGCGCTACCGCACCGACATTCTCGACGCCGCGGCCGCCGCCCGTGTCGCCGGATACCACCTCACCGCGCTCACCGACCCGCACCGGCCCACCCTGCTCTCCGAGGAGGAACTCCGTTTCCAGCTGGACGAGTTGGCGGGTCCCTGCCGACAGCTGCCGGACCGGCGGGTGCACGAGCTGTTCGAGGAGCGGGCGGCGCTGCACCCGGACGCGGTGGCCGTCCTCCAGGACGGCCGGCGGTGGACGTACGGCGAGTTGAACTCCCGTGCCAACCGCATAGCGCGGGCGCTGCTCGCCCGGGGGCTGCGGCACGAGGGCGTGGTCGCCGTGGTGCTGGAGCGGAACCTGGACTGGGCGGCGGCCGTGCTCGGCGTCCTGAAGGCGGGCGGTGTCTATCTGCCCGTCGAGCCGCACTTCCCGGCCGACCGGATCGCGCGGACGCTCGAGCGGGCGGAGTGCGCCCTGGTCATCACCGAGCACGGCAGCGACACCCGGGTGGGCGGGCGCGTCCGGAAGCTGTTCGTGGACATGGCGTACGGCGAGGGGCACGCCGAGCGCGATCTCGGCCTGCCCGTCACCGCAGGCCAGCTCGCCTACATCTACTTCACCTCGGGCTCCACCGGTGAGCCCAAGGGCGCGATGTGCGAGCACGCCGGGTTCGTCAACCACGTCCTCGCGAAGATCGCCGACCTGGGCGTCGGCGCCGGGCGGACGGTCGCGCAGACCGCGCCGCAGTGCTTCGACATCTCCCTGTGGCAGCTGGTCTCCGCGCTGCTGGTCGGCGGGCGGACGCTGATCCTCGGGCAGGAGACGATCCTCGACGTGCCGCGGTTCGTGGACACGATCGCGCGGGGCCGGGTGAACGTGCTGCAGGTCGTGCCGTCGTATCTGGAGGCGGTGCTGGCCGAGTTGGAGCAGCGGCCGCGCGAACTGCCGGACCTGCGCTGCGTTTCGGTGACCGGGGAGGCGGTGAAGCGGGAGCTGGTCGAGCGCTGGTTCACCGTCGAGCCCGGCATCCGGCTGGTCAACGCCTATGGCCTGACCGAGACTTCTGACGACACCAACCACGAGGTGATGGACCGGGCGCCGGACGGGTCCCGGGTGCCGCTCGGGCGGCCGATCGCGAACGTCCGCGTCTACGTCGTCGACGAGGACCTGGTGCCCGTGCCGCTGGGCGCGCCCGGCGAGATCGTCTTCTCCGGGGTCTGCGTGGGCCGCGGGTACGTCAACGACCCCGAGCGGACCAAGGCGGCCTTCACCGACGACCCGTACCGGCCCGGCGAACGGCTGTACCGCAGCGGGGATCACGGGCGCTGGCGGCCGGACGGGAAGCTGGAGTTCCTCGGGCGCCGGGACAGCCAGGTCAAGGTCCGCGGATTCCGGGTGGAGATCGGCGAGATCGAGAACGCGCTGCTGCGGGTGGACGGGGTGCGCGACGGCGCGGTGGTCGTCGTGGGGGGCGCGCGGCTGGTGGCGTTCTGCACGGGGCCGGAGCCGGTGGACGCCGACCGGGTACGGGCTCGGCTGGCCCGGTCGCTGCCGGAGTACATGGTGCCGGCGGTCGTGCACTGGCGGGAGCGGCTGCCCCTGACCGGCAACGGCAAGACCGACCGCAAGGCCCTCGAGCGTCTTGCCGGGCGGCTGGACCGCGAAGCCTCCGCGGACCGGTGGCCGGACGGTGACGCCTCCGGTGGCCCGGACAGCCCCGGGGAGCGGCGCATGGCCGCGGCCTGGGCCGAGGTGCTCGGCATTTCCGCGGACCGGATCGGCCGTCGGGACCACTTCTTCGACCGCGGCGGCACCTCGCTGTCCGCCGTGAAGCTCGCGATCGCCCTGGACCGGGCGGTCACCATCGACGACGTCACCCGCCACCCGGTCCTCGCGGACCTGGCAGGCCTGCTGGACCAGCGCCATGGAAAGGAACAGATGCAATGACGCACGCGTCCCCGGCTCTTTCGCCGGACATCGACACAGCTCCCGGCCGTCCACCGCTCCTGCACGCCGAGCCCGGGGCGGGCGCGGCGAGTTGGGCCGCCGAACACCGTGACGCGCTGCGTGCCGCGGTCGCCGAGCACGGCAGTCTGATGGTCCGCGGGCTCGGCCTGACCGAACCGACGGCCGCACGAGCGGTGTTCGGGCACCTCACCGACGCCCTGATGGCCGACCCCGAGCCGTTCGCGCCCCGCCGTTCCTACGGGGACGGCGTGTACTCCTCCTCCAAGTGGCCGCCCAACCAGCAGATGTGCATGCATCACGAGCTCAGCTACTCCCTCGAGTTCCCGGGTCTGCTGCTCTTCGCCTGCCTGGAGGCGCCGGAGTCGGGCGGGGCGACCGCCCTCGCCGACGGACCGGCGGTGCTTCAGGCGCTGCCCGTGGAGCTGACCGAACGGTTCGAGCGGGAGGGCTGGCTGCTGACCCGGACGTACAACGACGAGATCGGCGCCACGCTCGAGGAGGCCTTCGGCACCGACGAGCGGGCCGCCGTCGAACGCCACTGCCGCGCCCGTGCCATCGAGTTCGCCTGGCAGGACGACGGCTCCCTGCGCACCCGGCAGCACCGCGCCGCGGTGGTCCGGCACCCGGCCGACGGCCGGCGCTGCTGGTTCAACCAGGTCGCATTCCTCAACGAGTGGACCATGGACCCCGAGGTGCGCGAGTACCTGGTCGACGTCTACGGCCCCGACGGGCTGCCCTTCAACACCCGCCACGGCAACGGCGATCCGCTCGACGAGGGCGTCGTGCGCGCCATCAACGAGGTGTACGAGGCGCACACCCGGCGCGAGCCGTGGCAGTCCGGCGATCTGCTGCTCGTCGACAACATCCGCACGGCGCACGGCCGGGAGCCCTTCGAGGGCCCGCGCGAGGTGCTGGCCGCGCTCGGCGATCCCGTACGGCTGACCGACTGCGCGCCGGCTTTCGAGGTGAGGACCGTATGACCGCCGCCGCCGCACCGTCCTTCTCCGTCATCTCCGGTGAGCAGGTCCAGCAGGCCCTGCACGGGCGGGAGTCCGAGATCGCCGAGCTCGTCGAGGCCGTGTACCTGCTGCACGGGGCGGGCGAATCGGTGAACCCGCCGTCGTACTTCCTGCGCTTCCCGGACCGTCCGGCCTCCCGGATCATCGCGCTGCCCGCCTCGCTGGGCGGACCGCTGCGGGTGGACGGACTGAAATGGATCTCCAGTTTCCCGGACAACACGCGGTCCGGTCTGCCGCGCGCCTCGGCGGTGCTGATCCTCAACGATCCCGAAACCGGTTACCCGTTCGCCTGTCTGGAGAGCTCGGTCATCAGCGCCACCCGCACGGCCGCCTCGGCCGCGCTGGCGGCCGACCGGTTGAGCCGGAGCCGACCGCGGCCGACGCGGGTGGGGTTCGTGGGAACCGGCCTGATCGCGCGCTACATCCACACCCATCTCACCGCCACCGGCTGGGAGTTCGAGGAGACGGGCGTGTTCGACGTGTCGTCGCGCAGCGCGGCGGGGTTCCGCGGCTATCTGGAGCGGACGGGCGCGAAGGGGAGGATCGGTGTGCACGAGGACGCCGAGTCGCTGGTCCGCGCATCGGACCTGCTGGTCTTCGCGACGGTCGCCGCCGAGCCGCACGTCCACGACCCGTCGTGGTTCGCGCACCGTCCGCTGGTGCTGCACGTGTCGTTGCGGGACCTCGACCCGAGGATCCTGCTCGACTCGGCCAACTACGTGGACGACGTCGAGCACTGCCTGAAGGCACAGACCTCGCCGCACCTGGCCGAACAGCTCACCGGGGGCCGCGACTTCCTGGACGGCACGCTCCACGACGTGCTGACCGGCCGGGCGAGCGTCCCGGACGACCGGACGGTGGTGTTCTCGCCGTTCGGACTGGGGGTGCTCGACCTGGCGGTCGGCAGGTTCGTCCACGACGAGGTGGCCCGTCGGGGCGGGCTCAACGTCGTCGAGGGGTTCTTCCACGAGCTGCGCCGGTACGGCTGACCGGCCCGGCTGCGTGACGCATGAGAAGGGGACATCATACCCGTCATTTCCGACCCTGTTCAGTTCAACGAGGAGGAGCTCTATGTCGACCTGCGGGCCGCGCTGGGGCTGCCGCTGTACCTGAAGTGCGAGGGGTTCAACTTCGCCGGCTCCATCAAGATCAAGGCGGCCACCGAGATGGTGGACGCCGCCGAGCGGGACGGGCTGCTGCGGCCCGGATCGGTGCTGGTCGAGTCGTCGTCCGGGAACCTGGGCGTCGCGCTCAGCGTGATCGCGGCCAGTCGTGGACACCGGTTCCTGTGCGTCACCGACGCGCGGTGCAACGAGCCGACGATCCGGCTGATGGAGGCGCTGGGCAGCGAGGTGCACGTGATCGAGGAGCCGGATCCGCGCGGGGGTTTCCTGGGCGCCCGGATGGCGTACGTGGGTGCGCTGTGCGCGTCCGACGACAGATACGTGTGGCTCAACCAGTACACCAACCACGGAAACTGGAAGGCGCACTACCGGACGACCGCGCCGGCAATCGGCCGCCGCTTCCCGCATCTGGACGTCCTGTTCGTCGGGGCCGGCACGACGGGGACCCTGATGGGCTGCGCCCGCTGGTTCTGGCAGTGGCGGCGCCGGGTGCGGATCGTGGCCGTCGACAGCGTGGGCTCGGTGAGCTTCGGCGGGGCGCCGGGGCGCCGGATGATCCCCGGGCTGGGCACGAGCGTGCCGCCGCGGCTGCTCGACGAGTCGTACGTCGACGACCTGGTCCGGGTGGAGGAGAGCGACACGGTGCTGGCGTGCCGGCGGCTCGCCGCCCGGGGCTTCCTGTTCGGCGGCTCGACGGGCACGGTGATCAGCGGCGCGGGCCAGTGGCTGGCGGAACACGGCCGCAAGGGCCTCACGGCGGTGGCGATCGCCCCGGATCTCGGCGAGCGCTACCTGGACACGGTGTACCGGGAGGGGTGGCCGTCCAACGCGCTGGAGCGGGAGCCGGCGATGGCCCGGCTCGCGTGACGCACCGCCCGGCGCGCTGAAGTGTGCTGACCCGCGCCGGTACGGGGTACTTTCGCGGCATGGCAGGCACCACGCACACCGTGACCAACCAGCCCCCACCTCTGACCGGCTACGACGTCTACGGCGCCGACCATGCCCTGACCGCGGCGGTCGGGCGTCATCTCGCCCCCGGTCTGCTCGACGAGGTTCATGCCGAGCTGTCGGCGCTCGGGCAGTCCGCCGGGTCGGCGCAGCTGCAGGAGTGGGGCACCCAGGCCAACGAGAACCCGCCCCGGCTGCGCACGCACGACCGCTACGGCCACCGTGTCGACGAGGTCGACTTCCACCCCGCCTGGCACCGGCTGCTCGGCAAGGGCGTCGCGGCCGGCCTGACCGCCGCCTGGACCCGGCCCGGCGGCCATGTGCGCAGAGCGGCGGCGTTCGTGGTGTGGACCCAGGTGGAGGCCGGAAACCTCTGCCCCCTGTCGATGACCCACGCCGCCGTCCCCGCCCTGCGCACCGATCCCGCTCTCGCCGCGGAGTGGGAGCCGCGGCTGACGTCGATGATCTACGACCGTGAGCTCAGGCCGGCCCGGCTCAAGGCCGGCTCCCTGTTGGGCATGGGCATGACTGAGAAGCAGGGCGGCAGTGACGTACGGGCGAACACGACCGCCGCCCGGCCGCTCGCCGCGGACGGCGAGTACGAGCTCACCGGACACAAGTGGTTCTGTTCGGCGCCCATGTCCGACGGGTTCCTGGTGCTCGCGCAGGCGCCCGGCGGGCTGACGTGTTTCCTTGTACCCCGGGTGCTGGAAGACGGTGCCCGCAACGTCTTCCTCATCCAGCGCCTCAAGGACAAGCTCGGCAACCGGTCGAACGCCTCCGGCGAGGTCGAGTTCGACGGGACCTGGGCGCGCCGGGTCGGTGAGGAGGGGCGGGGGGTGCGCACCATCATCGACATGGTGGCCGCGACCCGGCTGGACTGCGTGCTGGGCTCGGCGGGCCTGATGCGGCAGGCGGTCGCGCAGGCCGTGCACCACTGCGCCCACCGGGAGGCGTTCGGCGCGAAGCTCGCCGACCAGCCGCTGATGCGCAACGTGCTGGCCGACCTGGCGCTGGAGTCGGAGGCGGCGACCACCCTCGCGCTCAGGCTCGCGGCCGCCTGCGACGAGGGCGGCGAGCAGGAGCGGGCGCTGCTGCGGATCGCCGTACCGGCCGCCAAGTACTGGGTGACCAAGCGGTGCGCGCCGGTCGTCGTGGAGGCCGCGGAGTGCCTCGGCGGCAACGGTTACGTCGAGGAGTCCGGCATGCCCCGGCTGGTCCGCGAGTCACCGCTGAACTCGGTCTGGGAGGGTGCTGGAAACGTCCAGGCGCTGGACGTGCTGCGCGTGCTGCGACGCGAACCGCACGCCCTGAACGCCTACCTCCAGGAGGTCGGCAAGGCCCGCGGCGCCGACCACCGCCTCGACGGCGCGATCAAGGACCTCCTGACCGAACTCGCCGACCTGGACGGTGTCGAGGCCCGTGCCCGCCGCCTGACGGAACGACTCGCCCTGGTCCTCCAGGGCTCCCTCCTGGCCCGCTTCGCCCCACCGGAAGTCGCCGACGCCTTCTGCGCCTCCCGCCTGGGAGCCGACGGAGGAGCAGCCTTCGGCACCCTGCCCCACACGCTGGATCTGACTTCGATGGTGGACCGAGCCCGCCCTACCGACTGACGTGAGGTCCACCACCTCAGGGGCGCGGGGCTGTGTCGATTTGCGGCTCCGCCGCGCGGGCGCGACCAGCCACGACCCAACCCGCACCCGGGATGGCGCACCCCGCCAAATCGCCGAAGGCAAAGGCGGGAGTGGTGCTGCGCCGACACGGCACCACCCCCGCCGCACTGGCCCGTTCGAGGCCGTGAACGCCGCTCGGGACGGCGTCGCTCAATATTCAAACAAGCTCGGAGCGTTCACCAGGGTTGCAAGGGGTTGCAACTTGCTGCTGTCTGTGGCCGGACTGTGTCCGTCCGTCAACCGGGACCGGCACTATGAGACGGACAGTCAAGACGACCCCGGGGAGGACCAGTGGCACTCTCGCCGACGGACGTGGCGCAGCTCGCCGTGGTCGACACGGCGCGTGCGGCGCGGGTACTCAGCGAGGTCCGTTCCGCCACGCTCGCCGGCGGGCGCGGGCCCGTCGCTCCGCGCCCGGTGATCGAACAGTCCTGGGAGCGCATGCTGCGCGGCGGCATCGATCCCGACCGGGACCGGCGCTCCGGCCTGCTCTCGCCCGAGGACGTGCGCAGACGCCGGGAGACCACGGAGCTGCGGCACATCCTGCCGGTGCTGCGGGAGGGCCTGCTGTCGGTGGCGGACGTCGCCCACCACATCATGGTGGTCGCCGACCAGGACGGCCGGGTGCTGTGGCGGGAGGGCAGCCCCGCGGTGCTGCGCCGGGCCGACGGGCTCGGCTTCGAACTGGGCGCGGACTGGCGGGAGGACGTCGTCGGCACCAACGGCATCGGCACCCCGGCGGTGGTACGGCGGCCCGTGCAGGTCTTCGGCTCGGAGCACTTCGTGCGCTCGCAGACCAGCTGGACGTGCAGCGGCGCCCCGATCACCGATCCGCGCGACGGCCGGCTGCTCGGCGTGGTGGACGTCAGCGGGCCGCTGGAGACGATGCACCCGGCGACGCTCGCCTGGGTCGACTCGGTGGCCAAGCTCGCCGAGTCCCGGCTGCGCGAGCTGCATCTGGGCTCGCTGGAGCGGCTGCGGGCCACGGCGGCCCCGGTGCTGGCCCGGCTGAGCGGGAAGGCCCTCGTGGTGGACCGGGACGGCTGGACGGCCGCGGTCACCGGGATGCCGTACACCAGTCGGATCGCCCTGCCCAAGTCCCTGTCGTCGGGCCGCCGGTGGCTGCCGCCGCTCGGGCTGTGCTCGGTCGAGCCGCTGGCCGGGGGCTGGTTGGTGCGCGCCTCGGCCGAGCCGGAGCCACGGACGGCCACCCGGGTCGTGCTGGACCTCTCCCAGCCGCGCCGCTGGTCGGTGACGGTGTCCGGGAGCGCCGGCTCCTGGAGCCGTGAACTGAGTCCTCGGCACGCCGAGTTGCTGTACCTGCTGGCGCTGCGGCGGGGCGGGCACAGTGCGGCGGGGCTCGCCGAGGAGGTGTTCGGCGACCCCGCGCGCACGGTGACCGTGCGCGCCGAGATGTCCCGGGTACGGCGCTACTTGGGCGGTGTGCTGGAGCACCGGCCGTACCGCTTCGGGGAGGACGCGGAGGTCGAACTGGTGCTGCCGGACGATCCGCGCGATCTGCTGCCGCAGTCGACGGCGCCCGCGGTCCTGGGCGCGCGGATGAGGGACGGGATGCCCCGAATGTGTCCTTCCGGTCCCGTCGAGTGACCGTGACGCACCATCTTCCGCATATTTGCAGCGTCTTCGTGCCGAGCCGCCCTTGACTGCCGTAGCATCCCTCTACGGGCCACCCCACCTGCGCCTTTGGTCAACACAAGGACCATTGGCCGCAGTTGGCTCGCCTCGGGAGGACCTATGAAGAGTCGTGGCAGGCACCGTCGGCAGAAACGTGGCCGCGCGCTGCGCGCTTTCCTGGCCGGGACCGCCCTC
Source organism: Streptomyces sp. NPDC005799 (assembly GCF_040630525.1). Classification (NCBI taxonomy): domain Bacteria; kingdom Bacillati; phylum Actinomycetota; class Actinomycetes; order Kitasatosporales; family Streptomycetaceae; genus Streptomyces; species Streptomyces sp. NPDC005799. Next base: position 107,451 of record NZ_JBEXXQ010000023.1, read on the forward strand.
GCGCTCACCGCGGCCGCCACCATGATCAGCGCCTCGCAGGCCACGGTGAGTGAGGACCCGGGGGGGCTGAAGGCGCTCGACACGGCCGGGACCTCCGGGTTCCCGCTTCAGGAGCACCTGGTCCCGCGGGCCGCTCTGGACCGGCTCGCCTCGGCGATGGGCAGACCCGTCGGGGTGCGCTCCGTCCTCGCGGACACCGACCGCTCGCTGCGCACCCCGGCCGACTGCACGACCGCCGACCGCTCGGCGCTGCCGGTCGAACCGGCGGCCACGCGCGCGTACTGCTGGGACGCCGCCGACACCCGCGGCTGGCGGGCCGGCGCGGTGACGACCTCCGGGGACGCCGACGACGACGGCCACTGGGGCGACGACCGGGTGATCCTCTCCGGTTGGAGCCGGGACACCGGCCGGACGGGCAGGCCGGGCCTGGCCCGGGTCGCCTTCGTCAACGCGGACGACCCGGACCACCTCACCTACACCTGGGCGCTGCTGGCCGTGCCGACCGACGGCGGCCGCAACTACACGGGCCTGGCCTCCACCGTCTCGGGACTGGTCTGGTACCAGGACAAGCTGCTGGTCACCACCGCCGAGGGCCTGTACGTCTACGATCTGCGCCGCGTCCAGCGGGCCTCCGTGGACAGCGACCGGGTGGGCAGGGTCCGCGGCGGCTGGTCGGCGTACGGCGCCCGCTATGTGCTGCCCGCCGTGGGGTCGTACGCGCTCGGCCGGGGCACCCCGCGTCCGGCGGCCGTCTCCCTCGACCGCAGTACCGCGCCCGACAGCCTGGTGGCGAGCGAGGCGGTGCCCGCGAACAGTGACCGGCACACCCGGTTGTGGCGCTACCGCTTCAGCAGCAATCCGGCCCGCGCCGGCCTGCTGGCGACCGACGCCGAGGGACGGGCGCTCGCCAGCGAGGCGTACGAGACGAAAACGACCGGCGTCGTCGGCGTCCTGTCGTACGGCTCCGACTGGTATCTGGACCGGCCGTCCGACAGTCGAGACGGTCGGGGCACCCTCTGGCGGCAGGACCGACAGGAGGGGAAGGCCACCGAGTGCGGTTCGGACGACTCGCACCACTGCTGGGGCGGCCAGGCGGGCTCGCTGTCCTTCTGGGAGGAGACCGGCGAGGTCTGGTCCCAGTCGGGGCGGATGCTGTACGCACTGCCGCTGAGCTCGATCGACAGATCCCTGGCCGAATGATTTTCTGGCGGGCATGACGAACATCCCCGTGACCACCTGGTCGCTGGAGCAGACCGCCCCGGCCGACCTCCTGCCGGCCGCCGCGCCCGAGGGGGACGTGCGGATCGTGCGCTCCGAGCTGCCCTCCCCCGAGTTCAGCCGTTTCCTGTACGCGTCCGTCGGCGGCGACATCCGCTGGATCGACCGGCTCGGCTGGAGCCACGCGCGGTGGCTGGAGCACCTTCAGCGGCCGGGCGTGGAGACCTGGGTGGCCCACGACCGTGGCACGCCCGCCGGTTACGTGGAGCTGGAGCCGCAGGACGACGGGGTCGTGGAGATCGTCTACTTCGGGCTGATCCCGGCCTTCCGCGGCCGGCGCATCGGCGGGCACCTGCTGTCGTACGGCGCCGCGCGCGCCTGGGACCTCGCGGACCGCTGGCCGGGGCTGGCCGCGACCAAGCGGGTCTGGTTGCATACGTGCAGCCTGGACGGGGAGCATGCGATGGACAACTATCTCCGGCGGGGCTTCCAGCTCTTCGACACCAGGGTCGAGGAGCAGCCGGAGGTGGCCGCGCCGGGTCCCTGGCCGGGGGCCTACCGTGTCTGACCTGCGCGGACAAGAGCACGAACGGCGCATGTGATCGACAACACCCCTGTCTCACCAAACGAGACAAGGATGTCCGCATGGCGGACGAAGGTGGACTGTGTCCAGATTGCCATGACACGCTTCCGTCATGTCTGGAACTGGAATTGCCTTGGTGAGTCGGCGGCACGTCGATCTCGGCCGCATGTCCAGCGCCATCTGTCCGGCGAGCTGACAGCCACAGCGAAGCCCGATATCTCCTGACATTCCCTCTCTTTTGCGCAACGTCGCGCATGTATGCCCATGCGCCCGAACGCGCAGGTCAGAGCCGAATTCCCGCCTGTCCCGAAGGACGTAACCACCATGGCCGCCACCCCGCAGAAGCCCGCCGCCGCGCCAGTCCGCCGCAAGGTGAGCCGTCACCGCGGTGAGGGCCAGTGGGCGATGGGGCACTACACCCCCCTCAACGGCAACGAGCAGTTCAAGAAGGACGACGACGGTCTCAATGTGCGGACACGCATTGAGACGATCTACTCCAAGCGGGGCTTCGACTCCATCGACCCCAACGACCTGCGCGGGCGAATGCGCTGGTGGGGCCTGTACACCCAGCGCAAGCCCGGGATCGACGGCGGCAAGACCGCGATCCTGGAGCCGGAGGAGCTGGACGACAAGTACTTCATGCTGCGGGTGCGGATCGACGGCGGCCGCCTCACCACCCAGCAGCTGCGGGTGATCGGTGGGATCTCCGAGGAGTTCGCGCGGGGCAGCGCGGACATCACGGACCGGCAGAACATCCAGTTGCACTGGATCCGCATCGAGGACGTGCCGGAGATCTGGAACCGCCTGGAGGCGGTCGGGCTGTCGACCACCGAGGCCTGCGGCGACTGCCCGCGTGTGGTCATCGGCTCACCGGTCGCCGGCATCGCCGAGGACGAGATCATCGACGGCACCTGGGCCATCGACGAGATCCACGAGCGCTACATCGGCAGCAAGGAATTCTCCAACCTGCCGCGCAAGTTCAAGACGGCGATCTCAGGTTCCCCGCTCCTCGACGTGGTCCACGAGATCAACGACGTCGCCTTCGTGGGCGTCGAACACCCCGAGCACGGCCCCGGGTTCGACCTCTGGGTCGGCGGCGGCCTGTCCACCAACCCGAAGATCGGCGTCCGGCTCGGCGCCTGGGTGCCGCTGGAGGAGGTCCCGGAGGTCTGGGCGGGCGTCGTCGGGATCTTCCGCGACTACGGATACCGGCGCCTGCGGACCAGGGCCCGGCTGAAGTTCCTGGTCGCCGACTGGGGCGCGGAGAAGTTCCGGCAGGTGCTGGAGGAGCAGTACCTCAAGCGCACGCTCATCGACGGTCCGGCGCCCGCCGAGCCGCTGCAGCGCTGGCGTGACCACGTCGGTGTGCACCGGCAGAAGGACGGCCGTTACTACGTCGGTTTCGCACCGCGCGTCGGCCGTGTCGACGGCACCACGCTCACCAAGATCGCCGACCTGGCGGAGGCTCACGGCTCGGGCCGGGTGCGCACCACCGTCGAGCAGAAGATGATCGTCCTCGACGTCGAGGAGGAGCAGGTGGAGCCGCTGGTCGCGGCGCTCGATGCGCTGGACCTGACGGCCAGGCCGTCGCCGTTCCGGCGCGGCACCATGGCCTGCACCGGCATCGAGTACTGCAAGCTGGCGATCGTCGAGACCAAGGCCCGCGGCTCCCTGCTGATCGACGAACTCGAGCGCCGCATCCCGGAGTTCGACGAGCCGATCACCATCAACCTCAACGGCTGCCCGAACGCCTGCGCCCGTATCCAGGTGGCGGACATCGGTCTCAAGGGGCAGTTGGTCCTCGACAAGGACGGCAACCAGGTCGAGGGGTACCAGGTGCACCTCGGTGGCGCGCTCGGCCTGGAGGCCGGGTTCGGACGCAAGGTGCGCGGCCTGAAGGTCACCGCCGAGGAGCTGCCCGACTACGTCGAGCGCGTTCTGAAGCGGTTCCAGGACGAGCGCGAGGACGGTGAGCGGTTCGCCGCCTGGGCCGCACGCGCCTCCGAGGAGGCCCTGTCGTGAGCGAGCGGGCCGCCCCCTTCTACTGCCCCTACTGCGGCGACGAGGACCTGCGTCCGGCCGAGCAGGGCCACGGCGCCTGGGAATGCGCGGCGTGCAACCGGGCCTTCCAGTTGAAGTTCCTCGGGCTGCTCGCCCGGGGCCTTCAGCACTCCGAGGCAGCGGGAGACGAGATATGAACGCCGTGACGCAAGACCGTACGACCGAGGAGCTCAAGGCGCTCGCCGAGCAGGCGGGCCGCGATCTGGAGGACGCCTCCGCGCTGGAGATCCTCCAGTGGGCGGCGGAGACCTTCGGCAAGCGTTTCTGCGTGACCTCGTCGATGGAGGACGCGGTGGTCGCCCACCTCGCCTCCCGCGCGATGCCCGGCGTCGACGTCGTGTTCCTCGACACCGGTTACCACTTCGAGGAGACCATCGGCACCCGTGACGCGGTCGAGGCCGTGATGGACGTCAACGTCATCACCCTCACCCCGCGCCAGACGGTCGCCGAGCAGGACGCGGAGTACGGCCCGAAGCTGCACGACCGCGACCCCGACCTGTGCTGCAAGCTGCGCAAGGTCCAGCCGCTGGAGCAGGGCCTGAGGAGCTACACGGCCTGGGCGACCGGTCTGCGCCGTGACGAGTCCCCGACCCGGGCGAACACCCCGGTCGTCGGCTGGGACGAGAAGCGGCAGAAGGTCAAGATCTCCCCGATCGCCCGCTGGAGCCAGGACGACGTGGACGCCTATGTGAGCGAACACGGCGTCCTGACCAACCCGTTGCTGATGGACGGCTACGCCTCCGTGGGCTGCGCGCCCTGCACCCGGCGGGTGCTCGAGGGCGAGGAAGCGCGGGCCGGCCGCTGGGCGGGCCGGGCCAAGACCGAGTGCGGGCTGCACGAATGACGACGACCGAGGAGTTGCAGGTGACCACCGGAGCCACCGTCTGGCTCACGGGTCTGCCGAGTGCCGGCAAGACCACCATCGCGTACGAACTGGCCGGCCGGCTGCGCGCCGAGGGCCATCGCGTCGAGGTGCTCGACGGCGACGAGATCCGCGAGTTCATCTCCGCGGGCCTCGGCTTCAGCCGCGAGGACCGGCACACCAACGTGCAGCGCATCGGTTTCCTCGCCGAACTGCTCGCCCGCAACGGCGTCAAGGCGCTGGTCCCGGTCATCGCGCCGTACGCCGACAGCCGTGACGCGGTGCGCAAGCGGCACCAGGTGAGCGGGGCGGCGTACATCGAGATTCATGTGGCGACCCCGGTCGAGGTGTGCTCCGTACGCGATGTGAAGGGTCTGTACGCCAAGCAGGCGGCGGGTGAACTGACCGGGCTGACGGGTGTGGACGACCCCTACGAGGAGCCCGAGTCGCCGGATCTGCGCATCGAGTCCCAGCACCAGACCGTCCAGGAGTCCGCGGCCGCGGTCCACGCGCTGCTCACCGAGAGGGGACTGGCATGACGACCGTCGCATCCGTGCACGAGGGGACGGACGCCCCGTACGCGCTGTCCCACCTGGACGCGCTGGAGTCGGAGGCGGTGCACATCTTCCGCGAGGTGGCGGGCGAGTTCGAGCGGCCGGTGATCCTCTTCTCCGGCGGCAAGGACTCCATCCTCATGCTGCACCTGGCGCTGAAGGCCTTCGCGCCGGCCGCCGTGCCCTTCTCGCTGCTGCATGTGGACACCGGACACAACTTCCCCGAGGTCCTCGAGTACCGGGACCGTGTGGTGGCCGCACATGGGCTGCGCCTCCATGTGGCCTCCGTACAGGACTACATCGACCGGGGTGTGCTCAAGGAGCGTCCGGACGGCACCCGTAACCCGCTGCAGACCTTGCCGCTGACGGAGAAGATCCAGGCGGAGAAGTTCGACGCGGTCTTCGGCGGCGGGCGCCGGGACGAGGAGAAGGCCCGCGCGAAGGAGCGGGTGTTCTCGCTGCGGGACGAGTTCTCGCAGTGGGACCCGCGCCGCCAGCGCCCCGAGCTGTGGAACCTCTACAACGGCCGGCACGCGCCCGGTGAGCACGTGCGGGTGTTCCCGCTGTCCAACTGGACCGAGCTGGACGTGTGGCAGTACATCGCCCGCGAGGGCATCGAGCTGCCGGAGATCTACTTCGCGCACGAGCGTGAGGTGTTCAGCCGCAACGGCATGTGGCTGACCGCCGGCGAGTGGGGCGGCCCGAAGGACGGCGAGAAGGTCGAGAAGCGGCTCGTGCGCTACCGGACCGTCGGTGACATGTCCTGCACCGGTGCCGTCGACTCCGACGCGGTGACGCTGGAGCAGGTCATCACGGAGATCGCCGCGTCCCGGCTGACCGAGCGGGGCGCCACCCGCGCCGACGACAAGCTGTCCGAGGCCGCGATGGAAGACCGCAAGCGCGAGGGGTACTTCTAGGATGACCACGACCACGGAGCTCTCCGAGACCACCCTGCTGCGGTTCGCGACGGCCGGTTCGGTCGACGACGGCAAGTCCACACTCGTCGGACGGCTGCTGCACGACTCCAAGTCGGTGCTGACCGACCAGCTGGAGGCCGTCGAGCACGCCTCCCGCAACCGCGGCCAGGAGGCCCCGGACCTCGCACTGCTGACGGACGGCCTGCGGGCCGAGCGCGAGCAGGGCATCACCATCGACGTGGCCTACCGCTACTTCGCCACGCCGAAGCGGCGGTTCATCCTCGCCGACACGCCCGGCCATGTGCAGTACACGCGCAACATGGTCACCGGTGCCTCGACGGCCGAGCTGACGGTGATCCTCGTGGACGCCCGCAACGGCGTGGTCGAGCAGACCCGCAGGCACGCGGCGATCGCCGCGCTCCTGCGCGTGCCGCACGTGGTGCTCGCGGTCAACAAGATGGACCTGGTCGACTACCGGGAACCCGTCTTCGCCGCGATCGCCCAGGAGTTCACGGCGTACGCGACCGAACTCGGCGTCCCCGAGGTCACCGCGATCCCGATCTCCGCGCTGGCCGGCGACAACGTGGTGGAGCCGTCGGCGAACATGGACTGGTACGGCGGCCCGACGGTCCTGGAACACCTCGAAACCGTTCCCGTGAGCCACGACCTCAGCCACTGCCACGCCCGGCTTCCGGTGCAGTACGTGATCCGGCCGCAGACCGCCGAGCACCCCGACTACCGCGGTTACGCCGGCCAGATCGCCGCCGGTTCCTTCCACGTCGGCGAGGCGGTGACCGTGCTGCCCTCGGGCCACGCCTCCCGGATCTCCGGCATCGACCTGCTCGGCGAGCCGGTCGACGTCGCCTGGACCACCCAGTCGGTGACGATCCTGCTGGAGGACGACATCGACATCTCGCGCGGCGACCTGATCGTGCCCAGCAAGGACGCTCCGCCCACCACGCAGGACATCGAGGCGACCGTCTGCCACGTCGCCGACGCGCCGCTGACCGTCGGCCACCGCGTGCTCCTCAAGCACGGCACCCGCACCGTGAAGGCGATCGTCAAGGACATCCCCTCCCGGCTCACGCTCGACGACCTGTCCCTGCACCCGCACCCGGGACAGCTCGTCGCCAACGACATCGGCCGCGTGAAGATCCGCACCGCGGAGCCGCTGCCGGTGGACTCCTACGCCGACTCCCGCCGCACGGGTTCGTTCATCCTGATCGACCCCAGCGACGGGACCACGCTCACCGCGGGCATGGTCGGCGAGTCGTTCGCCTCCCCCGAGCCCGTCAAGGACGAGGCCGAGGACGACGGGTGGGACTTCTGAGATGAACTCCCCCGATTTCTACTCCACGTTCGCGAAGGAGGGCGGCCGCGTCGGCAGCGGCGCCCTCGGCAGCGGGCAGGGCGGAGTGGCGCGATGTGTGTGCTGACGTACGCGCACTGCCTGCGCGCCCCGTCCCCCCACCCGACGTCCCGGAAGCGACGAAGACCCTTGCCGAACTCCCGGCCACGACCTGAGAGACCGTGACCGCCGGGCCAACGAGAGGAAAGCCTCCCGTGCCTGTCAACCGCTCCACCTTCCTGCGCCGCGGAGCCGCCGTGGTCGCCGCCCTTCCCCTTCTCACTCTCGCCGCCTGCGGCTACGGGTCCGACTCCAACAAGAGCGATTCCTCCTCCAAGCAGAAGGTCTCCGCCGGTTCGTCGAAGATCGACGGTCTGGACTCCGTGAAGATCGGTTACTTCGGCAACCTGACCCACGGCACCGCGCTGGTCGCCCGTGAGCAGGGCCTGTTCCAGAAGGAACTCGGCGCCACCAAGGCCGACTACGCGACCTTCAACGCCGGCCCGTCCGAGATCGAGGCGCTCAACTCCGGCTCCATCGACATCGGCTGGATCGGCCCCTCCCCGGCGATCAACGGCTACACCAAGTCCAACGGCAAGAGCCTGAAGATCATCGGTGGTTCGGCGTCCGGCGGTGTGAAGCTGGTCGTGAACCCGAAGAAGATCACGTCCCTGAAGGACGTCAAGGGCAAGAAGATCGCGACGCCCCAGCTGGGCAACACGCAGGACGTGGCGTTCCTCAACTGGGCCGCGGACCAGGGCTGGAAGGTCGACGCGCAGAGCGGCAAGGGCGACGTCACGGTCGTCCGCACGGACAACAAGATCACGCCGGACGCCTTCAAGGCCGGTTCGATCGACGGCGCCTGGGTGCCGGAGCCGACCGCGTCGAAGCTGGTGGCCGAGGGCGGCAAGGTCCTGCTGGACGAGGCCTCGCTGTGGCCCGACAAGAAGTTCGTGATCACGAACATCATCGTCCGCCAGCAGTTCCTCAAGGAGCACCCGAAGGCCGTCGAGGCGGTACTGAAGGCCGCCGTCGAGGCCAACAAGTGGATCAACGCCAACCCGGACCAGGCGAAGGCGGCGGCCAACAAGCAGCTGGAGGCGGACTCCGGCAAGGCGCTCAAGCCGAACGTCCTGGACCCGGCGTGGAAGTCGATCCAGTTCACCGACGACCCGCTGGCCTCCACCCTCAACACCGAGGCGGAGCACGCCGTCAAGGCCGGTCTGCTGGCGAAGCCCGACCTCAAGGGCATCTACGACCTGACCATCCTCAACAAGGTCCTCAAGGCCGAGGGTGAGCCCACGGTCGACGCCGCCGGTCTCGGCGCCAGCTGACGCACGCCCCGAACTGTTCCCAGGAGGTGACGACCATGGCCACGACCACGACGCTCGCCAAGGCCGACGAGTCCGTCGAATACGCGGCGCGCCTCGAGCACGTCTCGAAGTCCTTCGCGACACCCGGTGGGCAGCAGCTCGTCCTGGACGACATCAGCATCGATGTCGCGCCGGGTGAGTTCGTCACCCTCCTGGGAGCCTCGGGCTGCGGAAAGTCCACGCTGCTGAACCTGGTGGCGGGACTGGACGCGCCCAGCGCGGGCTCCATCACGACCGACGGGCGCCCCGCCCTGATGTTCCAGGAGCACGCCCTGTTCCCGTGGCTCACCGCGGGCAAGAACATCGAACTCGCCCTCAAACTGAGGGGAGTCGCCAAGGCCGACCGCCGCGAGAAGGCGGAGCGCCTGCTCGAACTGGTCCGGCTGCAGGGCGCGTACGGCAAGCGCGTCCACGAACTCTCCGGCGGTATGCGCCAGCGCGCGGCGCTGGCGCGGGCGCTCGCCCAGGAGAGCAACCTGCTGCTCATGGACGAGCCGTTCTCCGCGCTCGACGCCATCACCCGGGACGTGCTGCACGACGAACTGACCCGGATCTGGGCGGAGACGGGCGTGTCCGTCCTGTTCGTGACGCACAACGTGCGCGAGGCGGTGCGGCTGGCCCAGCGGGTGGTGCTGCTGTCGTCGCGTCCGGGCCGGATCGCCCGCGAGTGGGCGGTCGACATCCCGCAGCCGCGGCGCATCGAGGACGCGCCCGTGGCCGAACTGTCCCTTGAGATCACCGATGTACTGCGTGGGGAGATCCGCCGTCATGGCCAGCACTGAGACGACACCGGCCCAGGACGCCGGGAGCGTCGAGGCCGGCCTGGACGCACTGGAGACCACGGCCGTCGGCCGCCCGACGCTCCGGCAGACCCTCGTCAACAAGATCCTGCCGCCGGTCATCGCGCTCGGCGTGGTGCTGGCCGCCTGGTTCGTCCTGTACCCGATCGTCGACGACCCGACCAAGCTGCCCTCGCCCGGCGCGGTGGGCAGCGCCTTCAAGGACGCCTGGCTGAAGGGCGATCTGCTCGGCTACATCTGGACCAGCGTCTCGCGCGGTCTGCTGGGCTTCTTCTTCGCGCTGCTGATCGGCACCCCGCTGGGTCTGCTGGTGGCGCGGGTGAGGTTCGTGCGGGCGGCGATCGGCCCGATCCTGTCCGGGCTGCAGTCACTGCCGTCGGTGGCGTGGGTGCCGCCGGCCGTGATCTGGCTGGGGCTGAACAACTCGATGATGTACGCCGTCATCCTGCTCGGCGCGGTCCCCTCGATCGCCAACGGCCTGGTGTCCGGCGTCGACCAGGTGCCGCCGCTGTTCCTGCGGGCGGGCCGCACGATGGGCGCGACGGGCGTGAAGGGCATCTGGCACGTCGTCCTGCCGGCCGCGATGCCCGGCTATGTGGCGGGTCTGAAGCAGGGCTGGGCGTTCTCCTGGCGCTCCCTGATGGCGGCGGAGATCATCGCGAGCTTCCCCGATCTCGGCGTGGGCCTTGGCCAGTTGCTGGAGAACGCGCGCACCAACAGCGACATGGCCATGGTGTTCGAGGCCATCATCCTGATCCTGTTCGTCGGCATCGCCATCGACCTGCTGATCTTCAGCCCGCTGGAGCGCTGGGTGCTGCGCAGCCGCGGCCTTCTCGTGAAGAGCTGAACGCCCGTGTACGACAAGCCCGTTCTCCTCGTCATCGCCCACGGCAGCCGCGATCCGCGGCACGCGGCGACCGTGCACGCCCTGGTGCGCCGGGTACGGTCGCTGCGACCCGGGCTGCGCGTGGAGACGGGCTTCCTGGACTTCAACGTCCCGTCCGTGCACGGGGTGTTGGAGTCCCTGGCGGCGGAGGGCGTCCGCGATGTCGTCGCCCTCCCCCTCCTCCTGACCCGCGCCTTCCACGCGAAGGCCGACATCCCGGCGGTGCTGCGCGAGGCGCCGCCGCAGCTGCGCATCCGGCAGGCGGACGTACTCGGCCCGTCCCCGCTCCTCCTGCGGGCCCTGGAACGGCGTCTGTACGAGGCGGGGCTGACGCCCGCCGACAAGTCCTCGACCGGGGTCGTCCTGGCCTCGGCGGGGTCGTCCGACCCGGAGGCGATCGCGGTGATCGCTGACATCGCGCGGGAGTGGCGGCACACCGGTTGGTGCGCCGTACGACCTGCGTTCGCCTCCGCGTCCCTCCCCCGGACCGAGGACGCGGTACGGGAGTTGCGGGCGCTCGGCTGCGAGCGGGTGGCCGTCGCCCCGTACGTCCTGGCCCCCGGTTTCCTCCCGGACCGTATCGCCCGGGGCGCGACGGAGGCAGACGTCCTGGCCGACGTGCTGGGTCCGGCGCCGGAGGTGGCACGGGTGCTGCTGGAGCGGTACGACGGGGCGCGGCTGCCCCGGCTGGCCGCGATCGGCGCCTGAGCGCTCCGCTGGAAGTGCCGCGCTGTGTGGTCGGTCGTCCGCGGCGCCGTCGTGGCCGGTCGCGCCCGCGCGGCGGAGCCGCATATCGACCGCAGCCCCGCGCCCCTTCAGGGGCGTTACCGAACCGCTGCGGACTTCACCATGTCCGCTTAGTCGAGCAAGGCCAGCAGATAGTTCTCCAGGCGTCGGGCGAGCACGGCCGGCGTCAGGTCCGTGCGGCCGAGTTCCCGCCAGGGCACGGCGACCTTCTCGGCGTCGGGGGCGAAGCCGAGGGCGTCCAGGACGCGCCAGTAGCGGCGGGCCTCCGGATCGTCGGTGAGGGTGCCGCCGGCGGCCAGGTAGTGGTCGGCGAAGCGCAGGCCGGCGGGCACACCGTGCAGCAGGGTGAGCGCGGACGAGCAGTGCGCGACGTCGAGGTCGGCCGGCCCCCAGGACGTCTCCACCCAGTCGACGACACCCGTGACGGCGAGATCTGTTCCGGACCCGGTGAAGAGCACGTTTCCGGGATGGAAGTCACGGTGCAGGAAACACGGTCGGTGGTCGGGAGCGGGACGCCGGATCACGTCCACGGCCCGGCGCCACAGCTCCGGCCGCGAGGTGTTCTCGGGAATCCGCACCCGGTCCGGGGCGGTCCACGCCTCGTACGTCCGCGGCCGGTCCGCCTCCGGCACCCGCAGCCCGTGGATGGCGGCCAACTGCCGGGCGAGCAGCCGGCTTCTGCGCTCCACGTCCTCGTCGTCATCGTCGTCCAGCCGCAGGCCCCCCGGCAGCAGCGACATCACCAGCGACGGATGGTCGCAGTGCTCCCCCGCCGCGTCGACGGCGTGCAGCCGGGCGGCCGGGACGCTCGTCGGGGCGAGGAGACGGAGGATGTCGGCCTCGCGGGTGAGCAGTCCCGAAGCGACCCTGAGATAGAAGGGTTTGACGAAGGACCGCAGCACGAGCGTGTACGGCTCCCCCGGACCGTCGATCTCCAGCCGCCGCATCCTCGACGTCCAGCCGCCCCGCAGCGCGCCGACGTCCCGGATGCGCTCCCCCGGCCGCAGACTCCGCTCCACCCACAGGCGGGTGTTGGACCAGTCCTCGGTCGTGGTCATGAAGGGGAGCCTATCGGCGATCGCCGAACTGCCGTTGGCCGGCGCGGGGGTGACGACGGGCGGCCGTGGTCCCGAGTCACGGTGGCCGTCGTGGCCGGCCGTGACCCGGGACAGTCGGCTCAGGGCGTCGTCGTCGCCGTCACCGTGGCCGCGGGGCCGACCCCAGCCGCCGTCACCGTGGCGACGGTGACCGTGTAGGACGTGCCCGGCCTCAGTCCACCGATGACCCGGAACATGCCCTTGGCGGAGGGCTGGGTGACCAGGACGTCCCGGCCGGTGACCTCGATCGGGTCACGTCCGTCGGAGACGGTCACCCGGTAGCCGACCACCTTGGCGTCCCCGGTCGCGGTCGGCGGGGTCCAGGCGAGGGTGGCCGCCGTGGCCGACGTGCGCAGCTTGGGGCCGGTGGGCGCGCCCGGCAGGGCGGTCGCCGCGGTGGGCGCCAGCGGCAGTGAGGCGAGGGACGGCTCGCTGCTGCCACGGGCATTGCTCGCGGTGACCGTCACCGTGAACGGCCCGCCGGACGACGGCAGTCCACCGATCCGCACCAGCGCCGTCCGCTTGAACTCGGCTGCGGAGACATCCTGTTGGGCGACCTGCTTGCCCGTCGCGTCGTACGCCCGTGCCGTGTACGACGTCACCGGTGAACCGTTGTCCACGAAGGCCGGGTTGAAGGTGACGTACAGTGCGTCCGCGCCCGCGGTGCTGGTGCCGACGCGGGTCGGCGCCTCCGGCACGGACGGGGCCCCGACACGGCGGCTCAGCAAGCCCCGGTAGGCGGGTTCGAGTCCCGCGTTGGCGAGGATCGCCGACGGCACGTCGGACAGCGCGCTCATGATGTGGTTCCCGGTCGTCACCAGCCCCTTGTTGTCGCTGTCGGCCGTGCCCTCCTCCCACCAGTTGTCCTTGACGAGGGTCGGGTCGTTGTTGCCGAGGGCGTCGCGGTAGTCGGTGTGCCGGGAGGCGACGTTGGCGTAGGAGGCGTGGTAGAGGACGTTTCCCTCGACGGTCTCGTAGGTGCAGCCGTTGTCGGTGTAGACGTTCTTGCCCAGGCCCCACTGGTCGTGGATGACGTTTCCGGTGACCTTCTCGCCGTCGGCCATGGAGGTGCCGGTCAGCCCCTGGGTGTAGATGCCGCCACCGTCGTCGAGTCCCTGCATGTAGTCGAAGATCAGGTTGTCGCGCACGGCGTTGTCGTGGCTCGGGTTCGGGGTGGCCGGATCGCCGATCTTGTCGGGCCAGCCGCCCCAGCCCATGGAGACGGCGCTGTAGCCGACGTGGTCGATCTGGTTGTGGGCGATGGTGTTGTGCTGGGTGTAGCCGTTGAGGATGGCCACTCCGCCGTGGTACTCGCGGGGCAGGGCGTAGAGGTGGTTGTCCGTCACCTGGACGCCGGAGGCGGGGGTCTGGCCGTCCACTCCCGCGATCTCCAGTCCGTTTCCGGAGATGTCGGTGAAGACGCTCCCGCTGACGGAGGAGTCCTTGCTGCCGGTGCCCAGGTCCAGTCCGGACGCGCCGAGATGCGCGAAGACGTCGTCGGCGAACTGGATGCGCTGCCCGTACGCGAAGGACACGTTGCCGGGCATCTTCGTCCAGGAGGCGAAGGGGCAGGTGCCGCCCTCTACGTACTGGCACAGGCCCTGCGTGGCCCAGCCCTTGTCGCCGGTGATGGTGTAGCCGGCCTGGATCTCGGAGAAGCCCTCGGGCTGCGAGGGTGTCAGCCAGGTCGCGTAGCTGAACCGGATGCCCCGGAAGGCGATGTCGTGCACCGGCGCGTCGGACGTGCCGCGTCCGTCGAGGAGTTTCTCGGCCGCCGCCGCCTCCACATCGGCGCGGGCGAGGTTCTCGCCCGTGCGCGGCAGGTAGTAAACGGTTCGGGCGCTCTTGTCGAGGTACCACTCACCGGGCTGGTCGAGGAGTTCGTAAGCGTTCTCGACGTACGAGGCCTTGCCGTTGTTGGTCAGATGGCCCGGGCCTACCATGCTGACCGTGCGGCCGGGGATGTCGGGGAACTCGACCCGCTTGTTGGAGTTGTCCCAGCAGGGCTGGGCCATCGTGATGGTGGTGCCCTCGGCGGAGGCGATACGGCAGCGCGGCTCGGTCCACTGGCCGAGTCCGTTGCGCTCGATGTTCCACAACGCCTCGCCGCTGGTGTAGACGAACTCGGCGTCGGACGGATGCTTCCAGTGGGCGATCGTGTCCGAGGAGGCGGCGTAACCGGTCGCGGTCTGGGTGAGCGTGACCGGCACGGCCCCGCGGGCCCGCTGGGCGCGCACCCCGTCCACGTACAACTGCCGGGTGTCGGTGAGCCCTTGGGGCGCGCGGGCGGCCCACAGTCCCTTGCGGCCGGGGACCTGGTGCCAGCCGACGACCTGGCGGCCGCCGCTGACGACGGTGGCGCCGGTGCCCTGCCAGATCACCCGGTGACCGTTCGTGCCGGAGTCACGGGCGTCGAGGACCAGGGGTCCGGACTGGCGGTAGGTGCCGGAGGCGAGGTGGACGGTGAGGTCGGACTTCAGGTGGGCGGTCCTGGCGCGGACCAGGTCGCGGGCGTGCTGGAGCGTGCGCACGGGATGTCGTGCGCTGCCGTCGGCATGGTCGTCACCGGTGGGTGAGACATAGAGGTCAAAGGACGCGGCCGCCTGGGCCGGGGCCACGAGGCCCGGGACCCCGAGGGCCAGCACGGCGGTGACAAGGGTGACCAGGGCGGCTCTTCGGTGCGTGGGCATGTACCCCTCCCGTGGGATAAGCCGGTACCCAACGCCGGGAAAGGTAGGAGCATTTGGGTGCCCCAGTCAATGAACGGGACGGAAATTGACGCGATCCCCCGATCCTCGGGGTAGATTCATCGGATCAGTCGAGGCGCAGAGAGCCGGTCCGGGTGCGCTTCAGCTCGAAGAAGTCGGGGTGGGAGGCCAGGACCCGGAAACTGTCGAAGAGTTCGGCCGCCCGCTCGCCGCGCGGAACGGCCCTGAGCACGGGTCCGAACCACACGGTTCCGTCGACGTGCAGCGTCGGGGTGCCGACAAAGCCGCCGGACTCGGGCTCGACGCCGGCTGCGTGGCTGCGGCGGACGGCCTGGTCGTGGGACGGGTCGTGCGCGGCGGCGGCGAGATCGGCCGGCAGACCCAGCTCGGCCAGCGACTCGGCGATCACCTCCTCGAAGTCCTCGGCCTCGCGCTCGTGGATACGGGTGCCGAAAGCGGTGTAGAGATCGCGCAGGACCTTCTCCCCGTGCTGTTCCGCCGCGGCCACGGCGACCCGCACCGGACCGGTCGACCGGTCGACCAGGTCCCGGTACCAGTCGGGGAGTTCGTTGCCGAGGTTGTGCAGATACAGGCTCATGACGTGGAAGCGGAGGTCGAGCGGGCGCTCGCGCTCGACCTCCGTCAGCCAGCGGGAGGTGATCCAGGCGAAGGGGCAGGCGGGGTCGAACCAGAAGTCGACGCGGACGGGAGAGCTGTTCGTCATGCGGTCGACGGTAGTCGGGGATTGGTTCAGTTTCCTGACCCAATCACGCGCTGTTTTCTTGACCCAATCACCTGGGGTTTCCGTGGGTACATCAGGGGTGGGTACCTCAGGCTCGGGCGAGCCGGGGGTCCCGTCCGCTGGAGGCGAGCGCGCGGTCGAAGACGGGGGCGTCGTCGGGGACCGGCACCGGGTCGGCGAAACCGTCGTACTGGCGGTAGAGGGCACCGTGCTCCTCGACCACGTGCAGCACGAACCGGGCCGCGTCGTCCGAGACGCGGTACTCCTGACCGGTGGCGGTGGCGACGTCCCAGCCGTGGAGGGCCATCTCCTTGATGACCATCGAGGCGATCTGTACGGCGGGCATCTTCGCCATCCCCAGGTCGACCTCGCCCTCCCAGACCGCCGGGTCGGCCCAGGCCGCCACGGCCCGGTCCAGCTGGGCGGCATAGGCCGCGGGCCAGTCGGGGTCGGCGGTGAAGTCCCGGGCGGTCAGCTCCTCGGGGAGCTGCTTGCGCAGGGCCCGGTGCTCCAGGCCGTGGGAGGTGTAGAGGACCCAGTGGTTGACCAGGGCGCGGACGTCCCAGTCGGGGGTGGGGGTCCCCCCGCTCGAGCGAAGCCGAGAGTGGGGGAGGGTGGGCTCGCCGAGCCGGTCCGCGGGCACACCGCGTGCCACACGGGCCGCCTCGGCGGCGCATTCGGTCATGTACGCGTGCAGGTGCTCGGGGTCGTCGTACGTCATGCGCCCCACGCTAGGAAGGGCGCGCTCAGGACTCTTGAACAAACGCGACAGCGTCGTCGGCCAGCCGGGCCAGCTCCTCGATCGGCATCGAACCCGGCGCGCGGCGCTCGCGCGCGAAGGTGTTGGCGAGCTGCTGGAGCAGGTCGTTGAGCGGCGTCGGGACGCCGTGCAGACGGCCCAGCAGACCGATCTCGCCGTTGAGGTAGTCGGCCTCGACGGTGCCGGTGGCGCGGGCGAGGGACTGCCAGGTGGAACCGCCCGTGCGCGGGGCGCCTTCGAGTGGCACCAGGTCCACCTTGTGGCCGCGCAGCGCCTGCTGTTCCTCGACGCCGGCGTACGGGATCCGGGCGGCGTCGAGTACGGCCATGCCCTCGGCCCGCACCCCCTGGTACAGCGCGCCGGCCTTGTCGCCCGCGGCGGGACCGGCGACGGCTTCCAGGGCGTTGCCGAGGTTGGACAGCAGCTTGGCGTACTGCCAGCGCGCCACGTCCGGCACGACCGGCGCCTCGAAGTGGGACTTCTCCAGGTCGGCGGCGATCAGCCGGGCCGTCTCGTCGGTGCCGTGCGGATGACGGCCGAGGTGGAGCATGCCGGTGAGCGGGGCGCCGCCGGCGGAGACGGAACCCGGTTCCAGATAGGTGGACGGCAGCCAGACGCAGACCCCGTAGACGTTCCGGAACACGCGCAGCGCGAGTCGCTGGCCCTCCACGCCGTTCTGCGCGCACAGCAGCGGCAGCCGTTCGGCGGCCGTGCCGCCGCCCGCGACCGGGGCCGGGCCCCAGGTCCGCAGCGCGGCCACGGTGTCCTGCACCTTGACGGCGAGGACCAGCACGTCGTCGGGCCTCAACTCGCCGAGTTCGCCCGGTCCTTCGACCGCGGGCAGCCGGTGGGTGTACCGCCCGTCGGGCACCGTCAGCCGCAGCCCGCCCTCCCGCAGCGCGGCCAGGTGCGCGCCCCGCGCGACCAGGACGACCTCGTGCCCCGAACCGGCGAGCCGCCCGCCGATCGCACCGCCGACGGCCCCTGCTCCGATGATGATGTAGCGCATGGGACGAGCCTTGCACAGCCCTTGACCTTGCCCCTACACCGGCGTGCTGCCACGTGATCCCCGTGAACTCGCGCGACCGGTCCGGGGGTTGATCGTCCACCGGGGCGAGGGCGAACCCCTCGGGTACGGGATCCCGCCGGAACGGCCGCACCACCACAACGAGTCGCGGTACGTCACCGAGATCCTGCGGATCCTGCGCACACGCTCCAACCGGCCGCTCACCCCCGGCAGGCCAGGTCCAGGACGAGGCTGTGCCGGACGACCAGGCACCCCGCAGGGACTCGTCCCACGAGAGCCCGAACGCCGCCGGATCCGCGGCCCCGGCCCGGACGGCCCGCCACGCCTCACCTGCCGGCGTCCCGGCGGCCCGCAGCAGCGAGACGGCGGCGTCGAGACGCTCCCGTGGGACGGCCGGCTCCCGCTGGCCGGGGTCGAGGAGCCGGGGCCCCCTTCCGAGGACGAGCCCGCCCTGCTGGACGCGGTCGCCGCCGCCACCGACGACGAGGCGGGGCGCCTGTTCGAGGACCCTCGTCCGACCCCGCCCCGCGAGATCCTCTCCCGCCCCCCTACCTCGGCCCGCGCAAGGTCACTCTGCGGTGAGCTCGACCAGCTTCACGACGGTGTTCCAGTTGCGGGTCGTGGCGATCAGGCCCTTGTTGATCCGGGGCCTGGAGAGCACTTCGGCGAGCTTGGAGCGGCCCAGCCCCTGGGGCACGTAGAGATACAGCTCCCGCTCGCCGAGCCGGAACTCCTCCGGCAGACAGGCCTCCCGGTCGATCTCCGCGAACCGCGCGGCGTCGACCGGCGCCGAGAAGTACGTGACGTGCAGCTGCTTGGCCTCCAGCTCCGCGGCCGGGAAGGGGCAGGCCTCGACGACCGCCTTCAGATAGGCGTGGTCGCGGACGATCACGTCGACGGAGAAACCGAAGTGCTTCTCGATCGCGTCCGTGAGTTCGGCGGCCAGCGACTCCTCGTCGCCGTGGCCCGAGGCGAAGACGGCCTGACCGCTCTGCAGATGGGTGCGGACACGGTCGTACCCCAGGCCGTCCATCAGCTGCCGCAACTCGGCCATCGGCAGCTTCTTCTTGCCACCCACGTTGATCCCGCGCAGCAGTGCCGCATACGTCGTCGTCATGGCGGACACCATAGGGCGGCCGTCGTGCCCCGTGGGGGTGGGCACGACGGCCGGCGTCCCGGGGGTGGACTGCGCGAAACCCTGACGGGCGAGCGTGGCCGTGAGCAACACCTACACGCAGCTGTTACTTACTCAACAAGCTTTCGTAATGACAAAGTCGGAGCGATGGCGACGGACCGGACACCGGCCGCCACCCCGATCACTACTCGCGAGTAGCCCGGATAGATGTAAGGGGCCGTCGTCCTCCCCAACGGTGAGGCGCCCGGGTACGAGGGGATGAGTCCGGGCCACGGCACTTCACCAGGCAGCACGACGAGTTGCTCTTACGCCGCCCATACCTTCGTAACGAAAGGTGGCGGCAGGGGGCTGCCACCGCGCACAAGGGGGCAAGCCCGTCATGGGGAACCGAGAAACACGGGTACGGGGCATAGCCGCCCGGGCCGGCGGCTGGAGCGCCCGCCACCGATGGGCTGCCGTCGGCATCTGGGTGCTGTTCGTCGTCCTGGCGATGGGGATCGGTTCCGCCGCGGGCCGGGTCGACCTGAAGGACAGCGACCAGCTGAAGGGCGAGACGCACACCGCCGCCCGGATCATCGATGACGCGGGGATCAAGGAACCGGCGAGCGAGACGGTCCTGATCCAGGCGAAGGACGGCCGGCTCAAGGCCACCGACAGCGAGTTCAGGTCGGCCGTCGGCGCCGTCGTCAAGGCCGTCGACGGGACCGGCAAGGTCTCGGACGTCAAGTCGCCGTACACCACGGACACGATCTCCAAGGACGGGCGCAGCGCGCTGGTCCAGTTCGACATGCGCGGCGACTCCGAGACCGCCGGTGACCGGGTGGAGCCCGTGCTGAAGGCCGTCGCCGGGGTGCAGAAGGACCATCGGACGCTGCGGATCGAGGAGATCGGCGGCGCGAGCATGCGGAAGACGTTCGACGACGCGTTCGGCAACGACTTCAAGAAGGCCGAGTACTCCGCGGTCCCGGTGGCCCTCGGCATCCTGCTGATCGCGTTCGGCGCGCTGGTGGCCGCGCTGCTGCCGGTCGCGCTGTCGATCACCGCGATCATGGCGACGATGGGGCTGATCGGCATCGTCAGCCATGTCCAGCCGATGACCGACACCGCCAACTCCGTGATGCTGCTGGTGGGTCTGGCCGTGGGCGTCGACTACTGCCTGTTCTATCTGCGCCGCGAGCGCGAGGAGCGGGCCGCGGGACGCGACGCGCAGACGGCCCTGCGGGTCGCCGCCGCGACGAGTGGCCGCGCGATCATCGTCTCGGGCATCACGGTGTGCGTGGCGATGGCGGGCATGCTGTTCACCGGGCTCGCCACGTTCGAGGGCATGGGCCTGGCCTCGCTGATGGTCGTCGCCGTCGCCATGGTCGGCTCGGTGACCGTCCTGCCGGCGCTGCTGTCGCTGCTGGGCGAGCGGGTCGAGAAGGGCCGCGTCCCCTTCCTGGCCAAGGCCATGGAGCGCCGCGCCGCCCGCACGGGCGGGGAGAGCCGGTTCTGGGGAGCGGTCCTGAGGGGTGTGCTCGCCCGACCGCTCGTGTCCGTGGTGGTCGCCGCCGGCGCGCTGCTCGCCGTGGCGGCCCCCGCCCTCGGCATGAAGACCCAGAACCTCACCCTGGACCAGGAGTTCGGTGACTCGCTGCCGATCGTGCAGACGTACAACCGCGTCAACGACGCCTTCCCGGGCGGCTCCGAGCCGGCCGAGGTGGTCGTCAAGGCGAAGGACATCAACGCCCCCGAGGTGAAGTCCGCGCTCGCCGACTTCAAGGCGCGGGCGATCAGTTCGGGCGCCTCGCGCGGCCCGGTCCAGATCACCCTGCACGACGCGCAGAACATCGCCTACGTCTACGTCCCCCTGGTCGGCGGCTCCGACCTGGACAAGGCGGGCGCCAGCCTGGAGAAGCTGCGCGACGAGGTGCGGCCCGCCACGCTCGGCAAGGTGGACGGCCTCCAGGCCCCGATCACCGGGCAGGTGGCCGGCTCGAAGGACTTCAACGACCAGCTCGGCGGTGCCGTCGTCCCGGTCTTCGCGTTCGTCGTGGTCTTCGCCTTCGCGCTGATGCTGCTGTCGTTCCGCTCGCTGACCATCGCGATCACCTCGATCGTGCTCAACCTCCTTTCCGTGGGCGCCGCTTACGGCATCCTCGTCGCCGTCTTCCAGCACGGCTGGGGCGCCTCACTGGTGGGCGCGGAGGGCGTCGGCGCGATCATCACCTGGCTGCCGCTGTTCCTCTTCGTGATCCTGTTCGGCCTGTCGATGGACTACCACGTGTTCGTGGTCTCGCGGATCCGCGAGGCGCGGATGCGGGGGCGCACGACGAGGGACGCGATCCAGCACGGCGTGGTCACCACGGCCGGTGTCGTCACCAGCGCCGCGGTCATCATGGTCGCCGTGTTCGCGATCTTCGGGACGCTGTCCATGCAGTCCATGAAGCAGATGGGTGTGGGCCTGGCTGCCGCGGTGCTCATCGACGCGACGATCATCCGGGGCGTGCTGCTCCCGGCGGTGATGGCCCTGCTCGGCGAGCGCAACTGGTACCTGCCGAAGTGGCTGAACCGTCTGCCCGACCTCACGCACGACGAGTCGCCGGAGGTCGTCGCCCACTCGGCACCGGAGCACGGTGAGCGACTGACGGTCTGACGACTCCCCCTGACAGAGGGCCCGTTGGTATCCCGGGGGAACCAACGGGCCCTCGATCACGCCCGCTGCCGGAGGAGTTCGGCCTCGATCAGATCGGCGGCCCGCCGGCTGCCGCCCTCCTCGTCCATCCCGGCCCGAACCTCCGTCAGTCGCCGGGCCACTTCGGGGTCGTCGACGAGGGCAAGGGCGGTCTCCCGCAGGGTCTCGGCGTTCGCCTCCTCCGTCGAAAGACGGCGCGCGACCCCGAGGCCCTGCAGCATGTCCGCGTTGCCGAACTGGTCAACGGCCTGCGGTACGGCAATCATCGGCGTGGCGGTCGCCAGCCCCTCCTGGCTG
Organism: Streptomyces sp. NPDC005799; assembly: GCF_040630525.1. NCBI lineage: Bacteria > Bacillati > Actinomycetota > Actinomycetes > Kitasatosporales > Streptomycetaceae > Streptomyces > Streptomyces sp. NPDC005799. The sequence continues at coordinate 129,240 of NZ_JBEXXQ010000023.1, forward strand.
CCGCCGGCCCCGGCGTGCGTGACGAACAGGTCGGCCTGCCTCAGGATCGCCAACTGCGCTACCCAGGAGGGCACTTCGACGTTGACGGGCACGTCAATTCGATGACGGCCCACTGGGGCGGCTCCGGGCCACGCCGCCTCATGCGCCCAGCACCTCATGCAGCCGCAGCCATCGCTGTGGGGACACCTCGCCCACGAGGACCCCGGTATCCAGGCCGGCCGCACGGAACCCCGCGTCCACCCGGCGGCGGGGGTGGGCCCGCCGCAGGGAGGCGTGCAGCGAACCCCCGACGCCCGAGAACCCCAGCTCCACCAGCCGCCGCCAGGCGTCGTACGCGGCCGGTTCGAGCAGCGGGGTGCGGCGCCGCTCGATCCGTACGATCCCGGCGTCGACGCGGGGCACGGGCCGGAACCGGGTCCGCGCGACCCGCCCGGCCAACCGCCACTCGTAGCGCGGCCAGCTGCGCACCGTGAGCAGGGTCCAACTCCCGTAGTCACCGGTGCGTTTGCGGGCGTACTCGACCTGGGTCAGCAGGGTGGCGTCGGTCAGGGCCGGTGCCCGCAGGCACCAGTCGACGATGGCGGCGGTGCGGGAGAAGGGCACGTTCCCGGCGACGGAGAAGGGGGTGCCGGGTGCCCTCGCGGTGAGGAAGTCGGCGCCGATCACGTGCACGTGAGGTGTGCCGGAGAACCGGGTGTGCAGCGCGGGGAGGAGGCGCCGGTCGATCTCGTAGGCGCGCAGCTCCCGGCAGCGCGGGGCGAGCCGTTCGGTCAACGCGCCCTTTCCCGCGCCGACTTCGAGCAGCAGGGGCGCCTGTCGTCCGTGTGGGACGGCGACGCGGGCCAGGTGTTCGGCGGTGGCGCGGTCGGCGAGGAAGTTCTGCGAGAGCGCGCGGGTGGTACGGGTGGGGCGGGCCATGGCCTGCGGTCCTTGTCTTCCGTGAACGGCGAGAAGGGCAGCCGAAGGCCCTGACCGGAAGACAGAGGAGGGGAAACAGGCGCGAAGGGATCAGCGGGCGTGGCTTCCCGTGCCGGTCAGGGCACCGGGGCCACGACGCATCCGGATGGAGTGCGTGCAGTCCCGGCCGAGACCGGTGATGATGATCGCGTTGTTCGCTGCCACGAACGCAAAGCTAGGTTTGCTTCCGCACGGCGGACAACTGGTTTTCCGTGTCGCGCTCACCGCTGGTAACGGGCGAGCACCAGGTTTCCGTCGTTTTCCAGCCGGTCGCGCAGTTCGTCGAGGCCGATCGCGCCGCTGTAGTACTCCTGGAAGGCGGGCGTGGCCACCTTGTCCTTCCACTCGGGATAGCCGCGTACGGACTGCGCGGGCGCCGAGCGCAGGTCGGCGGCCAGGGCCGTGCCGGTGGCCCAGCCGTCCTTGGTGGTGTGCAGGGCCGGGTCCCGGAGGGCCTCGGTGCCGGTCGGCAGCATCCAGTCCCCGAGCGCCAGCCGCACCATGTTCTTCGGCCGCAGCAGGAAGTCGAGGAACGCGGCGGCCTCCTTCTTGTGCGGGCTGTCCTCGGCGATGGAGAGGGTCTGCGGACTGACACCCTGGGCGAGGCCGTCGGCACCGGCCGGGGCGGGCAGCACCTGCCAGCGGAAATCCTTCGGCGCCTGCTGTGCGATCTGCTGGCGGTAGGAGAACCCGAGCGGGACCATCGCGTACTTGCCGCCGAAGAAACCGGGCAGCGTGTCCGAACCTCCGCTGCCGAGGGTCGTGGGCGAGGCGCTGTGGTCGGTGTTCGCCTGGTCGTGAATGGTGCGGGGCACCACTGCGTCGCCCGTGCCGAAGCGGATGGTGACCTTGCCGCCTGCTCCCCGGTGGAAGAGCCGGCCGCCCGTCGACAGCGACAGGTTGAGGGTCGCCGAGACCGGTTCCTTCAGCGGCCAGGCGACGCCGTACGTGCCCTTGCCGCCGAGCTGCCGGGTGACGGCTCTGAACTCCGCCCAGGACCATGGGTGTTGGGGCGTCGGGATGCGTACGCCGGACCGTTTCAGCCAGGCCGCGTTGGCGACGAGGACGCGTGGTTCCTGGAGGAAGGGCACGCCGTAGACGCCGTCGCCGAAGGTGGTGGTCCGCCAACTGCGCTGGGGGATGTCGGCCTTGAGCCTGCCGGGCAGCAGGCCTCGGAGGTCGGCGAGGTGGCCGCCGTAGGCGAAGTCGGCGAGGTCGTCCGAGGCGTCGTGGATGACGTCGGGGGCCTCGCCGCCCTCGAAGGCGGTGAGGAGCTGGTCGTGGACGCTGTCCCAACTCCCCTGGACGTACTCGACCTTGACGTCCGGATGGCTCGCGTTCCACTCCTTCACCAGCTGCTTGTTGGCCTCGACCGACTCCTGCTGCCAGGCCAGGGACTGGAAGCGGAGGGTGATACGGCCGTGCGCGGTGCCGTCGCCGCCACCGGTGCAGCCGGACAGGAGCAGGGCGAGGACGAGGAGGCAGACCGTCCTGCCGCGCATCAGTTCTTCACCGCCCCGGTGAGCATGCCGCCGGTGATCCGCCGCTGGATGAGGGCGAAGACGACGAGGGAGGGCACCGTGGCGAGGAACGCGGCCGCCGCCAGCGGGCCGAGGTCGGCGACGCCCTCCGCGCCGATGAAATGGGTGAGCACCACCGGCAGCGTCTGTTTCTGCGGCGTTTTCAGCAGGACGAGGGCGAAGAAGAACTCGTTCCACGCGGTGACGAACGTGAACAGGGCCGTCGCCGTGATGCCCGGTGCGAGCAGCGGGGCGACCACGCGGACGAGGGTCCGCACCCGTCCGGCCCCGTCCACCGCCGCCGCCTCCTCGAGCTCCGTCGGCACCGCGCGGACGTACCCGGCGAGCATCCACAGCGCGAACGGCAGCGCCCATACGACGTACACGAGGATGAGCCCCACCAGTGAGTCGATCAGTCGCAGGTTCTTCAGCACGAGGAACAGCGGGATGATCACCAGGACCAGCGGGAACGCCTGGCTGACCACGACCCAGCCGGTGGCGGCCCGGGTCAGTGCGGTGCGGCGCCGGGCCATGACATAGGCGAGCGGGGTGGCGATCAGTACGGCGACGACGGCCGCGCCGGCCGCCGCGAGCAGGGAGTTGAGGGCCGCGTACAGCAGGGGCTGCTCGTCGAAGGCCTGGCGGAAGTTGTCGAGCGTGGGGTGACGTGGGATCCAGGTGGGATGCAGGCTGCCCAGTTCACGAGGGGACTTGAAGGCCGTGGAGAGCAACCAGAGGAAGGGGAAGGCGAGGAAGACGAGATACGCGAGCAGGGCGACGTACTGACCCACCCGTGTACGGGAGTTGACCCTCATGCGTCGTCCCCTCCCTTCAGCCGGCCGGCGAGGAACAGGGCCAGCAGCACCGAGATCACCGCGACCATCACGCAGCCCATCGCCGCCGCGTACCCGAACTGCCCGTAACGGAAGGCCTCTTCGTAGGCGAAGAGCATCGGCAGCCGGGTACGGCCGCCCGGACCGCCGTTGGTCAGCACGTAGACCAGTGCGAAGGAGTTGAAGTTCCAGATCAGGTTGAGGGCGGTGATGGCGACGGCGACGGGTCTCAGCGCGGGCCATGTCACCGTGCGGAAGCGGCGCCAGGCGCCCGCGCCGTCCACCGCCGCCGCCTCGTGCAGTTCGCGCGGGGTGTTCTGCAGCCCGGCGAGCAGTGCGACGGTGGTCTGCGGCATGCCCGCCCACACGCCGACGACGATCACGGCGGGCAGCGCGGTCGCAAGCCCGCTGAGCCAGTCATGGCCGTCGCCCAGGCCAAGGTGGCGCAGGGTCTCGTTGAGGACGCCCGCGTCCGGGTTGTAGACCAGCCGCCACATGATCCCGACGACGACCTCGGGCATCGCCCACGGGACGATCGCGAGGGCGCGGGCCAGCCAGCGCAGCCGCAGGTCCTCGTTGAGCAGCAGCGCGAGACCGAGGGCGAGCAGGAACTGCGGCACGGTCACCGCCACGGCCCACACCAGCCCGATCCGGAACGACTCCCAGAACAGCGTGTCGTGCAGCAGATCCTGGAAGTTGAGGCCGCCGATCCACCCGGTCGGCTCGGTCCGGCCGGACTGGGAGTCGGTGAAGGCCAGCAGGATGCCGTACAGAAGGGGGCCGACGCTCAGCACGAGGATGGGGAGCAGGGCGGGCAGGACGAGGAACCAGACCGCACGGTCGGCGGGGCGTTCCACCACCCTTCCCGCATCGATCTCCGCTGCCACAGGTTCCCCTCTGTGTACGGGACGCTCTACGTGTACGGGACAGTCGAGCCCGGTCATGGTCGTGAAAGCCGTGTGTCCCGTCAAGGGCACGGGCACACGTCCCGGACCTGTGCGGATGCGAGACTGACCTGCGGTTGGCTGGAACCCGACGCCACACGACGGCGGACACGGAGGCGGGCGATGGACGAGGCGACGGCGCGGGACGTACTGAGCGCGGCGGAGGTGCTGCCCCCGACGGCGGAGCTGCTCGCCCTGGGCGAGAACGCGGTGTTCGCCGACGGTGACCTGGTGGTCAAGGTGGGCCGGGACGCGGAGTTGCTGGCGCGGGCGCGGCGGGAGGTGGACGTCGCGCTGTGGCTGGCCGAGGCGGGGGTCGCGGCCGTGCGGGTGGCGGAGCCGAAGCCGTTGCTGGTCGAGGGGCATCCGGTGACCGTGTGGCACCGTCTGCCGGATCCCGTTCGGCCCGCCGAACCGCGGGATCTGGCCGAACTGCTGCGGGTGGTGCACGCGCTGCCCTCGCCCCCGTTCGCCCTGCCGCCACGGGAGTTGCTGGGCGGGGTGGAGCGGTGGCTGCGGCTGGCGGGGGACGCCATCGATCCGGCGGACGCGGCGTATTTGCGTGAGCGGCGGGACGGGTTCGCGGCGGCCGCGGCCGCGTTGACGCCACGGCTGGCTCCGGGGCCGATTCACGGGGACGCGTTGCCCCGGAACGTGTACGTCGGGTCGGACGGGCCGGTGCTGGTGGATCTGGAGACGTTCTCGGCGGATCTGCGGGAGCACGATCTGGTGGTGATGGCTCTGTCGCGGGACCGGTACGGGTTGCCTGCGGCGGCTTATGACGGGTTCGTGGCCGTTTATGGGTGGGATGTGCGGGAGTGGGAGGGGTGCTCGGTGCTGCGGGGGGCTCGGGAGACGGCGAGTTGTGCGTGGGTGGCTCAGCATGCGCCGAGCAATCCGGCGGCGTTGGCCGAGTTCGAGCGGCGGGTGGCGTCGTTGCGGGAGGGGGACGAGTCGGTGCGGTGGTTCTCGTTTTGAGCGCCTAAGGGGTGGAGTTCGCCCTGACACGGCGACTGCGGATTGTCGGTGGTTGGTCGCGCCCACGCGGCGGTGGCCGCATTTTCGATACGGCCCGCGCCCCTTCAGGGCGTCGATGTCCCCTCGCTTTCTCTGTTCTGGATTGATTCCGCGGCGCGTCGAAGCTCGGTGACGACTGTTCTGACCGCCGCCCTGGCCGTGCGTTCCGGGCGGTGGAGCGCGTCGATGTGGCGCCTGGCCTGTACGCCGCTGAGGGGCTTGAGGACCAGGTCCGGATGCGGGCGCGTCGTCCATCGGGGCATCAGGGCCAGGCCCCCGCCCGCCGCCACGGCCTCCGCCGCCACCGCGAACTCGTTGATGCGGTGGGCCAGGTGGAGGCGGCGGCCGGCTGCCGCGCCGATCGCCTCGATGGTGGCCATGACCGGGAAACCGTCGTGCACGGTGATCCAGGGCTGGTCGGCCACGTCGCGAGGGGTCACCCGGCGTGCGGCGGCGAGCGGGTGGTCGGCCGGCATCGCGACGTCGAGGGGTTCGCGCAGGAGCGTCGTCGCCGTCACCGTGTCCGGCCAGGGCGGGGCGTGGTCCAGGCGGTGGGCCAGGACCAGGTCGTACTCCCGGGTGAGCCGGGGGAAGTCGCTCTGCGTCACGTCCTCGTCCCCGAGTGTCAGGACGGGGTTGTCGGGGCCGTCGAGCGCGCGCAGCAGGAGCGGGAAGAACGCCGCGCCCGCGCTGTGGAACGCGGCCACCGACACCTCCCCGTCGGGCCGGTTCAGGAACTCCTCGACGCTGTGGCGGGCCCGCTCCAGTGCCGACTCCACCTCGATCGCCGCGCCCGCCAGGGTCTGCCCGGCGTCGGTGAGCACCAGCCGGCGGCCCTGGCGTTCGGTGAGCGGCACCGGGATCGCGCGCTGCAGCAGCCGTAGCTGCTGGGAGATCGCCGACGGGGTGACCAGCAGCGCCTCGGCGACCGCGGTGACGCTGCCGAGTTCGCCGAGCTCCCGCAGGATCCTCAGTTGCCGTTCGTCCATGCCTCCAGTCTAGGAGCACGATGTAGGAGTTCTAAAAGATCGGTGAAGAGATTGGTACTGGGCTTCATGGACGGTTGCGGTGCACCGTGGGCCCATGTCCGAATTTCGTCGTACCGATGCCGTCCTTGTCCTGGTCGCCGTCGTCTGGGGTTCGAGCTATCTGTCCGCCCAGACGGCCACTTCCGCCCTGCCCGTCCTGGTGGTGTTGTTCGCGCGGTACGCCCTGTCCGCGCTCGCCTGTCTCGGGCTGGTCGCCGTGGGCCCGCGGCCGCGCCGGTGGACGCGCGACGAGCTGCGGCTCGGCGTGCCGCTGGGGTTGACGCAGGCCGCGGTGCTGGTCGTGGAGACGTACGGTGTCGCCCACACCAGCGCCGCCAACGCGGGGCTGATCATCAGCCTGACCATCGTGCTCACCCCCCTCCTCGACCGTCGGCGCGGCGGGCCGCCTCCCGTCTTCTTCGCCGCCGCCGGGGTGTGTGTCGTGGCCGTCGGGCTGCTCATGTCCGGTCACGGGTTCCACGCCCCGCGGCTCGGCGATGTGCTGATGCTGGGGGCCGCGGTGGTCCGGGCCGGGCATGTCGCGCTCGTGGGGCGGCTGACCGTCGGCCGGGCCGTGCGTCCGCTGCACCTGACGACCGTGCAGATGATCGTCGGCACGGCGCTGTTCCTGCCGGTCGCCGTGCCCGGCATGCCGGACCTGGCCCGGGCCGGTACGGCGACCTGGCTCCAGCTCGCCTATCTCGCCCTGTTCTGCAGTGTGTTCGCCTTTCTCGCACAGACCTGGGCCGTGCAGCGCACGTCCGCCAGCCGGGCCAGTCTGCTGCTGGGCACGGAGCCGGTCTGGGCCTTCGCGGTGGGCATCGCCCTCGGCGGCGAGCGGCTCACCGCGCTCACCGCGCTCGGCGCGGCCCTGATGGTCTTCGGAACCTACTGGGGTCAGGCGATCGAGCGCGCCCATCGCACCGCCGCCACCCCGCCTGAAACCGGACTCCCCGCACCCGACAAGGACCTCCGATGCCCGACCACGACACCTACCAGCGTCTGATCGACCTGCTCGACACCTCCCACGTCCACTACACGCTGATCGACCACGCCCCGGAGGGCACCACGGAGACCGTCAGCGCGCTGCGCGGGCACCCGGTGTCGCAGGCCGCGAAGTGCATCGTGCTGCGGGTCAAGGTCGACCGCCGCACCACCCGGCACGTGCTGGCGGTGGTCCCCGGGGACCGGCGGGTGGACCTGGACGCCGTACGGACGCTGTTCGCGGCCCGGTACGCCGGCTTCAGCGACGTGGGGACGGCCGAGCGGCTGGCGCGGGCGGTGCCCGGTACCGTGCTGCCGTTCAGCTTCGATCCCGAACTGGAGCTGGTCGCCGACCCGGAGGTCGTCGAGCGGCCGCGGCTGTACTTCAACGCGGCCCGTCTTGACCGGTCGCTGTGCATGTCAGGTGCGGACTACGAGCGGGTCGCGCGGCCCCGTGTGGTGCCGGTCTCGGGACCCGCGCCGGTCTGAGCGGCACTCACACCGGCTCGTCCGTCAACTCCCGCAAGGGCCATGTGCCGTCGACCACGGCGGTCGCGTCGCCCTTGCCGCGCAGGAAGCTCTGGAAGTCCGCCGCCCATTGCGCGTACCACTCGATCTGGCGGCGGTGCAGTTCCGCCGGGCCGAGGGCCGCGATCTTGGGGTGACGGTCGGCTATCGCGCAGGCCAGTCCGGCCGCCGCGAGCGCGTCGGCGGAGGCGTTGTGAGCGGCGTCGAGCGCGACGCCGTACTCGGTGCAGACGGCTTCGAGGTTGCGTTTGCCACGGCGGTAGCGGTCCACCCAGCGGTCGATGGTGTACGGGTCGACGACGGGGGCGGGATCGAGGCCGCCCAGGCGGTCGCGCAGGGACGGCAGTCCATGGCGCCGCAGTTCGGCGGAGAGCAGGCTGAGGTCGAAGGCCGCGTTGTAGGCGACGACCGGAACGCCGTTCTTCCAGTAGGTGGTGAGGACGTCCGCGATGGCGTCCGCCACACGGTCGGCGGGCCGGCCCTCGGCGGCCGCCCGTTCGTTGCTGATCCCGTGGACCGCCACCGCGTCCGCCGGGATCTCCACGCCCGGGTCCGCCAGCCACTCCCGGCGCCCTATGGGCTGCCCGCCCCTGACCTCGATCACGGCCCCCGTGACGATCCGCGCCTCGCGCGGGTCCGTCCCGGTCGTCTCCAGGTCGAAGCCGATCAGCAGCTCCCGGTGCCAGCCCATGGGCGGCCCCCCTTCTTGGTGGTGCTTTCCCCCAGTGGTCTCCACCTTCCCATGGGCCACTGACAATCAGGGGACCGCGTTCCGCTTACCGTTTTGGACAGTTCAGGACACCGGGCGCGAATCCGCCCACGTCGCCTCGAACTCCTCGCGGTATGTCGGGAAGAGGCCGTTGTCGACCCCTTCGTTCTTCTCGTCCGACTTCACCACGCGGCTGCCGTTGCGCAGCACGAGCACCGGCGCCTCCATCCCCCGGGACCTGCGCAGATAGGACTGCACGACGGCGATGCCGTCCGACCCGTCGCCGTCGACGAGGTAGGCGGAGAAGCGCGGTGTCTCGTCGTAGACCTGGATCTCGAAGGCGCCGGGGTCGCGCAGCCGGGAGCGCACCCTGCGCATGTGCAGGATGTTCATCTCGACCGAGCGGCTCAACTCGCCGCGTTTCATGCCCAGTTCGCGTTCGCGGCGCTTTACGGCGCTGGAGGCCGGGTTGAGGAACAGCAGCCGTACCCGGCAGCCCGCCTCGGCCAGGCGCACCAGCCGGCGGCCGGAGAAGTTCTGCACGAGCAGGTTGAGGCCGATGCCCACGGCGTCCAGGCGGCGGGCGCCGCCGAAGATGTCCTCGGCGGGGAACTGGCGCAGCAGCCGCACCCGGTCGGGGTGCACGGCGACCACGTCCGCGTACCGGTCGCCGACCAGGTCCTCCACCGCGTCCACGGGCAGCCGGCGGGCCGAGGGCACGTCGCCGGCCGCGCCGAGCATGTCCAGCAGCCGGGCCGAGGCCCGTTCGGCCTGGTTCAGGACGGCCTCGGACAGGGCCCGGTTGCGGGAGACGACGTTGCGGGTCACCTCCAGCTCGTCCAGGGCCAGTTCGACGTCGCGGCGGTCGTCTATGTACGGCTCGAAGCACGGCCAGTGCTGCACCATCAGCTCGCGCAGCTGGGGCAGGGTGAGGAAGCTGAGGACGTTGTCGTCGGCCGGGTCGAGCAAGTAGCCCTTGCGGCGGCTGACTTCGCGTACGGCGACCGCACGCTGCACCCACTCCTGGCCGGCCGGTCCGGCTGCGGCGATCACCCACTCGTCGCCGTGGACGGGTTCGTAGATGGGACGCAGAACAGCGGCCACGACCGCGCGCAGCCGCTGTTCGACGAGGTTCAGCCAGATGTAGGCGCGGCCGGCTCGCTGGGCGCGCGTACGCACCTCACGCCAGGCCTCGGCGTCCCAGTCCAGCTCCGGCCCGATGGAACCGGTCTCCATGGGCCTGGCCAGGGACACCGTGCCGGGCGGGACGTCTGCGGAGTTCCCCTCGTGACCCTCGTCACCAGGGGGCAGCTCCAGCCCTCCCGAGCCCACCCAAGCACCGCCTTCCACTCCCCCGAGCACACCCCAGGTCAACGATCAAGGAAGCGTACTCCGCGAGCGGGCGGCGGTGCAGCCGGATGGGCAGGTCGATTCTCAACTGGCTTAGTGCCAGTGTCCGTTCTCACCGGCGAGGGCGGCCGGAGTGAGCGGATTCATAGCGGTGACGTCGCGCGGGGCGATGGAGAAGCCCTGCCAGTGGACCGGCATCGGCTGCTGGTCCTCGTCCCTGGCTATGTGGTGGAAGCCCACGTTGACCCAGACGATCGGGTGGGTCAGGCTCTGGCCGTTCACCCAGGTGTCGACCGACTTGCCGTGTCCGGCACCGCAGTTGAGCGGGTTGCCGCTGGCGTACTGCTCGCACGCGTTGTACTCGGTGAAGTACACGTCGTGCTTGGTGAAGTTGTGCCCCGGGTACTTGGCCGTCGGCCCCTGCACGATCTCGTACGAGCGCGCGTGACCGTCCTTGTTCTTGCCGGCCGTGCTGACCACCCGCCACCAGCGCATGTCCTTGGCGTCGCCGGCCAGTTCCTTGGTGACCTTGGTCATCGTCGTCTTGTTGGTCGGCGCCTGCTGGCCGCCCACCGGCGGACTGACGACCGAGTCGTACTGCTCGACGTTGGCCTTGGAGGAGCCGTCGAGGCCGAAGTCGAGCCGCCAGAAGATGTTGTGGCTGTGGCTGGTGGCGTACGCCCGGGCGCCCTTGCCGATGGGCCAGCCGCGGCCGTCGCCGGCGTCGTAGTCGTCGGGCGAGAGGCTTCCCGTCGCGCCGGCGTTCATGGTCATCGTGCCGTCGTCCTGGAAGCGCCACTCGGTGATGTACTCGTACCAGCCGACCTTGTTGACCGTGTAGAGCAGCAGGTCCTTGCCCTGCGCCTGATAGGTCTTGTTGGCGTCGGAGAGCATGTGGTACGCGTGTCCGCGGGAGCGCGTGGTGGCGCACAGGCCCTTGATGTTCGGCGAGTCCGAGTAGAAGGGCTCGGGCACCTTGACGGTCTTGATGGTGCCGCCCGGGCACTCGGCGGGCGTGAGGTTCAGCAGGCCGTTGCCGAAGCTGTAGTCCGTGACGTCGTTGTACTCGATGCTGCCGTCGTCGTACGGCACGTCGATCTGGGCGAGCTTGGCGCTGTTGAGCACCTTGATCGGCTGGGACTCACCGGGCGGCTGGTAGGAGATGTCGTCCAGGATGACCCCGGACCGGCTCTCGAAGCGCCAGCACATGCGCCAGGTGGTCCCGGTGGAGAGCTTCTGCTCGATCTGGTAGGCCGCGCTGCACGCCGGGGCGGCGGCCGGGGCGGCGGCCTCCTTGTGATCGGCGAAGGCGGGGGCGGACGCCGTGCCGCCGAGGACGAGTCCGACCGCGAGCGGGCCCACCATGGCCCGCCTGCGCAGCGCCCCCTGGCGGGCACGGCTGTCTCTGTTGACGCGCATGAAGAAATGGCTCCCTTACAGGAGATGTGGGTTTGAGAAGTGGACGGAGGCCGGGTCAGCCGATCTTGACGACCTTGCGGGCACTGAGGTCGATCACGAAGTCCCGGGCGTCGATCCAGGCGCCGTTCTTGACCTTCGGGAACAGCCGGGTGCAGCGGTGCTCGCCGCACTTGTCGAGCGCGGCCGGCCGGATGCCGGGGGTGGCCCGGAACACCATGCTGGTCAGCGTCAGCTGGTCCGGGGAGGTGAGCTCCTTGCCGGTGGCGTCCTTGTAGTCGGCCTTCAGGCCCGCGCCCAGCGGGTCCGCGATCAGCAGCCGGGCGGCCTCGGTCTGCTCGGCGATGCTCAGCGGCGGCTGGACGTCGTGCTGGGTGCTGGTCCCCTCGACCTTGCCCGTGTCCAGGTTGACGGTCTTGGTGACGACACTGTCGTCGCGGTAGTCGTAGAAGGTCACGTCCGCCCGCCGGGGCGCCGTCAGGCTGTCCGGCTGGTCGGTGTCGGGCTCGGCCAGCTCGACGGTGAGGCGCTGCGGTCCGCGGGCGCCGCGGACGTTCTCGCCGGTGTTGAGCAGCTGCGGGCTCAGCGCGATCTTCTCGACCCGCTTGGTCTCGTCGTCGGTCAGCGGGTCGAGGCCGTTGCCCCTGTCCCCCTCGGCCGGAGCCTGCTGGACGACCCCGGGCGCGGGTGTGCCGTCCGCCTGGGCCGCCTGGTTGGCGGTCCGCGCCCCGGCCGTCCCTCCGGACTCGTCGGCCCCCGCGGTCCCCGGCAGGGTGATTCCGACCATCACGGCGGTCGCGGCCACCGCCACTGCCGCACCGGCCACCACCTTGCCCAGGTGGCGGTGCACTATCGTGCGCACATTTCCCCCCACTCCCCCTCGGTCACGGGAGTATTCGATTGCCCCACAGGTAAGCCTTGGATCAGGCATACCGCCTATGCACTGGTCGGGAGGTAAGAGGGACGTAAGTCATAGGTGGTTCCATCAGTTTCGGGGAGACTCGACGCCAAGGCGCCACGAGGGCGCTCTGCACCTGAAAGAGTCGTATCCATGCAGGTCTGGCCTGGCGAGGCGTATCCGCTCGGTGCCACGTACGACGGCGCCGGCACCAACTTCGCGGTCTTCACGGAGGCCGCGGACCGAGTAGAGCTGTGTCTGCTGCACGACGACGGCTCGGAGACGGCGGTGGAACTGCGCGAGAGCGACGCGTTCGTACGGCACGCGTACGTGCCCGGGATCATGCCCGGACAGCGTTACGGCTTCCGGGTGCACGGGCCGTACGAACCCGGACGCGGACTGCGCTGCAACTCGGCGAAGCTGCTGCTCGACCCGTACGCGCGTGCGATCAGCGGTTCGGTCCGCTGGGGCGAGGAGGTGTACGGCTACCACTTCGACGCGCCCGAGGAGCGCAACGACCTGGACTCGGCGCCGCACACCATGACGTCGGTGGTGGTCAACCCGTACTTCGACTGGGGCGACGACCGCCGGCCGCGGCGCGGCTACCACGAGACGGTGATCTACGAGGCCCATGTGAAGGGCCTGACCATGCGGCACCCGGGGCTGCCGAAGGAGCTGCGCGGCACCTACGCCGGGCTCGCGCACCCGGCGATCATCGAGCACCTGGTGGAGCTCGGCGTCACCACGCTGGAGCTGATGCCGGTGCACCAGTTCGTGAACGACCACCGGCTGGTCGACATGGGCCTGAACAACTACTGGGGCTACAACACGATCGGTTTCTTCGCCCCGCACAACGCGTACGCCTCCTGGGGCGACCGCGGCCAGCAGGTCCTGGAGTTCAAGTCGGCGGTCCGGGCGCTGCACGAGGCCGGCATCGAGGTCATCCTCGACGTGGTCTACAACCACACCGCCGAGGGCAACCACCTGGGCCCCACGCTGTCCTTCAAGGGCATCGACAACCCGCAGTACTACCGCCTGACCGACGATCCCCGCTACTACATGGACACCACGGGGACGGGGAACTCCCTGCTCATGCGGTCCCCGCACGTGCTGCAGCTGATCATGGACTCGCTGCGGTACTGGGTCACCGAGATGCACGTCGACGGCTTCCGCTTCGACCTCGCGGCGACCCTCGCGCGGCAGTTCCACGAGGTGGACCGGCTGTCGTCGTTCTTCGACCTGGTGCAGCAGGACCCGGTGGTCTCCCAGGTGAAGCTGATCGCCGAGCCCTGGGACGTCGGCGAGGGCGGCTACCAGGTGGGCAATTTCCCCCCGCTGTGGACGGAGTGGAACGGCAAGTACCGCGACACGGTACGCGACCTGTGGCGGGGTGAGCAGCGCGCGCTCGCCGAGTTCGCGTCCCGGCTGACCGGCTCCTCGGACCTCTACCAGGACGACGGGCGGCGCCCGCTGGCCTCGATCAACTTCGTCACCTGCCACGACGGCTTCACCCTGCGCGACCTGGTGTCCTACAACGACAAGCACAACCGGGCCAACGGCGAGGACAACCGGGACGGCGAGAGCCACAACCGCTCCTGGAACTGCGGGGTGGAGGGCGAGACCGACGATCCGGCGGTGCTGGAGCTGCGCGCCCGCCAGATGCGCAACTTCGTCGCCACGCTGATGCTGTCCCAGGGTGTGCCGATGATCAGCCACGGGGACGAGGTCGCCCGCACCCAGCAGGGCAACAACAACGCCTACTGCCAGGACAACGAGCTGTCCTGGGTGCGGTGGCCCGACCCGGACTCCGAGGGGCTCGACACCCAGCTGCTGGCCTTCACACGCGCGATGGTGTGGCTGCGCAAGGACCACCCCGTCCTGCGCAGACGGCGCTTCTTCCACGGGCGGCCGGTGGAGGGCACCCACGACGAGCTGTCGGACATCGCCTGGTTCACCCCCGAGGGCCGGGAGATGACCCAGCAGGACTGGGACTCGGCGCAGGCCTCGGCACTGACCGTGTTCCTGAACGGCAACGCGATCTCCGAGCCCGGCGCGCGCGGGGAGCGGATCACCGACGACTCGTTCCTGCTGATGTTCAACGCCTCGCCCGAGACGCTGGACTTCGTGGTGCCGGTCAACCACGGCCGGCAGTGGCAGGTGGTGGTCGACACCGCCCGCCCGGACGGAGTACCGCCGGACACGGGCCCGAAGGTGCAGGCCGGCGACCGGCTGACCCTGGTCGACCGGAGCCTGACGGTGCTGCAGCGGCCCGTGTGAGCGACTCGGGCACGCACGCGTGGCGGGCGCCATGACACGAAAGCCGGCGGGAGGGGTACGTAGCTCTGCATGACACCTGAGCGTCCCCTCCCCCCGGTGCCCACGGCCACCTACCGGCTGCAGCTGCAGCCCGAGTTCCCGTTCGCGGCAGCGGCGGCGGCGGTGCCGTACCTGGCCTCGCTGGGCGTCTCGCATCTGCATCTCTCCCCCGTCCTCGAGGCCGTGCCCGGCTCCGCGCACGGGTACGACGTCGTCGACCACGCGCGCGTGCGGGAGGAACTGGGGGGTGAGGAGGGGTTGCGCGCGCTGGCGCGCACGGCGCGAGAGCACGGGCTGGGGCTGGTCGTGGACATCGTGCCGAACCACATGGCGATGGCGCCGCGGCACAACCGCGCCCTGTGGGAGGTGCTGCGGGAGGGCCCGAAGTCGCCGTACGCGCGCTGGTTCGACATCGACTGGGAGGCGCAGGGCGGACAGATGCTGCTGCCGGTGCTGGGCGGACCCCTCGGCTCGGTCGTCGGCGAGCTGCGCGTCGACGGGGACGTGCTGCGCTACTACGACCATGTCTTTCCGCTCCGCGAGGGCACCGAGGAGCTGCCGCTGCCGCAGCTCCTGGACGCCCAGTGGTACCGCCCGGTGTGGTGGCGGCTGGCCCGCACCGAGCTCAACTACCGGCGTTTCTTCAGCATCTCGGAGCTCATCGGGGTGCGGGTGGAGGACCCGGAGGTCTTCGAGGCCACCCACGACAAGATCCTCCAGCTGCTGCACGAGGGGGTCGTCGACGGGCTGCGCGTGGACCACCCGGACGGGCTCGCCGACCCGGACGGCTATCTGCGGCGGCTGCACGAGGCGACCGACGGCCGCTGGACGGTCGTGGAGAAGATCCTCGCCGACGGCGAGCACCTGCCGGCCTCCTGGCCCGTGGCGGGCACCACGGGGTACGACGCCCTGCGGCACGTCGACGGGCTGTTCACCGACCCGGCGGGCTTCGGGGAACTCCTCGGCCAGTACCGGCGGTTCGCGGCCCCGCAGACCGACCGGGGCGGCGACTGGGCGGCGACGGTACGGCGGGCGGCGTACAAGGTGCTCACGCACGAGCTGGCCGCCGAGGTCGACCGGCTGACCCGGGTGGCGAGCAGGCTGTGTGCCACTTCGCCCGACCCGCAACTGCGCGACCGGGCTCCGTGGGCGCTGCGCACGGCTCTGACGGAGCTGCTGGTGCGGTTGGAGGTCTACCGGCCCTACGCCTCCGGTGACGCCGCCTCCGTGCTCACCGAGGAGGCCGCGGCCGAGGCACGGCTCGCCTTCGTCGTCCCGGAGGAGGCCGGCGCGGTGGACGTGGTCCGGGGCCTGCTGCTGGGGCGGGGCGGCGAGGGTCCCGAGTACGTCGAGTTGCGCACCCGGTTCGCCCAGACGGCGTCCGCGCTGCGCGCCAAGTCCGTGGAGGACACCGCGTTCTACCGTTATGTGCCGCTGCTGTCGGCGAACGAGGTGGGCGGGAATCCGGGCGGTCCGGCGCTGTCGCCGGAGGAGTTCCACGCGTACTGCGCGCGCGTGCAGCGCGACTGGCCGGCGAGCGGGACGGTGCTCTCCACGCACGACACCAAGCGCAGCGCCGACGTACGGGCGGCGCTGGAGGTGCTCACCGAGTGCCCCGGCCGCTGGGCGGACGTCCTGGCGGAGGTGACGCGCACCGGTGAGGGCGTGCCGGACGCGCAGCTGGCGTGGGCGGCCTGGCAGACGGTGTTCGGGCTCGGTCCGGCGGACGAGGAGCGGGTGCGGCAGGCGCTGCTGAAGCACGTGCGCGAGGCGGGGCTGTTCACGAGCTGGACCGAGCAGGAACCGGCGTACGAGGAGGCGGTGGCGGCGTTCGTCGCGGCGGGCCCGTGCGGGGTGCCCGGCGAGCACGTCACCGCCCTGCGGGAGGCGCTGGAGCCGCACATCCGGGCCAACGTGCTCGGCGCGGCCCTGGTCCACCTGACGATGCCGGGCGTGCCGGACGTCTACCAGGGCACGGAGGCCGAGTACCTGGCCCTCGTCGACCCGGACAACCGTCGCCCGGTGTCCTTCCCGCCGGACGCCCCCGGCGACAAGGGCGCGCTGACGGCGGCCGCCCTCGGGCTGCGCGCCCGGCGGCCCGGCGCCTTCGGGGAAGCGGCGACCTACACGCCGCTCGCCGCGCAGGGCCCCGCGGCGGAGCACTGTCTGGCCTTCGCGCGCTCCGGGGAAGCCGTCACGGCGGTGACCCGCCTGTCGCTGCGGCTCGCGGAGGCCGGCGGCTGGCAGGACACGGTGCTGCCGCTGCCGCCGGGACGCTGGGCGGACGTTTTGGCTGCGGAGCGGGAGTTCACGGGGCACGCACGCGTGGAGGAGCTTTTCGCACGGTTGCCGGTGGCGCTGCTGGAGCGGACGGACTCCGACTGAGGACCCGGGGACCGCGGGTCGGAGGCCCAGGGGCGGGAGGGCGCCGGGGCGCGTATCGCGAACTTCACGCCGGGCGTGCGCTCCGCCGTCGTGCGCCGTGGTGTTCTCCGGGCGCCCCGCTCGCGCCCGCGTGCGCTCCCGGGGTGTACACAGGGAAGCGGCGCGTGCGGACGTATGGGGAGCCGGCGCGTGTGTGTGCCCTTGCGCCGGGCGGCGCGCTGCGGCCCGCCGTTCGAGGCCGGCGTACGTACGTGTGTACATACGACCCGTCACCGCTGCGCGCCCCCGTCGGCGGTCACGGTTGTTACGGCTGGCGGCACATGCATCTGGGCGCCCCCTGGAGGCTCCCCCGAGGCGACCTTGACAGCGGGCGGAGACCGTGGGGTACTGCGGATTGCGAAGCCAGGCGGACGTGACGGGGGTGAGTCTCCTGCCGCAGCTGCGTTACCCCACCGTGCCCCAACTCGTCTCGTCCGCGAGGGCGTTGGCCACCCATCGGCCCACCTTGTGCACCCTGAGACAGGTGGGTGTCTCCCGCGCCGGGCGCCCCCTGCACCTGCTGTCCGTGGGCCATGCCCGACGGGCCGTACTGGTCGTCGCCGGCGCCCACGCCAACGAGCCGACCGGCGGCTCCACCCTCCTCGCCCTGGCCGAACGGGTGGTACGGGAACGGGAGTTGCGCACCGACACCTCCTGGCACTTCCTGCTCTGCGCCGACCCCGACGGCGCGAGCCTGCACGTCACCCCGGCGCCGCGCAGCCTGCTCGACTACCACCTCGGCTTCTTCCGGCCGGCCGCCGAGGAGCAGCCGGAGTGGTCACCCGCGGTGCTGCCGCCGCACCGCCTGCCACCCGAGACTCGGGCACTGACCCGGGTCATAGACGAAGTGCGGCCCTACCTCCAGGTGACGCTGCACGGGACCGACCTGGGCGGCAGCTGGGTGCAGCTGACGAAGGACATCCCGGGGCTCGCCGAGCCGTTCGCCAAGTCCGCCGCACAGCTGCACATCCCGGTGGAGACGGGCGCCTCGGACGCCGCGGGCTGGTCCGCGTCCGGGCCCGGGGTGCATGTGATGCCGTCGCCGGGCGCGGGGGCCGCGTACCCGAGCATGCCGGACGACGCACGGCAGAGCACCTGGTACCACACCCACCGCTACGGCGGCCTGACCGCGGTCGTCGAGGTGCCGATGTGGGCGAGCGACCTGGTGGACGACCCGGCGCCGCATCCCGCGCCGGCCGCCGCGATACGCCGGCTGGCGCGCCGGCTGCTGCGGGACGGGCTGGAGGTGGAGCGGGTGCTCACCGACGCGCTGCCCCGCCTGGAGGGCGTCGACGGTCCGCTGCTGCGGGCCGCGAGGTGGGCGCTGGAGCTGGTTCCGGGGCTGGCCGCGGACTGGATGCACACCCCGCCCGCCGACGACACCATGGCGTACGTCGGGAGCGTGGACGCGTTCGGACGGCGGCTGCCGTTGCGGGCCGCGGCGATGCTGCTGCGGGTCCTGCGGGAGACCGACGACCGGGCGGCACCGCACCTGGAGCGGCTGGTGTCGACCTGGAGCGACTCCTTCGCCGAGCGCTTCCGGGCCCGCTGGGTGCCCCTGGAGCACCAGGTCGAGCACCAGTCCCGCACGGTGGTGGCGGCCGCCCTGCACGCGCGCGACGGTACGGCCTGAGAAACGGCGCTCACGCGCGCGCGTGAGCACTGCGGCCCGCGGCACACCGCGCGCGTCACCCGTCGAGCGCGAACACCTCCCCCGTGCGCGCCCCGAGGGCGCATCCGTTGGGGAAGGTCTGGACGTACTCGACCTCCCGGCCGCTCCACTGTCCCCGCGCGTGCACGGTGACCGGCGCGTAGACCATCGGGCACATCACGTCCCTGGCCGGGAGCGCGCCGATGTCGCCGTCGACCGCCGTCAGCTCGGCGCACGCCTCGGCCGCGCGCGCGTGTCCCTGGGGCGGATCGCACAGCAGCAGGGTGCCCCGGGTGTCGCTGGAGCGGGAGTCGCCCTTGGTGACGGTGAGGTAGAGCCAGTTGCCCGGCAGGCGTGGGCCGGGGGCCGCCTGGACCTGGGGCGCGGCGGCGAGGAACAGCGCGGCCGCCAGCAGGGCGCCGCGTACCGCTTTCGCTGTGGTGCTGATCGTCATTCCAGATGCATCGGCACGGCGGCCCCGGAACCCCAGCCCGGCTCACCCGAACGGGAGCACGCGGGCGCGTACCGCTCGGCGAGTTCGAAGGCGTGCAGGACGACGCGCGACTGGTACTCGACCTGACGCGCGACCGGGATCCAGCGGGCCCCGCAGCCGTCGAGGTAGTCGGCGCACCACTCGCCGATGAGCCGGTCCAGGTCGGGCAGCACCCCGGCCGGATCGCGCCCGGCGCCGGTGACGAGCTGGTGCAGCAGCCCCGCCGTGCGCAGGGCGAGCCGCCGGCCGGCGATGCGCAGGGCGGCCAGATGGGCGGTGCTCAGCGGCGGGAGCGGGCGCGTCCCGTCGGCGATGTCGGGGTCCCAGGTGTCGGCGAGACCGGGGCAGACCAGTAAATAGTCGTCCACCGGGGCGAGCAGGCGGGCGGCGTCCGGCGCGCCCGCCGTGTACGGGCGCAGCCGCGCCAGGAGCCGCTCCAGCAGTTGCGCGTCGCGTCGCAGGGTGTGGCTGACCGTGCGCAGCACGGCGGTGCGGTCGGCGGGCGGGGAGCCGTCCTCGACGGCGGCCACGCCCCACATGGGGGCCTCGACGACGGCCGTGACCGTGCCGTACCGGTGCGGGTGGTACCAGGTCGACTCGACGGCGGCCTCGGTGATGGCGGCGGCCAGGTCGCCGGGCCGGGGCGGCGGGATGCGGTAGACGGCCGGACCGATGTTGGGCCAGTACAGGGTGTCGTACGGCCCCAGTTCGCGCGGGATGCCGAGGCGGGCCGCGGTGTGCGCGACGCGCTGGGCGAGGCCGGGCAGGTCGCGGGTGAGCTCGACGAAGCCGCCGCCGACGTCGACGCCGTGCAGCGAGCACTGCAGAAAGGGCCGCAGCTCGTCCTGGAGGTCGAGCAGGGTGCGGGTCTCCGGCAGGGCGGCGGCCGCCGCTCCGGCGGGCAGCCATTCGGGCTGCTCGTGGAAGCCGGGCCGGAAGAAGTTCCGGAAGTACCGGCCGAGGGTGTACGGGCCCGACAGCCAGCCCTCGTTGCGGCGCAGGCCGTCCGGGTCGAGACAGAGCAGCAGGTTCCAGGTGGCGTCGGCGCCCTCGGTGAACCGCGGGTCGGCCAGGGCCCGTTCGGCCAGCCGCAGCGCGGTGGCGCCGCCGACGGGTTCGTTGGCGTGCGGACCGGCGACCACGAGGGCCTGACGGCTGCCGTGACCGACGGAAAGCAGCCACATGGGGGTGCCGGCCCGGGAGGTGCCGACGCGGCGCAGACGGGCGTCACGGGGGCGACGGGCGACGAGTGCCGCCGCCCGCGCGCCGAGCTCGTCGACGGTCGGATAGCGCAGGAGGGGCGGCAGGGCACACCTCCCCGATGCTGTGCCGTCGGTTCACCTGACGTGCATGACGTACGCACAGTCAGTCACGACTTGAGGGGTACGTCAACACCGCGGAGAGGAAAGGGATTTGAGCCATCACAGCAGCTCAACGCCGTGTCATGCTCAGGCCAAAGCTAAGGGATGGCTCAGTCGACGGCGAGCCGGAACGACATCCGCCCGAAGCCGACCTGGTCGCCCTCGCGGACCACGGCGGCGCCGATGACCCGCCGTCCGTTGACCGTGGTGCCGTTGGTGGAGCCGAGGTCCCGCAGCACCCACATGCCGCCCTGGCGGCTCAGTTCGGCGTGCACGCGGGACACCGTCTCGTGGGTCAGCCGCAGTCCGTTGGCCGGATCCCGTCCGATGCGCAGCGGGTGGCCGCCCGCCGGGTGCGGGAGCAGCAGCTTGGGCAGCCGCTCGGCCTGCCAGGCCCTGCGCAGCCGTACGGTGAAGCCGGAGACGGCCTCCACGCTGCCGAAGACCAGGCGCGCCAGGCGGCTCTCCTGGGGCAGGTCAGCGGTGAGGGCCACGAGTTCGTCGGAGCGGCGGGCGGCGAGCGCCAGCTCCATGCGGCGGATGAACGTGTCGTGCGAGAGCCGCCCCATGGCGACGCCGTCCCGAAGCACCTTCAGCGCCTTGTCGCGCTCCGCGTCGGACAGTCGCGCGGGGTACGTGTTGAACTCGAAGGACGACGTCACGTTGGTGATTGTCGGTCAGTGAACCCCGGGTGTCCAGAAAACGAGAAAACGGCCGCCACGCGCGCGTATCCCGCGACACCGGCGGGGAAAGGGAGGATTCGAAAGCGCGCTGATCTCGTTTGAAGCACCATGGACGAGCTACATCACGGTGAGCAGACTGAGGAGAACCGTCCGTGCAGTTCGAGGTGTGGGCACCGCAGGCCGGCCGTGTGACGCTCCATTGCGACGGCGCCACGCGCGCGTTGGAGCGCGATCCGGAGCGGGAGGGTTGGTGGCGGGGCGAGGCCGACGCACGGGACGGCTCGCGCTACGGGTTCGCGCTGGACGACGGTCCCGTGCTGCCCGACCCGCGCTCGCGCCGCCAGCCGGACGGCCCGGACGGGCTGAGCGCGGTCGTCGACCAGGGCCGGTACGCGTGGCGCTCCGAGTGGGCCGGACGGCCGCTGCCGGGCGCCGTGCTCTACGAGCTGCACGTGGGCACGTACACCCGTGAGGGCACCCTGGACGCCGCCGCCGAGCGGCTCGGCCATCTCGTCGAACTGGGTGTCACCCACGTCGAGTTGATGCCGCTGTGCCCCTTCCCGGGGCGGCACGGCTGGGGGTACGAGGGCGTCTCGCTGTGGGCCGTGCACGAGCCGTACGGCGGGCCCGAGGGGCTGAAACGGTTCGTCGACCGGGCGCACGAGCTGGGACTCGGGGTGGTCCTGGACGTCGTGCACAACCATCTGGGGCCGTCGGGCAACTACCTGCCGGCGTTCGGGCCGTACTTCACGGACACGCACCACACCCCGTGGGGTTCCGCCGTGAACCTGGACGCGCCCGGGTCGGACGAGGTGCGGACGTATCTGGTGGACAGTGCCCTGTCCTGGCTGCGGGACTACCGGATCGACGGGTTGCGGCTGGACGCGGTGCACGCGCTGGCGGACACGCGCGCGTGCCACTTCCTGGAGGAGCTGTCGACGGCCGTGGACGCCCTCTCGGGCGATCTGGGACGCCCGCTGTTCCTGATCGCCGAGTCCGACCTGAACGACCCGCGGCTGATCACCCCGCGCGCGGAGGGCGGCCTCGGGCTGGACGCGCAGTGGAACGACGACTTCCACCACGCCCTGCACACCGCGCTGACCGGCGAGGCACAGGGCTACTACACCGACTTCGGGCGCGCGCCGCTGGCCGCGGTCGCCAAGACGCTCACCAGCGGCTACTTCCACGACGGCACGTACTCGAGCTTCCGCGGACGCCGTCACGGGCGCCCGCTGGACACCACGCGCGTGGCCGCGCACCGGCTGCTGGGCTACACCCAGACGCACGACCAGGTCGGCAACCGAGCCCAGGGCGACCGTCTGTCCGCCACCCTCTCCCCCGGCCTGCTGGCCTGCGCGGCCGCGTTCGTGCTGACGGCGCCCTTCACTCCGATGCTGTTCATGGGCGAGGAGTGGGCGGCGGGGACGCCCTGGCAGTTCTTCACCGACCACACCGACCCGGAGCTCGCCGAGGCGGTACGGCGGGGCCGACGGCGGGAGTTCGCGGCGCACGGCTGGGCCGAGGAGGACGTGCCGGACCCGCAGGACCCGGCGACCCGGGACCGTTCCTGCCTCGACTGGAGCGAGCCGGAACGCGAGCCCCACGCGCGCGTGCTCGACTGGTACCGGCGTCTCATCGCCCTGCGCCACGAACAGGCCGACCTCACCGACCCCGACCTCGGCGACATCAAGGTCGCCTACGACGAGCAGGACCGCTGGATCGCCTTCCGCCGCGGTGACGTGCGGGTCGCGGTGAACCTCGCGAAGGAACCGGCGGCCATCCCGCTGGGCCCCCGCGAGGCCCGTGTACTGGCCGCGTGGGAGCCGGTGCGGGCCCCGGGCGCCGACGGGGTGCTGCACGTACCCGGCGAGTCGGCCGTAATCCTGCTCCAGAGCTGACGAAAACCCACCGGGCCCGCCGAACGAGGGCTCGTGCAGATTCCGCGCGGGCCGCCGAAAGGGGTCCCGCTGATACCTCGCGCGACCCGCCGACCCGGGGCTCCTGCTCGTGCCTCCCGCAGGCCGCCGAACCGGGGCCTTGCAAAGTCACGCGCGCGGGCTGCCGAACCCAGGTTCGTACAGGCCGCGCGC
>NZ_JBEXXQ010000024.1:0-104566 GCF_040630525.1 Streptomyces sp. NPDC005799
CGTCAATCTGTGTCCTGTTCTTGGTTTTCCGGCGTGTGGTCTTCCTCTCCCCCCCGGCCCCCCCCGGGGGCGGCGGCCGCGGCCCCCCCGGGGCCCCCCCCCGTCCTGTTGCCCGGACGAACCCCATCGCCAACCACGTACAGGGGCGGCGAGGCCGTCGTGAAGCGCCGGGCGGGCGGGGCGGAGAGGGCCCCGGCCAGGCGCCCGTCCCGGCGGTCATCGCGACCCGGTCAGAAATGGGACGTCGCCCAGGACGCCAGTTCGGACTTCGCCGCGGCGAGGAGGCTCGCCGAGGGGGAGGTCGCGCCGTTGGTCACCAGGGCGTAGTGCGGGACGCCCGAGTCGGAGTCGGTGAGCAGCAGCCGGCGGCTGCCCGTGCCGCCCGGTTCGGGAGCCGCGGCGACCGGTGTCGACGTCGTGTAGGCCGGGGGGCCGTACACCGTGCCGAGGTCGGAGACCACGGTGGTCGTGGCGGTCGGGAAGGAGGCGGGGAGGTGCAGTTCGGTCGGCGCGGTTCCGGAGCCCGAACGCCATACGAGCAGCCCGTACTGGCCGGAGCCGACCAGCTGGGACACGTTCGGCAGTGAGCTCGGCACCGGATTCCAGGTGAGGGTCGTCGAGCCGTCGCGTGAGCGGTCCTCGTAGGTGAACGCGAGGGTGGTGCCGGCCGTGGCGCTCGGATAGACGCGGTCGAGGAGTCGGGCGTCCTGACGGAGCGTCACAGTCCCCGAGTCGTCGAGCCTGGCCACCGAGAGGTCCTCGTCGTTCCAGGCGTCGCCGGAGGTCTGCACCTTGTCCGGGTTGTCGTTCATCAGCTCGTGGTGGCGTCCGTTGTAGATGTCCCACTGCCACTGGTTGCCGGAGAGCACCGATCCGGAGGCGGCCGGGTTGCTCCACCAACTCGAGCCCGGCAGACGGGAGTCGAGGGCCTGGTACATCGCCTTGTCGACGGTCGGAGCCTTCCCGGAGACCGAGCCGGACAGCGGATGCCCGAACTCGCTGACCACGGCGGCCGTTCCGGCGGCCGAGGCACGGTCACGGACGGCGGCGAAGTCCGTCGCGTACTGGCCGTCGGACGCGTTGCCCCACATCAGGATCCCGGAGATGGCCTTCTGGTCGTAGAAGTGGGTGTTGAAGACGTACCGCGAACCGAGCGTGCCCGCGTCGAGAAGTCCGCCCTCCTGCTTCTGGGAGCTGATGTTGGAGTTCCAGAAGAGGTTCGGCTCGACGAAGGCGGGCTTGTCCTGCCAGCCGGCGGCGTCCATCCGGGCCCGGAACTTCTGGTAGAAGGGCCACAGCAGGTTCTGCTCCCAGGTGCGGCTGGTCTGGCCCGAGTCGTAGCTGCCCGCGTACGGCTCGTTGTACGGGTCGAAGCCGACGACTCCCGCGAACTCCGCGTCGTTCACGTGCTGTTGGACGTAGGCCATGGTCTTCTGCGCGGTGTCGAGGAAGGAGTCCTGCAGACCGTAGGCGTTGTGCCAGAAGTCGTACTGGGCCTTGGTCACGGCCTGGTTCTGGGTGATGTTCTGGCCCCAGAACAGGCAGATCCCGCAGGACTCCTGGGGGTAACCGCCCAGCGACACGGCCCACTTGGGGGCACCGTCACCGGTGTACCAGCTGCCGGAGTTGAACAGGTAGCGGGAGTAGAGGTCCTGGTGGAAGTCCGGGTAGACCCGGACGCCCGCGTCCAGGAAGGCCCGCATCTGGTCGGTGACGGCGGCCAGGTAGGTGGTGTCGACCGTGCCCCGGGTGGGCTCCGCATGAGCCCAGGACAGCAGGAAGCGGACCGAGTTGCCGCCGCCCAGCGCCCGCAGCGCCGTGGCCGACTTCTTCGCGTCGGCGACCGAGGCGAAGGGCAGGCCGCTGTTCTCCTCCAGCTTGGTCTCGCCGGAGACGTTGTAGCCGCGCAGGACGACCTCGCGGCCGTTGCCGTCGACGAACCTGCCGTTCTGCACGGTCAGGGTCGATCCGTCGAACCAGAGGGAGTCGGGGACGGTGGTGGCGGCGGAGGCGGACGGCACGCCCGCCATCGTCAGGGATCCGAAGAGGACAACCAGCACAACGAGCAGACGTGTCCGGATATTCGGCATGTCCACTACAGTCCGGGGATTTCCGGACACCGTCAATACTTCTGACTCTTGAGTAAGTTTCAGGATTTTCGGGTACGTCCCCCCTCTGCAGCCTCAACTCCCCACTCGACGCGTCACGTTCAACAAGTACTCCTTGCGGTCGAGGGGGTTGTGGTCGGTGCGCGGGCGTTCGGGAACGGTTCCCTGGGTGATCGGTGCGTAGTGGTCGAACGCGGTCTCCAACTCGCACTCGCCACGCGTGAGTCCGGGCAGCCGTCGCTCCAGCTCGTGCACCCGGCCGGCCGGGACCGCACCCTCCAGGACGCAGCCGGCGCCCCGCGTCACCGTCGTCCGCGGCACGGCCCGCAGCGCGGCCAGCACCGACAGCAGCGCGCCCAGCGCGTCGGCCGGAGCCTCGATCCGGAAGCGGTGCAGGGGCTCATACACCCGCGTCCCCGCCCGGCGCAGCGCCTCGATCAGCACGAGCGGGGTGACCCCGCGGAAGTCGGCGCCGGTGCTCGACATGCTCTTGTCAAAGCCCTGGTGGGCGTGACTCTGCCGGGGCGAGTAACCCGCATGGGTCATGGTCACGGTGCAGTCGGTGACCTGCCAGCCGTGCAGGCCCTGACCGAGGGTCTCGCGCACGGTGTCCTCGACCGCCTTGAAGAAGGCGTACGGCATGGAGCCGAGCTCCACCTCCAGGCGGAAGTCGACGCCCGCTCCGGTCGGCGCGGGATCGACGCGCAGGCCGACGGTGGCCAGGAACGGGTTCGGCTCCTTCTTGTTGAACTCCACCGCCGCGCCCGAGCCGACCGGCCGCTCGACGCAGATGGGAGTGGTCTCACGGAAGCAGACGTCGAGTCCGTACTCGTCGGCGAGGGTCGACTGGATGACCTCCTTCTGCACCTCACCGTAGAGGGACACGGAGATCTCCTGTCGCACCTCGTCGTGGCGCAGGTCGATGAGCGGGTCCTGCTCGGCGAGCTGCGTGAGCGCGACGTGCAGTGCGCGCCGGTCGGTGTCCGGGCCCGGGACGACCACCGTCTCCAGGGTCGGTGGCGCGAAGAAGCGCTCGTACGCCTTTCGGGGTTCGCCGATCGCGTCGCCGATCCGGATGTCCGCGAGACCCCACAGCCGGGCGATGCGTCCGGCGGGGACGGCGTCCGCTCGGGCGTCGGTGCCGTGGCCGAAGACGCTGATCGCGGTGATCCTGCCCTCATGGTGGGCCTCGCCGAAGGGGAGGCGGTCACGGGTGCGCAGGGTGCCGGAGAAGAGGCGGGCGTACGCCACCTTCTCCCCCGCCGGACCCCGCTCGACCTTGAACACGGTGGCGGAGAGCGGGCCGTCGGGGTCGCCGTCGGACGGGGGAAGGAGTTCCTTGATGCCGCTGACGAGGGCGTCGATACCGGCGCCGGTGATGGCGGAGCCGAAGTAGACGGGGTGGACGAGGGATTGGCGGGTCTGGGCGGTGAGGGCGGCGTGGAGGGTGGCATGTGACACAGCACTGAAATGCTCAGTGGCATGTGGCATAGCACGGGGACTTTCAGTGGCATGTGACATACCACTGCCCTCCACATACGCCGCCAGCAGCTCCTCATCATGCTCCGCCAGCACTTCGAGCGCCCCCGCCCCCATCCCCGCCACGACCCGTGCCCCGGCCGTACCGAGCCCCTCGACCGTCCCCATCGGCACGATCGCCGGCGTCAGCCGCTCCGCGATCACGCGCAGCACGCCGTCGTAGCGCGCCCCGCCGCGGTCGATCTTGTTGACGAACAGCAGGGTCGGGATGCGCAGCCGTCGCAGGGTCCGCATCAGGACCCGCGTCCGGGCCTGGACGCCCTCCACCGCGGAGACGACGAGGACGGCGCCGTCGAGCACGCCGAGGACGCGTTCCACCTCGGCGATGAAGTCCGGGTGACCGGGTGTGTCGATGAGGTTGACCGTGACGTCGTCGATCGGGAACGAGACGACGGCGGACCTGATGGTGATACCGCGCTGCCGTTCGAGCGCGAGGGTGTCGGTGCGGGTGCTGCCGGCGTCGACGCTGCCGATCTCGTCGATCACTCCGGCCGAGTGCAGCAGCCGCTCGGTCAGGCTGGTCTTACCGGCGTCGACATGGGCGAGGATTCCGAGGTTGAGCAGGTGCACGAAGCGTCATGTCCTTCGACGAGGGGGTCGTTCCTTCCTGGGCGGACATGAGCGGTGCGCGCATTGCTGCTCCTGGGACGTGCGGTGACAGGTACCCGAGAAGTGCAGCAGACGGCCGCCGCCGACAGCAATGGATTAACGCTCAACGAACCCGGGCGCAGCACTCGCCCACTCCCCCCGACGGCCCTAGAGTGACCTACATCACGCCCCGTCTCCTGGGAGGGCAGATGACCCGTATCTCGGTGAAAGTGGACGGCACGACATACCAGGACGAGGTGGAACCCCGTCTCCTGCTGATCCACTACCTGCGTGACCGCCTGGGCCTGACCGGCACCCCGATCGGCTGCGACACCTCGAATTGCGGGGCCTGCACGGTGGACCTGGACGGCGTGAGCGTGAAGAGCTGCTCGGTCCTCGCGGTGCAGGCGGACGGCGGCGAGGTCACCACCGTCCAGGGGCTGGCCCGCGACGGCGAGTTGACCGCGTTGCAGAAGGCGTTCCACGAGAAGCACGGGCTGCAGTGCGGCTACTGCACCCCGGGCATGCTGATGGCGGCCCGCGACCTGCTGCGGGAGAACCCCCACCCCTCGTCGGACGAGGTGCGGCACGCCCTGGAGGGCAATCTGTGCCGCTGCACCGGCTACCAGAACATCGTGCGGGCCGTGATGGCCGCCTCCGGTCAGGAGGTGACGGCATGACCGATCAGGCCGTCGAATCCGAGGTCGGCCGCGCCCGGCTCCGCAAGGAGGACGCCCGGCTGATCACCGGCCAGACCAACTGGACGGACAACATCAGCGTCAACGGACTGCTCCATCTGGCGATCCTGCGCAGCCCCATGGCCCACGCCCGCATCGAGCGGGTCGACGTCTCCCCCGCCCTCGAACGCCAGGGCGTCGTCGCCGCGTTCAGCGGACGCGACCTGGACGGACTCGGTTCCCTCCCCTGCGCCTGGCCCGTCACCGAGGACATCGTGCTGCCCGACCACCCGCCGATCGCGGTCGACGAGGTGCGCTACGCGGGCGACCCGGTGGCGGTCGTGGTGGCCCGCGACCGGTACGCGGCCGCCGACGCCCTGGAGGCGATCGAGGTCGACTACGAGCCGCTGGCGCCGGTGCTCGACCTGGAGGCCGCGCTCGCCGAGGGCTCCCCGCTGGTCCACTCCGACAAGGGCACCAACCGCTCCTACGTCTGGCCACTGAAGACCGGCGAGGACTTCGAGTCCGTACGGCAGCGCGCCGAGGTGACCGTCAAGCGCCGCTACGTCCACCAGCGGCTGATCCCCAACGCGATGGAGCCGCGCGCGGTCGTCGTCACCCCGCTCGCCGCGTCCGGCGAGTACACGCTGTACTCGTCCACCCAGATCCCGCACATCCTGCGGATCATGCTGGCGGTCGTCACCGGGATCCCCGAGCACAAGCTGCGGGTGATCGCCCCCGACGTGGGCGGCGGCTTCGGCTCGAAACTGCAGGTGTACGGCGAGGAGGCCATCGCGCTCGCCGTGGCGCGGCGCATCGGCCGCCCGGTGAAGTGGACGGAGTCCCGCTCCGAGGGCTACCTCGCCACCCACCACGGCCGCGGCATGATCCAGGACGTCGAGATCGCCGCGATGCGCGACGGCAGGCTCCTCGGCCTCAAGGTCGACCTGCTGACCGACATGGGCGCGTACTTGATGCTCGTCACCCCCGGCATCCCGATCCTGGGCGCGTTCATGTACCCGGCGATCTACAAGATGGACTCCTACGACTTCACCTGCACCGGCGTCTTCACCACCCGCACGCCCACCGACGCCTACCGCGGCGCAGGACGCCCCGAGGCGACGTACGCCATCGAACGGATCATGGACGAGCTGGCGGCCGAAGTCGGCCTGGATCCGGTGGAGTTGCGGCGGCGGAACTGGATCGGGCACGAGGAGTTCCCGTACACCACCGTCGCCGGTCTGACCTACGACAGCGGAAACTACGAGGCGGCCACCGGCAAGGCGCTCGCCCTGTTCGAGTACGACAAGCTGCGCGCCGAGCAGGCCGACCGCACGGCGCGCGGGGACGCGGTCCGGCTCGGGATCGGTGTCTCGACGTACACCGAGATGTGCGGGCTCGCCCCGAGCCGGGTGCTGCGCGATCTGCGGTACGCGGCCGGTGGCTGGGAGGCGGCGACCATCCGGATGCTGCCCACCGGCAAGGTCGAGGTGGTGACCGGCACCAGTCCGCACGGGCAGGGCCATGTCACCTCCTGGAGCCAGATCGCCGCGGACGTGCTCGGGGTGCCCTTCGAGGACGTCGAGGTCGTGCACGGCGACACCAGGGCGGCGCCGCAGGGCATGGACACCTACGGCTCGCGGTCCCTGGTCGTGGGCGGGGCGGCCGTGCACCACGCGGCGCAGAAGGTGGTGGCGAAGGCCCGGAAGATCGCCGCGCACCTGCTGGAGGCGAGCGAGCAGGACCTGGACTTCGCGGACGGTGTCTTCTCCGTGAAGGGCTCCCCGGAGGCACGTAAGACGATCCAGGAGGTCGCGTTCGAGACGTTCACCTCGCACGACCTGCCGGACGGCATGGAGCCCACCATCAACGCCGAACACCTGGTCGACCCGGACAACTTCTCCTACCCGCACGGCACCCATCTGTGCGCGGTCGAGGTCGACACGGAGACCGGGCAGACGAAGATCAGGTCGTACGTCTGCGTGGACGACGTCGGCCGGGTGGTCAACCCGATGATCGTCGAGGGCCAGGTGCACGGCGGGCTCGCGCAGGGCATCGCGCAGGCGCTGTTCGAGGAGGCCGTCTACGACGACGAGGGCAACCTGGTCACCGGCACGATGGCCGACTACCTGGTGCCCTCGGCGGCGGACCTGCCCGAGTTCGTGACCGAGCGGACGGAGACGCCGGCGACCTCGAATCCCCTGGGCGTCAAGGGAGTCGGCGAGGCGGGGACCATCGCGTCCACCCCGGCGGTCGTCAACGCGATCGTGGACGCCCTGCGGCCGCTGGGCGTCCACGACGTGCGGATGCCCTGTACACCCGAGCGGGTGTGGCGAGCGGTGAGGGAGGCCCGGTCATGATTCCTCCGGCGTTCGAGTACGCCCGTCCGGCCTCCGTCGACGAGGCGGTGCGCGCGCTCGCCGAGGCCGGCGAGGAGGCCAAGGTGCTGGCCGGCGGGCAGAGCCTGCTGCCGCTGCTGAGGCTGCGGCTGGCCTTCCCCGAGCTGGTCGTGGACGTGGGCCGCATCCCGGAGCTGCGCGGGGTGCGCGAGGACGGCGACACGCTGGTCATCGGCGCGATGACCACGCACCACGACGTGGTCACCGACCCGCTTGTCCGCCGCCACGCGGGCCTGCTGGCGGCGGCCACGGCGACGGTCGCGGACCCGGCCGTACGGCACCGGGGCACCCTGGGCGGTTCGCTGGCGCACGCCGACCCGGCCGGGGACCTGCCCGCGGTGATCCTGACCCTGGGCGGCGAACTGGTGGCCCAGGGCCCGCGCGGGCGGCGCACCGTCGCGGCCGGCGACTTCTTCGTCGACTATCTGCAGTCCGCCCTCGAACCCGACGAGCTCCTGGTGGAGGTGCGGCTGCCCAAAGCGGACGACTGGGGCTTCCACTACGAGAAGTTCCACCCGGTGGCTCAGTCCTGGGCGACCGTCGGCGTGGCCGCGCTGGTGCGGCGCGACGACGGGCACATCGCCGAGGCCCGCATCGGCCTGACCAACATGGGCGCGACCCCGCTGCGCGCCACGGCGGCCGAGGCGGCCCTGACCGGAGCCGGGGACACCGGGTCGGTGGCGCGGGCCGTGGAGTCGGCGGCGGAGGGCACTCATCCGGCGCAGGACACCGCGGCCTCGCCCGAGTACCGGGAGCATCTGGCCCGGGTGCTCACCCGGCGCGCGGTGCTGGCCGCCGCCGGAATGGGGTGAACGGCGATCGGTGAGATCAGCGGCCCGGACCAGGTGCGGGCCCGTCTGGAGGCGACGGGGTACCTCGTCGACGACGGACTGGCCCTCGCCTGTTTCCTGGCCCTGCGGCTGCACCGGCCGATCTTCTGCGAGGGCGACGCGGGCGTCGGCAAGACCGCGCTCGCCTCCGCCCTCGCCGAGGCGCTGGACGCCCCGCTGATCCGGCTGCAGTGCCACGAGGGCATCGACGCCTCGCAGGCCCTGTACGACTGGGACTTCCCCCGTCAGCTGCTGCATCTGCGGGCCGCCGAGGCGGCGGGGGTGCGGGACGCGGACCGGCTGGAGAGCGAGCTGTACGACCGTCGCTTCCTGGTCGCCCGGCCGCTGCTCAAGGCGCTGGAGACGAATCCGTCGGTGCTGCTGGTGGACGAGATCGACCGGGCGGACGACGAGTTCGAGGCGTTCCTGCTCGAGCTGCTGTCGGAGTTCTCGGTGACCATCCCGGAGCTGGGGACGCTGCGCGCCGAGGTCCCTCCGGTGGTCGTCCTGACCTCCAACCGCACCCGCGAGGTGCACGACGCGCTCAAGCGGCGCTGTCTGTACCACTGGTTCGACCATCCCGGCTTCGCCCGCGAGCTCGCCATCGTGCGGCGGCGGTTGCCGGGGGTCTCGGCCCGGCTGGCGGAACAGGTGACCGCCCTGGTGCAGGCGCTGCGCTCGCAGGACCTGCTCAAGCCCCCGGGCGTCGCGGAGACCATCGACTGGGCGCAGGCCCTGGACGCCCTGGGCGCGACGGAGGTGGACGCGGAGCTGGCGGTGGCGACGCTGGGCTCGGTGCTGAAGTACCGGGAGGACGCGGAGCGGGCGCGGGGCCTGGACCTGGCGGCGGTGCTCGCGGCCCGGGGGGCGTGAGGGTCGTGGACGGCACGGGCTCGGGCGGCGCGGGGCGGGTGACGGGCGGCGGGCTCGGTGGGCCGGCCCGCGCCCCGCGGCCCCGGGACGCCCCCGCGCGTCCCGGGGCCGACGCCGCTCTGCTCGGCTTCGCCCGTGCCCTGCGCGCCGCCGGTGTCGACGCGAGCGCCGAGCGCGTGCACACCTTCCTGCGCGCGGTGGACGAGCTGCGGCCCGGGATGCGGGCGGACGTGTACTGGGCGGGACGGCTGACGCTGTGCGGCGGCCACGACGACCTGGAGCGTTACGAGCGGGTGTTCGCCGCCTACTTCGGTGAGGCTCCGCGCGCCCGGCGGACCGCGCCCGCCACACCCCCACCCCGGCTGCGGCTCGTCGTACGGGAGGGTCCCGTGCCGGGCACCGCCGCGCGCGACGAGCGCGACGACGCCCCGCCCGCCGCGGCCCTCGCCAGCTCCACCGAGGTCCTGCGTCACCGCGACGTCGCCGAGCTGGGCTCCGCCGAGCGTGAGCAGCTGCGCCGGCTGCTCGCCGCGTTCACCCTGCCCGGCGAGGCGCGGCGCAGCGCGCGGCGACGGCCCGCCCGGCGCGGTGAGGTCGATCCCCACCGGACCGTGCGGGAGCTGCTGCGGCGCGGGGGCGAGCCGGCCCGGCTGCGGCGGCACAGCCGGGCGGAGCGGCCCCGGCGGGTGGTGCTGCTCGTGGACGTCAGCGGTTCGATGGCGCCGTACGCGGACGCCCTGCTGCGCTTCGCGCACGCGGCCGCCCGAGGCAGCCGCACGGAGGTCTTCACCATCGGCACGCGGCTGACCCGGGTGACGCGCGAGCTGTCCCACCGTGACCCCGACCTGGCGATGAGCGCGCTCGCCGAGGCGGTGCCCGACTGGCGCGGGGGTACCCGGCTCGGGGAGCTGTTGCGGGAGTTCCTCGACCGCTGGGGGCAGCGGGGCATGGCGCGCGGCGCGGTCGTGGTGCTGCTGTCGGACGGGTGGGAGCGGGGCGACCCGGAGCTGCTGGGCGCCCAGATGCGCCGACTGCACCGGCTGGCGCACCGGGTGGTCTGGGCCAACCCGCGCAAGGCTCGGCCCGGTTACGCGCCGCTCGCGGCGGGGATGGCGGCGGCGCTGCCGAGCGTGGACGCGTTCGTCGAGGGGCACAGCCTGGCGGCCCTGGAACGACTCGCGGCGGTGGTACGAGGGGCCGAGCATGCCCCGAGGAAAGGAGCGGAGCGTGCGTGAGATCCTGCCGACACTCAGCGAGTGGTACGCGGCGCGGGTCCCCTTCGGGCTCGCCACGGTCGTCGGCGTCAGCCGCAGCGCGCCCCGCGATCCCGGCGCCGCCATGGCGGTCGGGCCCGGGGACGAGGTCGTGGGCAGTGTCTCCGGGGGCTGTGTCGAAGGAGCGGTGTTCGAGCTCGCCAAGGAGGTCGTGGAGAGCGGCGAGGCGCGTCTTGAGACGTTCGGCTACAGCGACGAGGACGCGTTCGCCGTCGGACTGACCTGCGGCGGTGAGATCACCCTGCTGGTCCGGCCGGTGACGCGGGAGACCGACCCGGCCTTCGCGGCCGTCGCCGAGTCCGTCGAGGCGGGCCGTCCGGTGACGCTGGCGACGGTGACGGACGGGCCCGCCGCCGTCGGCGCGACGCTCGCCGTCTGGCCGCAGGAGGTCTCCGGCACGCTGGGCTCGACCGGTCTGGACGTGGCCGTCACCGCCGACGCGCGCGGCGAACTCGCCCTCGGCGCCACGGGGTTGCGTCACTACGGCCCGCACGGCGAACGCCGCGAGGACACCGTCAGCGTGTTCCTGCACTCCTTCGCGCCGCCCCCGCGCATGCTGGTCTTCGGCGCGATCGACTACGCGGCCGCGGTCGCCCGCATCGGCAGCTTCCTCGGCTACCGGGTCACCGTCTGCGACGCCCGTCCGGTGTTCGCCACACCCAAGCGCTTCCCGGACGCCGTGGAGGTGGTCGTCGACTGGCCGCACCGCTATCTGCGCGGCACCGACACCGACGAGCGCACGGTGATCTGCGTGCTCACCCACGACCCCAAGTTCGACGTGCCCCTGCTGGAGGAGGCACTGCGCCGGCCGGCCGCGTACATCGGGGCGATGGGCAGCCGCCGTACCCACGACGACCGCATGAAACGCCTGGTCGACGCCGGGCTCACCGAGGCCGAGCTGGCCCGGCTGCGCTCACCGGTCGGCCTCGACCTCGGAGCCCGGACACCCGAGGAGGTCGCGGTGTCCGTCGCCGCGGAGATCGTCGCCCTGCGCTGGGGCGGCACCGGGGCTCCGCTGGCGGCCACCGGAGGGGCCATCCATCCGTCGACGTAACGCCCGTTGGAGGAAGTCATGGAACTGCACCACGAGTTCAGCGTGCCGGTCCCGGTCGACGACGCCTGGCGGACGCTCCTCGACATCGAGCGGGTCGCGCCCTGTATGCCAGGGGCGACCGTCGAGGAGTACGACGGCAAGACCGTCACCGGGGCGGTGAAGGTGAAGGTCGGTCCGATCACGGTGACCTACAAGGGCACCGCCGTCTTCGAGGAACAGGACGAGGCGGCGCATCGCATGGTGCTGATCGCCAGCGGCCGCGAGACCCGCGGTCAGGGCACCGCCCGCGCGACCGTGACCGGCACGCTGAGCGAGCGAGACGGCGGCACGGCCGTGTCGGTGCGCACCGACCTGACGGTGACCGGGCGGCCGGCGCAGTTCGGACGTGGGGTGCTGGCGGAGGTGGGCGACCGGCTCGTCGGCCAGTTCGCCCAGTGCCTGTCGGAGAAGATCACCGGGCCCGCCGCCCCGGCGGCGGTCGAGGAGCCGGCGGGAGCGGAGGCGGAGCCGGCGGAGCCCGAACCCCTCGACCTGCTCCGCACGGCCGGGGTACCGGTGGCCAAGCGGGCAGCGGCCGGGGCGGCGGCG
The DNA here is from genome assembly GCF_040630525.1 of Streptomyces sp. NPDC005799. Lineage (NCBI taxonomy): Bacteria > Bacillati > Actinomycetota > Actinomycetes > Kitasatosporales > Streptomycetaceae > Streptomyces > Streptomyces sp. NPDC005799. The sequence continues at coordinate 11,931 of NZ_JBEXXQ010000024.1, forward strand.
GTAGGGCTGGCCGTCCTGGCGTTCCTGGGGCTGCGGCGGCTACGGCGCCACTGAAGCCCGGCGTCGGCCGGCGTCGCGCCGGTGGTCGGCGATGATCTGCTCCACATGGCGGACGGCCGCCGTGACGCGGGCCGGGTGGTCCCGGAAGTAGGGGTCGTCGGGGACCGGGAGGGATCCCGCGAGGGCCCACCCGCGGCCACGTGCCCAGGTCGCGTCGTCGGCGCCGACTGCCTCGCGGAAGACGTCCCGGGCCCGCGCGGGCAGGAACTTCCACGCGGGCACCAGGTCGACCGCGGGGTCGGCCACCGCCAGCGTGCCGAAGTCGATGACGGCGCTGAGTCTGCCGTCGTTCATCAGGATGTTCCCGGCGTCGAGGTCACCGTGGATCCACACCGGCGGCTTGTGCCAGGCGGGTGCGGCGAGGGCCGCCTCCCACACCTCGGTGACCGCGTCCGCGTCGACCAGGCCCGTGTTCCGCAGCGCCTCGATCTTGGGTCGGACGCGGGCCTCCGCCGCGATGGAGTCACGGCCGTCGCCCAGGGGCACTCCCCGGAAGGCGTTGCTCTGCTCGGGGCCGGGTCCGCCGGTGGCGTCGGCGGCCTGGAGCGCGGTGAGGAATCCGGCGAGGACGTGGGCGGCGCCGATCGGGTCGTCGACGGCTTCGGGTGTCGCGGTCGTGCCGTCCAGCCAGCGGTGGACCGACCAGGGGTAGGGGTAGCCCTCGCCCGGTGCGCCCTTGGCGAGGGGCTCGGAGACGGGCAGCGGCAGGTGCGGTGCCAGGCGTGGCAGCCAGCGGTGCTCGCGGTCGACCTGTCCGGCCCAGTGGGCGTAGCGGGGCAGTCGTACGGAGAGGTCGTCGCCGAGCCGGAAGGTCGCGTTGTCCATGCCGGACTGCGGCACCGGTACGACGGTGAGGTGGGCCCATTGCGGGAACTGGGCGGTGAGCAGACGGCGTACGAGTGTCTCGTCGATCAGCACGCGGACCAGTTCACCGGGGCGACGGATGGGATTCCACCGAATTTCCATGTGTGAGCCGCGCCTGGATGGGTAGGCGCCGCGCAACGGAGGCTTTGTCGCCTCCCATGGCACAGCACCTCTGCGGGAAGGAGGTCCGTGACAGCGCACACTCGCAGCGCCCGGGCCGCTTCCCAACGCCTGAAGCGGCCCGGACCCTTGTCGGGACACGCCTCGCGGATCACCGTTCCCGGCCCGGGACCAGCGCCCCGGGAAGCATGAGCAGCGCCACCAGCGCGGCGGCCGCGTACATACCGGCGGCTCCGAGCGCGACGGTGTGGAATCCCCGTACGAACCGCTGTCCGTCACCTCGGTGGCAGACGGTGCAGTTCCACGTCCGTGAGCCGCCCGTCGGCCGCCTCCGCCGTCAGGTACGTGCAGTGGGGCTGGCGGCGGCGATCGGTCGGGGAGCCCGGGTTGAGCAGGCGCAGGCCGCCGGGGGCGGTGGTGTCCCACGGGATGTGGCTGTGCCCGAAGACCAGCACGTCCAGGTCCGGGAAGCGGGCGGCGCAGCGCGTCTCGCGGCCCTGGGCGGCTCCCGTCTCGTGCACGACGCCGAAACGCAGGCCGCCGATCCCTGCGTACGCCACCTCGGGCAGCCGGGCGCGCAGTTCGGGCCCGTCGTTGTTGCCGTACACGGCCACGAGACGTCGGCTGCGGCTCTCCAGTAGGTCGAGGGTGGCGGTGTCGACCCAGTCCCCGGCGTGGAAGACGACGTCCGCGCGCGGGAGTTCCGCGAGGAGCGGGGCGGGGAGTTCCTTGGCGCGCTTCGGGAGGTGGGTGTCGGACATCAGCAGAAGACGCACGCGACCAGCCTAGTTCTAAGGTGAGGGCATGGATGCACAGCCCACCGGCGCTCCCGAGGGCATCTCCGAGTCCGCCGCGCGTGCCGCGCGGGATCTGCGGGTCGTCTTCAGCCGCCTGCGGCGGCGTCTGAGGGAGGTCGCGGAGGACGACCAGCTCACTCCCCCGCAGGTCTCCGCGCTCACCCTCGTCGCCAAGCACGGTGCGGCCACGGCCAGCGCGCTCGCCGCCGCCGAGGGCGTGCGGCCGCAGTCGATGGCGACCACGCTCGCCGCGCTGGACCGGCAGGACCTGATCCGGCGCAGTCCCGACCCGGATGACGGCCGCCGCCAGCTCGTCACCCTGACCGAGGCCGGGCGTCTGCGGGTGGAGGGCGACCGCCAGGCGCGCGAGGAGTGGCTGGCCCGTGCTCTGCAGGACCGGTACACCGAGGACGAACGGCGCACGGTCCTCGACGGGCTGACCCTGCTGGAACGGCTCGCCAAGCCGTAAACGCCCTCGTCGTGATCGACCTCCAGGCCGGCGCAACCGGGGCGCTCCCCGCCTGGGCGAGACCGGCGCCACGGACGAGGTCCTGGAACGCCTTGCCAAGACTTGCAGTTGAGCCGATCCGGCGAAACGATCAGCGGGCGGGGCGCTGTGGGACGGGGCCCTCGATCGGGTTAGCATCTGGCCACCGCACCACACACGGCGAACGACCCGAGGGGGCTCGGAAGCCCGATGCAGGTCAAGGTCAGTGTCATCGTCCCGGTCCACGATCCCGGGCCCCGCTTCGAGAACTGCGTCGCCTCGCTGCTCGGCCAGTCCCTCCCCCCGGACGAGTACGAAGTGGTCCTCGTCGACGACGGTTCCGCCGACCCGACCCCGGCCCGGCTCGACGCCCTCGCCGCCGCGGAGCCGCGGGTCCGGGTGCTCCATCAGGAGAACTCCGGCTGGTCGGGCAAGCCACGCAACGTCGGCATCGCGGCCGCCCGGGGCGAGTACCTGATGTTCGTCGACACCCACGACTCCCTCGGCGCCGAGGCCCTGGAGCGGATGTACGACTACGGGGTGGCCAACGGCGCCGACGTGGTCGTCGGCAAGATGGCGGGACGGGGCCGCTCGGTGCCGGTGGAGCTGTTCCGCCGCAACCGGCCGCGCGCCTCGGTCGCCGACGCCCCGCTCATCGACAGCCTCAGCGCGCACAAGATGTTCCGGAAGGCGTTCGTCGACGAGACCGGTCTGCGCTTCCCCGAGGGCCGCAGGCGCCTGGAGGACCACGTCTTCGTGGTGGAGGCTTATCTGCGCGCCGCCAACGTCTCGGTGCTCGGCGACTACGTCTGCTACTACGTGCACCGCGATCCGGTGGCCGACGACAGCGCCGGGCGGATCGACCCCGCCGGCTACTTCAAGGACCTGCGGGACGCCCTCGACGTCGTCGAGCGGTACACCGGAGCGGGCCGGGTCCGGGACTCACTGCACCGGCGGTGGCTGCGTGTGGAGATGGTGGAGCGGCTGCGCGGCCGTCGCTTCCTCGCCCAGCCGGACGACCACCGGCGCAGGCTGTTCGAGGAGATCCACGACATCACCACCGAGCGCTTCGGCCCGGGGGTCGCCGCGGGCCTGCCGCCGACCCAGCAGGTGGTCGCCGCGTTGATCGCCGCCGACCGGTACGACGATGTCGTGGCCTTCGCCGAGTGGGAGGCGCGTCTGGCCCTGACGGCAGCGCCCGCCGGCCTCGACTGGCACGCAGGTGTGCTGCGCGTCGAGGTCGCCGCCGAGCTCACCGCGGACGGTGCGCCGCTGGTGTTCCCCGGTGGCGGGGGCCGCGCCCCGCTGGAGGGACCCCCTCCGGACGTGCCCTCGGCGGTGGGCTGGGTGGGTGCCGCCGCCGTCGGACGGTTCGGCAGGGCCTCCTTCGACCTGCTGGTGCGCGAGCGCTCCAGCGGTGCCCAGTACTTCCAGCCGGTCGAGGTCACCCGGGAGATCGTGCCGGTCGAGGACAGCCGGAACGTCCGGCTGGTGCTGCGGGCCACGGCCGCCGTCGACCCGGCCCGCGCGGTGGCCGGCGGCCCGCTGCACGCCGGGCTGTGGGACACCTACGCCCGGGTCAGGCTGGGCGGCTGGACCATGGAGGCCCGGATCGGCCCGGGTCCGCGCAAGGCCCGTGCCGCCACGTCGGCCGCGGTGACCGGCGGGCACGTGGTGCTGCCGTACTGGACGGACCAGCACGGCAACCTGTCCCTGGACGTCGACCGCGCCAGCAGGCGGCTCGGCCTGGACCGGCTCGCCCCCGAGACCGTCACCGTCTCCGGGGGCCGACTGCGCGCCCCGCTGCCGCTGTACGTCCCCGGCGACACCGGGGCGGTGCTGCGGCTCACCTCGGCGCACCGGTCGCTGGACACGCCGGCCCTGCTCTCCCCGGCCACGGACGGTGCCCTGCTGGAGGCCGACCTGCCGACCGGCGAGCTGAGCGGCGCGCTCTGGCGTACCGCCCTGTGCGCGACCCCCGGGGCAGCCGACCCACGCTTCCTGCCGCTGCCGCTCGCGCTGCACGCGGACGCGCACACGGTCAGGGCGGTCCGCACCCCACGCGCCTCGCCCCTGCGCCGACTGGTCCGCAGGGCGAAGCGCGCACTCGCCGCGATCCTGGGGCGCGGCGCGGAGCGGACACCCGACCGGGTCAGCGGCTGACGGCGAACGGCTCGAGGGCCTTGCGCAGCGCCTCCAGGCCGCGCTTGCGGCTCAGGCCGAGGTTGCGGGCCCGCGCCAGCGGGGCCCAGAAGTCCGCCTCCAGCAGCGTCTCCGGCTTGACCGCCTTCACCCGCTCCAGGATCGCCTCGGGCACCTTCTGCGGGTCCGGGACGTTGAACTCGGCCATGATCTCGTCGTACTTGTCCTTGAGCACCGTGTTCTCGTGGTCGGCGCCGAAGACGACCAGCTGACCGGTGGGCTGGGTGTCGACGAGCACCATCGTGAGGTCGGGACGGTAGCGGCCCAGGATCTCGATGACCTTGTAGACGTCGCCGGTCCAGTACTGGGTGTGCCGGTCGCGGGCCGCCTCGTCGACGCTGCGCGGCAGCATGTCGTCGAAGGCGATCACGCTGGCCCAGTCGGAGTGCTTCTCGACGTTCATGAAGTCGCGCAGCGCGTACTCGAACAGGTGCATGCCGTCGATGAACGACAGGTCGAGGGTGGTGCGCCGCCAGTAGCCGAGCGGGCTGCGGCCACGGCGGAGGTTGCGCACGGGGTGGCGGCCGCTGCGGAGGTGGGCGAGCGGGTTCTCACGGGCGAAGAAGTCGTCGCTGGTCGCCCGCACCAGGTGCACGTCGACCTTGAGCTCGGTGACCACCTTGAACGCGGGGTCGATCGCGATGCTGGGGACGCGCGACAGCTTCAGACTGCGGCCGTCGTTGACTCCGATCTCCAGGTAGTTGCGGTTGGCTGTGGCCTTGTGCAGCTCCCGCAGGAACTCATGGCGATTCACGAAGGGACTCCTTGCGGATCCGGGAAAGTGCTTGGTGCAACAGGGGCACCGGCGCCGCTCCAGGCCGGCTGCCCGCGCAGGTCATCGACGACACCCCCGGGGCTCGCGGCGGGGCTCCAGGGCGATCATCGTGCCGACGAACCTACCTCTGTACGCGCTGTGAGCCAAGCCGTTCCGCCCAATCATGCCTTCTTCGTGAAACTCGTCGGCCACCTCGTGTCGAGCCCCCCTTCACCGACGGATCTGCACCTTGCTGTGGTCGCCGAGCACGAGCCGGTGGGCGCTGGGCACGCTCGGCGCCGGTGTCACCTCGACGTGCCTGCCGATGAGGGAACTCTCGATCCGGCCCACTCCGACGATCGACGAATCCCGCAGGACGATGGAGAACTCCAGCTCACTGTGGGTGATCCGGCAGTTCTCCGCGACCGAGGTGAAGGGGCCGACGTAGGAGTCCTCGACGACGCTGCCCGCGCCGATCACCGCGGGCCCGACGATCCGTGAGCGAAGAACCCGCGCGCCCTCCTCCACCACGACCCGGCCGATCGTCTCGGACTCGACGTCCACCTCGCCGTCGATCCTGGGCTCGACGCCCTCCAGGACGGTCCGGTTCACCTCGAGCATGTCGACGACGTTGCCGGTGTCCTTCCAGTAGCCCTCGATGACCGTGCAGCGCACGTCGGCACGGGTGTCGATGAGGTGCTGGATGGCGTGGGTGATCTCCAGTTCGCCGCGCCAGGAGGGCCGGACGGCGCGTACCGCCTCGTGGATGAGCGGGGTGAACAGGTACACGCCGACGAGCGCCAGGTCGCTCTTGGGGTGCTCCGGTTTCTCCTCCAGACCGACCACCTGGCCGGCCGCGTCGAGTTCGGCGACACCGAAGGAGCGGGGATCGGCCACCCGGGTGAGCAGGATCCGGGCGTCGGGCCGGCTGCCGCGGAACTCCTCGACGAGAGCGGTGATGCCGCCGACGACGAAGTTGTCGCCCAGGTACATCACGAAGTCGTCGTCCCCGAGCCAGTCGCGGGCGATCAGCACCGCGTGGGCCAGTCCGAGGGGCCGTTCCTGGGGGATGTAGGTGATCTCCAGGCCGAACTTGGAGCCGTCGCCGACCGCTTCCTCGATCTCCGCGGCCGTGTCGCCCACGACGACACCGACCTCGGTGATCCCGGCGGCGGCGATGGACTCCAGGCCGTAGAAGAGCACGGGCTTGTTGGCCACGGGGACCAGTTGCTTGGCCGAGGTGTGGGTGATCGGCCTGAGGCGGGTACCGGCACCGCCGGACAGCACGAGAGCCTTCATCTGTCCGAGGCTAGTGTCGGCCGCTGTACGGCGATCGTCGGCAAGGTGGCCGGTTTCCCCCGTCGTGCCGCTCGTCGGCGCTGTGCGACGGGCCGCTCAGTCCTCGCCCCGCACGATGTTCCCCTCCGGCCCGCACTGGTCCGTTCGGGTGGTCCCGGCGTCGAGGACGGCCGGGACGCAGGTACGCAGGACGGCCTTACCGCGCAGTCGCCGGGCCTTCGACCAGCCGGTCTCGGGACGGCGGGTTACGGCCTTCTCACTCGTCTGGGTCGTCACGACGGTTCATCTTCCTTCTGACTCGTTCCTGCCGGACCGGGTCCCCGGCGGCAGGGGCCCCAAACGCCACGCTGACGGCCCACAGCAAGGCGTGGCGCGAAGGTGCCGCAGCGCCACGGCGGTAGCGTCGCCGGGGCCGCCGGAGGAGGACAATGACTCACCTGTCGGAACATTCCGCTTCTTGATGGCGGCGCTGATCTCGTTCTTCACGGCGGTGCAGTACCGGCGCGGGGGGCGGCGGCCCCAGGACCGCACCGGTGCCGAAGTCGCCGAGGGCACCTGGCCGTTGGAGTCCGGTCCGCGGGAGTGAGGGGGGCTCGCGGGGCGCCGGGCCGGAAGTCCGTGACCGGGTGGTGGTCGCTCTCGTAGCCGCCGCCCTCGACGCTCTGGCGCACCTCGCCGCTCTCCACGCCGTGCACGAGCCGTTGCTGTTCGGCGTCGGTGAGGACGTGGCACAGCCGCCGGGTCACCAGGAAGGCGGCGACGGGCGCCAGGACGAGGGCGGTAGGGGCCGTAGGCCCACACGGGGGTGATCTGGGCGAGGCCCACGGGGTTGATCTGGGCGAGGCCGCCGAGCAGGGCGAGGACACCGAGGACGATCAGGGACAGCCGCCGGAGGAGGCGCTGAACTGCGGGTACAGGTTTGCCGACGGCGTTGCCGTTGGTGCGGCCCGGGCCACGCCACTGGGTGTGCTTGAGGTGGAACACCAGGATCAGGTGCACGGTGACGAGACCGACCAGCGCGCCCGGCAGCAGCAGGGCCACGTAGGTGCCGACGACGGGGATCGACAGCATGATGCCCGGGGCGATGCGCAGTCCCGTGCCGGACAGCAGATCGCCGGGAAGCGAGCACGAACAGGGTGAGGCCGATGATCCAGTTGGCCTCGCGGGGCCTGCGGAAGGCGCCGGCGAAGAAGATCCACAGCAGGTGCAGCCCGATCGCGGCGACGAAGACGAGGGCCGCCCCGTGGTGTGTCTGCCGCATCAGCAGGCCGCCGCGGATGTCGAAGCTGATGTGCAGGGTGGAGTCGAAGGCCTCCGACACGCGCACGCCCCGCACCGGGACGTACGAGCCGGCGTAGACCACCTCACGCATCCCCGGATGGAAGTTCGGGTGTTGCTCAGTCGTTGGGCTTCGCCACGCTGATGTCCCCGAGGGCCGACTGGGGGTCACGTTCCATGGCCGCGTCGCCGAGGGAGACGATGCCGACGGGGCGGCCGTGGTCGACGACCGGGACCCGGCGTACGGCGTGTTCGCGCATCAGGCGGATGGCGCGGTCGAGGTCGTCGTCGGGGGCGACGGTGACCAGGTCGTCGCTGCAGGCGCCGGCCACGGTGGTCTGCTCGGGGTCGCCGCCCTCGGCGAGCGCGCGCACCACGAGGTCGCGGTCGGTGACCAGGCCGCGCAGCCGGTCGCCGTCGGTGACCAGGACGGCGCCGAGATCCCGGTCGCGCATGAGGCGGGCCACCGCGGTCACGGAGGTCTGCGGCTCCACCGTGACCGGGTCGGCGGTCATGATGTCGCTGACGTGCTGGGGCATGGGGTACCTCTCCTTCGCCCTGGGATCGATGTCCGGACAGCGACGCCGGTCGTCGCCGTCCGGGCCCCGGGTACCCCGGCGCGGCGGTGGTCAGGCGGTGTGGAGGGCCGCGCGCAGGGTGGCGACGGCCTGGTTGATGGCGGCCTCGGCGGCGTGGGTCTCGCGCAGGGCGTTGAGCATCACGAAGTCGTGGATGATGCCCTGGTAGCGCACGGCGGTCACGGCGACTCCTGCCTCGCGGAGCTTGTTGGCGTAGGCCTCGCCCTCGTCCCGCAGGACGTCCGCCTCACCGGTGATGACCAGGGCCGGCGGCAGCCCGGCCAGCTGCTCGGTGGACGCCCTGAGCGGCGACGCGGTGATCTGCGCCCGCTCGGCCTCGTCGGTCGTGTACTGGTCCCAGAACCACTGCATGGCGTCCCGGCGCAGGAAGTAGCCCTCGGCGAACTGGTGGTAGGAGGGGGTGTCGAAGCTGGCGTCGGTCACCGGGTAGAACAGCACCTGCTGGACGAGGGGGACGTCACCGCGCTGCTTGGCCATGAGAGTCAGCGCCGCCGTCATGTTGCCGCCCACGGAGTCGCCGGCCACGGCGATGCGGGAGGCGTCCAGTCCCTTGGTCGAGCCCTGTTCGACGACCCAGCGGGCGACGGAGTAGTTCTGCTCGATGGCGACCGGGTAGCGCACCTCGGGCGAGAGGTCGTACTCGGGGAAGACCACGGCCGCACCCGCGCCGACGGCGAGTTCGCGCACCAGCCGGTCATGGGTGTGGGCGTTGCCGAAGACCCAGCCCGCGCCATGGATGTAGATGATCACCGGCAGGGCGCCGGTGGCCCCGGCGGGCCTCACGATGCGCGTGCGGACCCGACCGGTTGGGCCGCCGGAGACCGTGATCCACTCCTCGTCGACCGGGGGCTTGGCGATCTCGCCGGACTGCACCTCGTCGACGGTCTTACGGCCGTCGACCGGGCCGAGGTCGAAGAGGTATGGCGGGTTGGCGGTGGCCTCGACGAAGGCCTGGGCGGCCGGTTCGAGGACGGGACGGGGTGCGGTGGTGCCGGTCATGGCGGCCTCCTCGGTCGAGTGCCGCGGGCAGGCTCCGGCAGGGTCACCGGGCCGATGCGGCACAGCAAGGAGAGTAGAGGTCAATTAAGTCGTGCGCAACTTATTTGTGCTCGCTTGATATGTGCACTACTTATTAGTGAGCGATACAATCGGACGAACCCGAACGTTAGAGTGGTGATCGCCATCATCAGGACCGCACCCGGGAGCCGTGCCGTGAGCCGAACCGCAGCGGAGCCGAGCGAGGGATCGCTGCTCCTGGACGATCAGCTCTGCTTCGCGCTGTACGCCGCCTCCCGCGCCGTCACCGCGCGCTACCGCCCCCTGCTGGACGAACTGGGTCTGACCTACCCGCAGTACCTGGTGATGCTCGTGCTGTGGGAGCAGGACTCGATCTCCGTGCGCGAGCTGGGCGCCTCGCTCCAGCTGGAGTCCAGCACCCTGTCACCGCTGTTGAAGCGGCTGGAGGCGAACGGTCTGCTGCGCCGGGAGCGGCGCGCCGAGGACGAGCGATCCGTCGCCATCCGGCTCACCCGCGAGGGCGCGGCCCTGCGGGAGCGGGCGCGCTCGGTCCCCGTGGCCATCGGTGACGCCATGGGTCTGACACCCGAGCAGGACGCCCTGGCCAAGCAGCTGCTCCGGCTGATCACGGCCAACGTCACGGACTGCTGACCTGCAGCTCGGCCCAGACCTGCTTGCCGCCGCTGACCGGCACCGCCCCCCATGTCTCCGACATCGCCTCGACCAGCAGGATGCCCCGGCCGCCGGTGGCCTCCCAGCCGATGTTGGTCGGCTTGACCGGCGTACGGGGCGAGGTGTCGGCGACCGACACGCGCAGCCGGTTTTCGAGGAGGGTGAGGTCCAGGCGGACCTGGCCGTCGGTGTGCACGAGGGCGTTGGTGACGAGTTCGGAGACGATGAGCAGGATGGTGTCCATGTCGTCCCGGGGCACGCCCCAGGCACGCATGGTGCGGCGGGTGAAGCGGCGGGCGTGTCCGACGGCCTCGGGGACGCGCCAGATCGTCCAGCTCTCGCGCAGCGGGCGCAGCGTCATGCCGTCGTAGCGCAGCAGGAGCAGGGCGATGTCGTCGTTGCGCTGGGCGTTGTCGAGCAGGGCGTCGGCGACCAGGCCGAGGTGGGCGGGGTCGGACACGGACAGTTCGTGGGCCAGCCGGCCGATGCCGGCGTCGATGTCGGCGTCGGCGGACTCGACGAGGCCGTCCGTGGTCAGGGCGATCACCGTGCCGGGCCGCAGGCGCAGCACGCTGAGCGGGAAGTCGGCCTGGCTGACGACGCCGAGCGGTGGGCCGACGTCCGTGTCGGGCACCTCGGTGGTGCCGTCGGGATGGCGCACCACGGGCGGCAGATGGCCTGCGCGGACGTACCAGGCGGAGCCCTCCTCCATGTCGACGTCGACATAGCAGCAGGTCGCGAAGAGGTCGGTCTCCATGTCGGTGAGCAGCCGGTTGGCGTGGGAGACCACGACGTCCGGCGGGTGTCCCTCGACGGCGTAGGCGCGCAGGGCGGTGCGCATCTGGCCCATGAGGGTCGCGGCGGCGGTGCTGTGGCCCTGTACGTCGCCGATGATCAGGGCGACGTGGTTGTCCGGCAGCGGGATCACGTCGTACCAGTCGCCGCCGACCTCCAGGCCGGCCGTGGCGGGCAGATAGCGGGCGACGGCGACCGCGCCGGGCAGCGTGGGCAGGCGGCGCGGGAGCAGCTGGCGCTGGAGCATGCTGACCAGTTCGTGCTCGGCGTCGAAGGCGTGGGCGCGCATCAGGGCCTGTCCGGCAAGGCCGGCGGAGGCGGTGAGCAGGGCACGTTCGTCGGGGCCGAAGTCGTGCGGGGAGTCCCAGCCGATCAGACAGGCGCCGGCCATGCGGTTGCCGGCGGGCAGCGGGAGCACGGCCAGGCCGCCCGGGCCGACCTCGGCGAGCGCGGGCTCCAGGACCGTGCCCACGGGCCAGATCTGGGCGCGGCCCTCCCGCAGGGCGGAGGCGAGGGTGGGCATGGCCCGCACCGGCGCGTCGGGCCACTCGCTGCGCCACTCCAGGCGCCACAGCTCGGGCCAGGACTCCGGCTCGGGCGGGTCCAGGACGGTCACGATGAGCCGCTCGCCCTCCAGCTCGGCGAGCGCGATCCGGTCGGCCCGCAGCGGCTTGCGCAGCGCGGAGACCACGGCCTGGCTGACGTCACGGACCGTGCCGGCGGTGGCGAGGGCGGCGGCCAGCCGCTGGACGCGGGCCACGTCGGTGACGTCGGAGCGCAGCTTGGAGGCGTCGGCGACGGTCCCGACGAGCCGGGCGGCCCGGCCCTCGCCGCCGGGCAGCAGCCGTCCGCGCAGCCGCAGCCACTTCGGCGGCCCCGAGGGCTGCAGCACCCGGAACTCCAGCTCCCGCTCGCCGATGGACATGTGGTCGGCCTCCACCACCGACATCAGCGAGGGCAGGTCCTCGGGCACCGTCAGGCCCAGCAGGGTCTCGACCTTGCCGTCGAACTCACCGCGGGTGAGGGCGAACAGCTCCAGGATGTCGTCGCCGACCTCGACCCGGCCGGAGTCCATGGCGAGGCTGAAGGAGCCCGTGGGCAGCTCGCCGCTCTCGGCGGCGCGGGGCGGGGCGGGCGGGGCGACGGCGTCGGCGATCAGCTCCAGACACTTGCGGTCCTCGGTGTCGAACCCGTCGGGCCGCTCGCTCACGGCCAGCAGACAGCCGCCGCCGTCGCCCCCGCGCGCGGGCAGCACCGCGAGGGAGAAGTCGCCGGCCGGTGTCCGCCGCGCCTGGGCGCCCTCGGCGAGTTCCTTGGGCCCCAGCCACACCGCACCGCCCGAGCGATGGACGTCCGCGACCGGGGAGTGCCCGGCACGGGGGTAGCTGTCGCGCAGCCCGAACAGTGTCCTGGGCACGCCCGCCGACTCCAGCAGGCACAGGGCGTCGCCGTCCTCGGCGGGCGTGTACAGCGCGGCGAAGGCCGCACCCGCGAAGACGAGCGCCTGTTCCAGGATCCGGTGCAGCCGCTCCTGCGGGCCCGGACCGGAGGCGAGCGCTTTCAGAGCACCTTCGGCACGCAGCGTCCTCGTTCTGCGTCCGTCGCCGCCCTCAGTGACCACGTCCGCAATTACAGCGCGTATGAGAGTGGCGCGCAGCCCCTGTGAGCGTTCCGTGGAGGTCACAAGGCGTGTCGAGTCGAAAGAGGCCGAACATGTCTTGACGCATGCGTACCGCACGGTGACCTCGTGACACGGGTGACTGTCCACGGCCGTGCCCCGGCTGGAAGTCTCGATGCGGGGCCACGGAAGGGGATCCATGGACAAGCGGTACGAGGTGTACGCCCTCGCGGACAGACACTTCTACGACACGCCGGACCGGCTCGCCGCGGCCGGTGAGCAGGGCACCGCCCTGTTCGCGACGGCCCGCCGCGAGGTTCCCGAGGGCTGGGACGCGGCGCGGATCGGGGACTGGCTGACGCTGACGCCGCTTCAGGCGGACGGCAGTCCGGTGGCCGGGCCGGCGCAGGGCTGGAAGATCCACGCCTCGGCCACCCGGGAGAACGCCGAACGGATCGCCGCGACCGTGTGGGACTACTGCGTACCGCGCCGGATCCCCTTCAAGTTCGTCCCCGGACCGCATCTGCTGCATCTGCGCAACACCAAGTACGCGGGCCGCGACACCAGCGGCAAGTTCGTGACCGTCTACCCGGCCGACGAGGAGCGGCTGCACCGGGTGCTGTGCGAGCTCGGCGCCCTGCTCAAGGGCTGCGAGGGGCCGTACATCCTCACCGATCTGCGCTGGGACGACGGCCCGCTCTACGTCCGCTACGGCGCCTTCGCGCGCGCCTTCACCGTCGACGAGCGGGGCTCGCTCGTGCCGGCCGTGCGGGACGGCGAGGGCCGACTGGTGCCGGACCGGCGGGCGCCCTCCTTCCAGGTGCCGGAGTGGGTGACGCTGCCGGACTTCCTCGGACCGCATCTGGCGGCGCGCGATGCCACGACGGTGGGCGATCTGCCGTACCGCATCGAGAAGGCGCTGCACTTCTCCAACGGCGGCGGGGTCTACGCGGGCACCGACACCCGGGACGGGCGCAGGGTCGTGCTGAAGGAGGGGCGGCCGCACGCGGGTCTCGCCTCCGACGGGGCGGACGCGATCGCCCGCCTGGAGCGGGAGAAGGCGGCGCTGGAGCAGGTCGCGGGGACCGGTGTGGTGCCCGAGGTGCGGGACTGGTTCACCCTGGGCGACCACCGGTTCCTGGTCATGGACTTCGTCGAGGGGCGCCCGCTCAACTCCTTCTTCGCCGAGCGTCATCCGCTGCTCACCGCGGATCCCGACCCGCAGGCCGTCGCCCGTTACACCGAGTGGGCGGTGCGCGTCCACGGGGCGGTGGAGCGGGCGGTGGAGGCCGTGCACGCGCGCGGGATCGTCTTCAACGACCTGCACGTCTTCAACATCATGGTCGCGCCGGACGAGGAGTCGGTCTTCCTCATCGACTTCGAGGCGGCGGCCCCGGCGTCGGCGAACGGCCGGCAGGTCGTCGCCCACCCGGGCTTCTTCGCCCCGCCGGACCGCACGGGGGCCGACGTCGACCGGTACGCACTGGCGTGCTTACGGCTCGCGCTGTTCCTGCCGGTGACCACCCTGTTCGTGGTCGACCGGGGCAAGGCCGCCCATCTCGCCGAGGTCGTCGCGGAGCAGTTCCCGGACGTACCGCGCGAGTTCCTCGACGAGGCGGTCGAGGAGATCACGCGCGGCGCGGGCAGCGCGGCACCGGCCTTCGTACGGCCCGGGGACTGGCCGTACAGCCGGGACTCGATGGTCAAGGCGATCCTCGCCTCCGCCACCCCGCAGCGCGACGACCGGCTCTTCCCCGGCGACATCGCCCAGTTCTCCGACGGCGGCGGACTCGGGCTCGCCCACGGTGCGGCCGGGGTGCTGTACACGCTGGCCGAAACCGGCGCCGAGCGCTACGAGGAGGGCGAGCGCTGGCTGCTCGCCCACTGCGACCCGCCACCGGCCGGCACCCCGCTCGGTCTCTACGACGGTCTCGCGGGCGTCGCCCATGTCCTGGACCGGCTCGGTCACCGACAGCGGGCGCTGGACCTGGTCGAGGGCATCCTCGCGGAGAAGTGGCAGAACCTCGCCTCCGACCTGCAGGGCGGACTGGCCGGTCTCGGCCTGGTCCTCGGCGAACTGGCCGACCGCACGGGCGAGTCGGCGCTGGGCGAGCGGGCCGCCGAGGCCGCGGACATCCTTCTGCGGCGGCTCGCCGAACCGCTGCCGGAGCAGCGCCGGCGCCGGGCCGGGCTGCTGCGGGGCGCGACCGGGCCCGCGCTGTTCCTGCTGCGGCAGTACGAACGCACCGGTGACGAACGGCTGTTGGAGGGCGCCGGTGTGGCACTGCGCCGGGACCTGGACTGCTGTGTCGTGCAGAAGAGCGGCGGCGGACTGGAGGTCGACGAGGGCTGGCGGACCCTGCCCTACCTCGGCGACGGCAGCGCCGGGCTCGGCATGGTCCTCGACGACCATCTCGCGCACGCCTTCGACGCCGGGTTCGACAAGGCGCGCGCCGGCATCCTGACCGCCGCCACCTCACGCTTCTACGCGCAGCCCGGCCTCTTCCAGGGCCGCGCCGGAATGATCCTGCACCTCAGCCGCACCACGGCACCGGGCGCGAACGAGCGACGGCTCGCCGAGCAGATCGCCGGGCTGGGCTGGTACGCGATGGCCTACGAGGGCCAACTGGCCTTCCCCGGGCACCAGATGATGCGGCTGTCCATGGACCTCGCCACCGGAACGGCGGGCTGTCTCCTCGCGCTCGACGCCGCGAGCGGAGGCCGTGCCCACCTGCCGTTCCTGCCGCCCCCGAGGCGGCCCTCATGACGCGGCTCCGCAACCGGACGGAGTCGTGACCCAACCCCCGTCCCCACGGGTGGACACCGAAGGAAGGACACGAAATGGCACTGCTCGACCTGCAGACGATGGAGTCCGACGAGCACACCGGCGGCGGTGGCGCCAGCACGGCCAGCCTCCTCTCCTGCATCAGCGCCGCGAGCGTTCTGCTCTGTCTCTGACACACCTCGCGTGTTCACGGCTCCGGGCGGTCACTCCCTCCGAGGGAAGGGCCGCCCGGGGTCCTGCGCACCCCTACGACCCCGGGGCGGTATGACGACGACGTCGACGTGTGCGGACGCTGGACAGCCCATGCCGCTGACCGGCCTCGCGACCCGGCACAGCGCGGCCCGCTGCGTGGCCCTGTGCCTGGTCGGCGTGGCCTCGACCGGCGCCGGCCTGCTGCTGCCGGCCGCGCTCGGCCGCACCCTGGACCTGCTGCTGGCCCACGCCCCCGTGACCCGCTGGGTGCTCACCTGTGCCGGGCTCGTCCTGGCGGCGGCCCTCCTCGACGCCGCCGAGACGGTGCTCAGCGGCACCCTCGACGCCCGTACCACCGCATGGCTGCGGCGCCGGCTGACCGGACACGTCCTGGCCCTCGGTCCGCGCGCCACCGCCCGCTTCGGCCCCGGTGACCTCGTCGCCCGGCTGGTGGGCAACGCGGCGCAGGCCGGGACGGCGCCCGCCGCCCGCGCGGCACTGCTCGCCGCGTTCGCCGGGCCCGCCGGCGGCATGGTGGCCCTCGGCCTGATCGACCCCTGGCTGGTGGCGGTGTTCCTCGTCGGGGCGCCGGTGCTGACCCTGCTGCTGCGCGCGTTCGCCCGGGACACCACTCGCTGTGTGGCGGAGTACCAGCGGGTGCAGGGCAGGATCGCGACGGCCCTCGCGGAGGCGGTGGAGGGGCATCGCACGGTCCGGGCGGCCGGTACGGCGGACAGGGAGGCGGCACGGATCCTGCGCCCGCTGCCCGAGCTGTCCCGCGTGGGGCGGCTGATGTGGCGGGTCCAGGGACGGGCCGCCGGTCGGGCGAGCGCCGTGGCACCGCTGCTGCAACTCGGCGTCGTCGCGGTCGCCGGAGTCCTGCTGGTCCGGCACCGGCTGACCGTCGGCGAAGTGCTCGCGGCCTCCCGGTACGCGGTCCTCGCGGCCGGCGTCGGCGTCCTGGTCGGCCAGTTCGCGAGCCTGGCCCGCGCGCGGGGGGCCGCCGAACGCGTCGACGAGGTCATGGCGCAGCCCGCTCCCGTCCACGGTGAGCGTCGGCTGCCGCCGGGGCCCGGCCGGCTGGAGCTGCGCGGAGTGACGGCCCGGCGCGGTGGACGGACCGTGCTCGACGGCGTCGACCTCGTCGTACCCGGCGGCAGCACGCTGGCCGTGGTCGGCCGCTCCGGCACCGGCAAGTCCCTGCTCGCCGCGCTCGCCGGACGCCTGGCCGACCCCGACGCCGGGGAGATCCTGCTGGACGGCGTCCCGCTGCGCGAGCTGTCCCACGACACGCTGCGCCGAGCCGTCGGCTACGCCTTCGAACGTCCCGCCCTGCTCGGGGCGACCATCGAGGACGCGATCGCCCTCGGCCTGCCCTCCCCCTCCCCCGCCCGCGTGCGCGAGGCGGCCCGGACGGCCCACGCGGACGACTTCGTGCGCCGGCTGCCGCAGGGCTACGCCACCCTCTGCGCGGACGCCCCGCGCTCCGGGGGCGAGTCCCAACGCCTGGGCCTGGCACGGGCGTTCGCCCACGGCGGGCGCCTGCTCGTCCTCGACGACGCCCTCTCCAGCCTCGACACGGTGACCGAGTCCCGTATCACCGAGGCCCTCGTGCCGCCCGGCTCGGGCGGCACCCGGCTGCTCATCGCCCACCGCGCGGCGACCGCGGCACGTGCCGACGCGGTGGCCTGGCTGGCG
This sequence comes from Streptomyces sp. NPDC005799, assembly GCF_040630525.1. Lineage (NCBI taxonomy): Bacteria > Bacillati > Actinomycetota > Actinomycetes > Kitasatosporales > Streptomycetaceae > Streptomyces > Streptomyces sp. NPDC005799. The sequence goes on from NZ_JBEXXQ010000024.1 coordinate 29,168, forward strand.
GACGGCCGGGTGCGCGCGGTGGGGCCGCACGCGCGGCTGTGGCGCGATCCGGAGTACCGGGCGGTGTTCGGGGATGGCTGACGGCGTCGTGCGGAGCGGACTGCGCTTCCTCCGGGGCCGGTGGCGGGTCCTCGTGGGGCTCGCGGCCTGGTCGGTGCTGGAGACGGGGCAGACGTTCCTCACCGGGTACGCGCCCGCGCGGGCGCTGGACGAGGGGTTTCTGGCCGGGCGCACGGACGTGGGGCTGGCCTGGCTCGCGGTCGCCGGGCTGGGCGTGGTCGTGGGCGCGTACGGCACGGCGCGCGTCTACGGGGCCGTCGCCGCGCTGGTCGAGCCTCTGCGGGACCGGCTGGTGGAGCGGGTGGTCGGGCGCGGGGTGCGGGAGGCCGACGGCGGGGCGCTGTCACGGCTGACCCAGCAGGTGGAGATCGCCCGGGACACCTTCGCCGGGCTGGTCATGGTGTCGCGGTCGTTCATGTTCACCGCGGTGGGCGCGCTGGCCGGGCTGTTCTCCCTCGACCCGCTCCTCCTGCTGGTCGTCGGGCCGCCGCTGCTGGCCGGTGTGGCCCTGTTCGCGGCGACGCTACGGCCGCTGGCGCGCCGGCAGGAGGCGTTCCTGACCGCCGACGAGGAGCTGGCGAACCGTCTGGGCGCGGTGTGCCCGGGGCTGCGGGACGTCACGGCGACCGGCGCCGAGCAGACGATCGCCGCCGACACCGCGGAACGGGTGGACGCCGAGTTCCGCGCTGCCCGTTCCCTCGCCCGCTGGGGCGTCCTGCGGGTCGCCGCGCTCGCGCTCGGCGGCCGGCTTCCCGTCGTACTGCTCCTGGCGTCCGCCCCCTGGCTCCTGGCCCACGGCGTCAGCACCGGCGCCCTGGTCGGCGCCCTCGCCTACACCACCCAGTCCCTCCTGCCGGCCCTCCACAGCCTCGTGCACGGCCTCGGCACGAGCGGCTCCCGCCTGACGGTGGTGCTGCGCCGGCTGGTCTCGGCCGGCAAGGGCGAGATGCCCGACACACCCCGCCGTACTCCCGCCGCCGACGACGCGTCCCCCGCCCACGAGTCCCCCGCCCTGTCCCTGGCCTCCGTCACCTTCGCCTACGGCCCCACCTCCGCCCCCGTCATCCAGGACCTCGACCTCACCCTGCCCCCCGGCGCCCACCTGGCCGTCGTGGGGCCGAGCGGGATCGGGAAGTCGACGCTCACCGCGCTGGTCGCCGGGCTGCTGGAGCCGAGGTCCGGCTCCGTCCGGGTCTGCGGGGAGCCGGTGCCCTCGGCCGGGGCCGCCGCGCGCCGGGTGCTGATCCCGCAGGAGGCGTACGTGTTCACCGGGACGCTCGCCGAGAACCTCGGGTACCTGCGGCCCGAGCCCGTGCCCGAGGCGGAGCTGCTCGCCGCCGCCGAGGCGGTGGGGCTCGCCCCGCTGCTCGACCGGCTCGGCGGGCCCGGCGCCCAGGTCGATCCGGCCGCGCTGTCCGCGGGGGAACGGCAGCTGATCGCGCTGACCAGGGCCTACCTGTCGTACGCCCCGCTCGCCCTGCTCGACGAGGCCACCTGTCATCTGGACCCGCGGGCGGAGGAGCGCGCGGAGCGGGCCTTCGCGCAGCGCCCCGGCGGCACGCTGGTCGTCGTGGCCCATCGCATCAGCTCGGCCCGGCGCGCGGGGCGGGTCCTGGTGCTGGACGGGCGGGGCACCGCCTGCGGATCCCACGACGAACTGGTGCGGTCCTCGCCCGTGTACCGGGACCTGGTCGGCAGCTGGGCGCCCGTGCCGGCGTCAGAGCCAGCCCTCCCCCTGCGAGATGCGGATCGCGTCGATGCGGTTGCGGGCGCCGGTCTTGCGGGTGATGGCCGCCATGTAGTTGCGCACCGTCCCGTTGGACAGGTGCAGGCTCCCGGCGATCTCCGCGACGGAGGCCCCCTCGGCGGCCAGGGATAACACACTCAGCTCCCGCCGGGTCAGCGGCATCTCCGCTGCCTTGAGGAAGCCGAACCCCAGCGAGTCGTCGACGAAACGTTCCCCCTCGGCGACCCGGCGGATCGCGCGCACCAGGCGGTCCGGCGAGCCCTCCTTGTCGACATAGCCGAGCGCCCCCGCCTCCGCCGCCTGTTTCAGCAGCCCCGGCCTGCTCGCGCTGGCCAGGACCAGGAGTCTCGGCGGGATCCCGTCCCGGTCCCGACGGCTGAGTTCACCGGGAAACGGGACACCGCATCCGCCCGAACTCTCCAGGTCCACCGCGCAGATGTCGGGCCGCAGGGCGCGCAGCCGGGCGGGCGCCCCCCGCCATGTCGTGTCCTCCACCCTCAGATCCGGTTCCCGGCACAGCCACTCCGCCAGGACCGAACGCATCAGACACTCGTCGTGCACCAGAAGTACGCGGATCACTGCCCGTCCCTCAGATTCGTCCGACTCATCCATGGTGTTGAGCGCGTGCCCATTGTTGGCGGCCCGCATCATCCGTGGGCGCGAAGAACCGGCCATCAGGGTGCGCGGGGGCGCGCACGGGGCGCCCGCACGCCACCGCGCGCAACGACTGGGGTGGCATGGGTCGGGCCCGAGCGGGTACGCGGGTGTTCTTCACCGAGTCGCGGTTTCGCCTGCCCATCTTCGGGCCGATCGGACGCGGCCGCGCCCCGCTCGCCGTGCGCGTCCGGTCCGCAGGGGGCAGATTTGATCCCTGGGACCCGCCGCCGAGCCGTGCGAGGAGGTGGTCGGCGTGTCCGACGGGCAGGGGGCCGCCCAGACGCCGGCGACCGTGCGGACGCGGGTGGGTCGACCGCTGCTGTCGCTGGCGCTCGCCTCGATGATGGACGAGGTGCACGCGCACTCCGGCGCGGTGTATCTGCTGGCGGCCGGCGAGCCGGTGCTGGAGATGGCCGTGATGGCGGGATTGCCGCGCGCGTTCGCGGCGCCGTGGGAACGGGTGGGGCTGAGCGCGCCGATCCCTGTCGCCGACGCGCTGCGCGAGCGGCAGCTGGTGTGGGTGGGCGGCGAGGAGGACATGGCGGCCCGCTACCCCCGGATCGCCATGGTGCTGCCGTACCCCTTCGCGCTGGCCGCCGTGCCGGTGGCGACCGAGTCGACGGCCTACGGCGCCGTCTTCGTGACCTGGCCCGGCTCCCATCCCCCGGAGTTGTCGGACCGGGAGCGGGACCATCTCACGGCGGCCTGCGACCGGCTGGCCCTGCGGCTGGAGCGTGCCCTCCAGGAGAGCCGTCCGCCGCTGCCGGAGCCCGATCTGCTCGCCACGCCGGTGGTGGCCGGGGCAGCGGGCACGCTGGGCACCGTGGAGGCGGCGCGGATGGTGGCCAGGCTGCCGTACGGGCTGTGCTCCCTCGACCTGCACGGCCGGGTGGGCTTCGCCAACGCGGCCGCGGCCGAGCTGATCGGCGTCCCGGTCAGCAGACTGCTGGGCAACCAGCTCTGGGCCGCGGTGCCCTGGCTCAACGACCCGGTCTACGAGGACCGTTACCGCGCGGCGCTGCTCAGCCAGCACACGACGTCGTTCGTGGCGCTGCGGCCGCCCGGGGACTGGCTGTCGTTCCGGATGTATCCGAGTACGTCCGGGCTGAGCGTGCGGGTGACCCGGGCGCGGGCGGTCACGGAGATGAACAGAGCAGGTCCGCAGCCCGGCGACGCCCCGTCCCGGCTGGTCACCATCTCGCAGATGCTGACGCTGGCGGGGGCGCTCACCGAGGCGGTGGGGGTGCAGGACGTGGTGCAGCTGGTCGCGGACGAGATCGCGCCGGCCGTCGGCAGTCAGGCGCTGGTCGTCCTCGGTTCCCGGGCGGGGCGGCTGCACGTGCTGGGGCATCGCGGGTATCCGGACGAGCGGATCGTGGAACGGTTCGACGGGATGCCGCTGGCCCGGCCGACTCCGGGCACGCACGCGCTGGCCACCGGAGTGCCGGCGTTCTTCGCCTCCCGCGAGGAGCTGGAGCGGCTGTACCCCTCCGTACAGCCACCCCCGGGCGGCTTCGAGGCCTGGGCCTATCTTCCGCTGATCGCGTCCGGCAGGCCGGTGGGCACCTGTCTGCTGGCCTATGCCGAGCCGCGCCCGTTCCCCGCGGACGAGCGGGCGGTGCTCACCAGCCTGGGCGGTCTGATCGCACAGGCCCTGGAGCGAGCCCTGCTGTACGACGCCAAACACCAGCTGGCACACGGCCTGCAACAGGCCCTGCTGCCGCACTCGCTGCCCTCGCTGCCCGGCGTCGAGGCGGCCTCGCGCTATCTGCCCGCCACCCAGGGCATGGAGATCGGCGGCGACTTCTACGACCTGGTGCCCACGCAGGGCGTGGCGGCCGCGGTGATCGGGGACGTGCAGGGGCACAACGTGACCGCGGCCGGGCTGATGGGCCAGATCCGCACCGCCGTGCGGGCGTACACGACCGTGGGGCAGGCTCCGGAGGAGGTCATGCGCAGCACCAACCGGCTGCTGATCGATCTGGGCGCCGACCTGTTCGCCAGTTGTCTGTATCTGCGGCTGGATCCGGCGCGCGGGCGGGCCGTGATGGCCCGGGCCGGTCATCCGCCGCCGCTGCTGCGGCGTCCGGACGGGCGGGTACGGGTGCTCGATCTGGCCGGCGGTCCGCTGCTCGGCATCGACGGCGCCGCCGCGTACCCGACGACGGAGGTGGGCCTGGCACCCGGCTCGGTGCTCGTGCTGTACACCGACGGGCTGATCGAGTCGCCGGGCGTCGACATCGAGGACGCGCTGGCGCACCTCGGGGAGCGGCTCGGGGAGGCCGGGGAGCTGCCGCTGGAGGAGCTGGCCGACCATCTGCTGCGGCACGACGACGGAACCCGCGAACGGCTGGACGACGTCGCGCTGTTGCTGCTGAGGGCGTGCTGAGCCCGCGGACGCGGTGCGGGACGACGTCCCGTCGCGTGGGGCGGCCGGTCAAGCGGACCCGACTCCCAGGTCGCGGCCCGAACCGCCCTCGCCGGAGGCTGTGTTGAGGCCTGTCGGGCCGGGACCGGCGGTGATCGCACGACGGTCGGCGACAGCACGTGCCGGACGGCTCCACGGCGGAAGCGAGGGACCGCGATCGGCGGCACCCCGCCCGGGGACACAAGCCGGTGCGGCCCGGCCCTCCCGCCGGAGGGCCGGGCCGTCCACTGTCGACCGGAACCGCTGGTTGGGCCGATCAGCGGGTCTGGGTGAGCGACGAGCCGTCGTTCGCACCGGTCCCGGACTGGTCACCGGTGCCGGACTGGTCGCCCGTGCCGGCTCCCGACTGGTCACCGGTACCCGACTGGTCGCCGATCCCGGACTGGTCGCCCGTGCCGGACTGGTCGCCCGTGCCGGACTGGTCGCCGGTGCCGTCGGTGGCCGTCGCGGACGGGTCGGCCGAGCCGCCCACCGCGTCGCCGCCGCCCGCCTGGTCGCCGGCGCCGGTGCCGTCGGTCGCGGAGGCGGAGGGGTCGGCCGAGCCGCCCTGGTCGCCGGCGCCCGCGCCCGCGCCGCCGTTGCCCAGCGTGGCGCCCGTGGCCTGCAGGGCCGTGGTCACCGGCTGGAAGAAGGTCTCGCCGCCGGCGGTGCAGTCGCCGCTGCCGCCGGAGGTCATGCCGACCGCGCTGCCGTCCTGGGTGAACAGCGAGCCGCCGCTGTCGCCGGCCTCGGCGCAGACGTTGGTCTGGATGAGTCCGGTGACGGTGTCCACGCCGCCCGGGTTGGTCTCGCTCTGGAAGTTGACCGTGGCGTCGAGGCCGGTGACCTGGCCGTCGTGCAGGCCCGTGGTGCTGCCCATGCGGAAGACCTGCTCGCCGACGGTGGCGTCCGCGGCCTGCGTGATCTGGACGGTCTGGCCGTTGCCGACGTTGACCTCGCTGGCGGCCTGGGTGTTGGGGTCGTCGTACTTGACCAGGGAGAAGTCACCGTCGCCGGGGAAGGTGGCCTGGTCCACGGTGGCGATGGGCTGACCCGTCTCGGAGTCGGACCACTGCTTGGCGGCCACTCCGCAGTGACCGGCGGTCAGGAAGGCCGGACTGCCGTCGCTCGCGGTGACGTTGAAGCCGAGGGAGCAGCGGACCGTGCCGCCCTCCGCCTGGGCGAAGATGGCGTCACCGCCCGACACCAGGGTCTTGAAGGTGCCGGAGCTCTTCTTCACCGACGCCATGTCGGCGCCGAGGCTCTTGACCGTCGACGTCAGTCTGTCCCACTTGGCGCCGGTGACCGTGCTGTCGGCCGTGACGGCGAGCTTGTTGGTCTTCGGGTCGATCGCCCACGCCGTGCCCGGGATGGTCGCCTTGGCCTTGAGGGTCTGCGCCCCGGCCTTCAGCGCGGCGAGGCTGTTCTTGACCTCGCGGACCTTCGCGCCGGCCTTCTCCGCCTGCACCACCACGTTGCTGTCGCCGGATATGACGTTCACGACGAGCTGCTGGCTGCCCGAGTCGTAGTACGAACCGGCGAAGGCCTGACCAAGCAGCTGCTGGAGCTGCGCGGCGAGATCCGAGGCGTCCGTCGCCTTCAGGGTCTTGGGTGCGACGGCGGCGCCGTTCGACGATCCGTCCTGTGAGGCCATGGCGTTCGGCAGAAGGATTGCGGCCGCGCCGAGCGCCACGACGCTGCCCGCCGCGATCGCGGCCTTACGCTTCGGAATTCGCTTGTGACTCAAACTTCTCGACCTCCTGGGGGGACCGGAGTCTTTGCCGCCGTTCGGCAGCTGTTCTGTTCTGGCGCCTGGATGGCTGTTGGTACGCAGGGGCCGCGTGGTGCGTTCAATTCCGTTTGCCAACTCTCTTTGCCGGATGCCGAATCGGCCATGACCCGCGTCTGACGCGGCGGCACGGGGAACAATCGCCCATATGACGATGACGACCGCCGAAGCCGACAAGATCCTCTCCGCCAACTTCGCCCCGTGGGTGCTCGAGTTGGGCCTGCGCGTCGAGGCGGTGGGAGACGACCGGGCGATCCTGCGTCTGCCCTGGTCGGACCGCTTGTCACGGGAGGGCGGAGGGCTGTCGGGGCAGGCGCTGATGGCCGCCGCGGACACGGCGACGGTGATCGCGGTGTCCGCGGCGCGCGGGGCGTACGGACCCATGACGACGGTTCAGCAGTCGACGTCGTTCCAGCGCGCGGTGTCCGGTTCGGATGTCCTGATCGAGTCGGTCCTGAGCAAACTTGGCCGGCGCATGGCGTTTGCAGACATCACGATGACCGACGGGGACTCGGGCGAGATCGCCGCCCGCGCGAGCACGGTCTACGCGCTTCTGGGCTGACACGGTCCGCAGTCGGCCGGTGACGAACCGTCGTGAACGGCGCGTCGAATCCCGGCTCCAGAGAATCTGCACATTGAATACTCAACGAAGTCATGGCGAGCGAAGGTTCTGCACAAGCGCGCCCACCCCCCACGCCATTACGACGGGAGTGTCGGATTCACCTGACGATCAGCAAGACCCGGGACGAGCCGATGCGGTGACGCATGTGAAGAACCTGCCACCGAGCCGTGCGCACTCCTGCACGGATCGGGCGTCCGGGGACTCAAGTTGCCTGGTGAGACGGTTGGTTGATTGGAAGCCCTGACCCGCGGCGTGCTTTGATCCATCGCACCGCGGGAGCCGCGAAGGGCTCCGGAGACGGACGCCCGGCACCCGCGGTCCGCGGTCGTCGCTCTGTCCCCAGAGGGGTGCCGCTCCCCCCTTGTGAGATATCCATATGAAGGGAAGTTCCATCATGAACTCCACCCCCCAGGTTGAGACCGTCGAGATCTCCGACGCCGAGCTCGACAACGTCTCCGGCGGCCTGTCCGTGAACGCCCTCGGCACCGTCACCGGCCTGGTGGACGGCATCGCCCCGGTTTCCGGCCTGGTCGACACCGCTGTCGGCACCGTCGAGGGTGTCACCGGCCTGAACACCGCCCCGGTCACCAACCTGGTCGCCGGTCTCTGATCACACCTCTTGTGATCGTGAGTCCCGGAGCCGTTCGCCGGCTCCGGGGCTTGTCGTTGTCGTGAACCAGCCGGCTCGCCGAGCCGGTCCTTCCTCGTTTTCAGGTGAGGGAAAGTCCCGTGCAGTTCCGCCAACAGGCCCTCGCCAAGCTCCAGTCGCCGGAGGAGCTCGACCTCCCCGTGCGCTTCGCCCGGCCGCAGGGCTGGCTCGCGCTGTCCGTGACGGTGGTCGCGGTGGCGGCCGCCTCGGTGTGGGCGGTGACCGGCTCGGTGGCCTCCACGGTCAGCGCGCCCGCCATCCTCACCCACGGTCAGGGCAGTTACATCCTGCAGAGCCCGGTCGCGGGCCAGGTCACCGCCGTGCTGGCCGAGCAGGGCGAGCGACTGCCCGCCGGCTCCCCCGTCCTCAAGGTCAGGACGGCACAGGGCGACACCGTCGTCCGCACGGTCGCCGCGGGCCGGATCACCGGACTCGCCGCCACCATCGGGCAGATCATCCAGACCGGCGCGAACGTGGCCGCCGTGGAGAAGGTCGCCCACGCCTCCGACCCGCTGTACGCCACGGTGTACGTGCCCGCCGAGAACGCCGCCTCCATCCCCGCGGACGCCGAGGTCGACCTGACCGTCTCCTCGGTGCCCACCCAGACGTACGGCGTGCTGCGCGGCCAGGTGAAGTCGGTGGACCGCTCCGCGGAGTCGGCCCAGCAGATCGCCGCGTTCCTCGGGGACAGCCAGTTGGGCGAGCAGTTCACCAAGAAGGGCCGCCCGGTGGCCGTACTCGTGAAGCTGGACAAGTCCGCGGCGACGAAGAGCGGTTACCGGTGGTCGTCCAAGGACGGCCCGCCGTTCGGCCTCACCTCCATGACCATGGCCTCGGGCTCGATCCGGCTGGCCGACCAGCGTCCCGTCGATTGGCTGCTGCCGTGAGCACCGCACAGGAGACCCGGAGCAGGCGCCGCTCCGCTCCGCCCAAGCGCCCGGTCCCCAAGGCAAGGGCGAAGACCGTCCGCACACCGACGGTCCTGCAGATGGAGGCCGTGGAGTGCGGCGCCGCCTCCCTCGCCATGGTGCTCGGCCACTACGGCAGGCACGTCCCGCTGGAGGAGCTGCGCATCGCCTGCGGTGTCTCCCGGGACGGCTCACGGGCCAGCAACCTGCTGAAGGCGGCGCGCAGTTACGGCCTGACGGCCAAGGGCATGCAGATGGACACGGCCGCCCTCGCCGAGGTGAGGACCCCGGCCGTGCTGTTCTGGGAGTTCAACCACTACGTCGTCTACGACGGCATGGGACGTCGCTTCGGCCGGCGCGGTGTCTTCATCAACGACCCCGGCAAGGGCCGCCGTTTCGTGCCGATGGAGGACTTCGACGGCAGCTTCACCGGTGTCGTGCTGGTGATGGAGCCCGGCGAGGGCTTCACCAGGGGCGGCCGCAGGCCCGGCGTCCTCGGCGCGATGCCCGCCCGGCTGCGCGGCACGGCGGGCACCATGCCGGCCGCGGTGCTGGCGAGCCTGCTGCTCGTCCTGGTCGGGGCGGCGGTGCCGGCGCTCAGCCGTACCTATATCGACATGTTCCTGATCGGCGGGCAGACCTCGCTGCTGGGGGTGCTGTTCGCGTCGATGGGCGCGTGCGTGCTGTTCACCGTCCTGCTGACCTGGCTGCAGCAGGCCAACCTGCTGCACGGCCGCATCATCTCCTCCACCCTCTCCAGCGCCCGTTTCCTGCGCCATCTGCTGCGGCTGCCGGTGACGTTCTTCGCCCAGCGCAGCCCGGCCGACCTGGTGCAGCGGCTGCAGTCCAACGACCAGGTGGCCGAGACCCTGGCCCGCGACCTCGCGGCGGCGGGCGTGGACGCGGTGGTCGTCGTCCTCTACGCCGTCCTGCTCTACACCTACGATCCGCAGCTGACCTTCGTCGGCATCGGCGTCGCGCTGCTGAACATCGTCGCGATGCGGGTCGTCATCCGGCTGCGGGCCACCCGTACGGCGAAGCTGCGCGCGGACAGTGCCCGGCTCACCAACACGGCGTACACGGGCCTGCAGTTGATCGAGACGATGAAGGCGACCGGCGGCGAGGACGGCTACTTCCGCAAGTGGGCCGGACAGCATGCCACGACGCTGGAGGAGCAGCAGCGGCTCGGGGTGCCGAGCGCCTGGCTGGGCGTGGTCGCGCCGACGCTGGCCTCTCTCAACAGCGCGGTGATCCTGTGGGTCGGCGGTATGCGCGCGGTCGAGGGCGGCATCTCGGTGGGTCTGCTGGTCGCCTTCCAGTCGCTGGTCACCCGCTTCACCGCCCCCATCACCCGGCTCAACGGAGTCGCGGGCCGCATCCAGGACTTCGCCGCCGACGTGGCCCGCCTGAAGGACGTCGAGAACTTCCAGGCCGATCCCCTCTACGGTCGCCCCGACGCCGGTGACTCCACGCGCCGGCTGCACGGACATGTCGAGCTGCAGAACATCACCTTCGGCTACAACCCGCTCGACAAGCCGCTGCTGACGGGCTTCGACCTCACGGTCGGCCCGGGCCAGCAGGTGGCCCTGGTCGGTGGCTCGGGCAGCGGCAAGTCGACCGTCTCCCGCCTGATCTCGGGTCTGTACTCCCCCTGGGAGGGCGTGATCCGCATCGACGGGCAGCGCCTGGACGACATCCCGCGCGGGGCGCTGGCCGCCTCCGTGTCCTTCGTCGACCAGGAGGTCTTCCTCTTCGAGGGCTCGGTCCGCGACAACGTGGCGCTGTGGGACCCCTCGATCCCGGACGACGCCGTGATCGACGCGCTGCGGGACGCGGCCCTGTACGACGTGGTGACGCGCCGGCCCGGCGGCATCCACAGCAAGGTCGCGCAGGACGGCCGCAACTTCTCCGGCGGTCAGCGTCAACGCCTGGAGATCGCGCGGGCGTTGGTGCGCCGGCCCAGCATCCTGGTCCTGGACGAGGTGACCAGCGCGCTGGACGCGGAGACCGAGCAGGTCGTGATGGACAACCTGCGCCGGCGCGGCTGCGCCTGCGTGGTGATCGCGCACCGGCTCAGCACCGTGCGCGACAGCGACGAGATCGTCGTCCTGCAGCACGGCACGATCGTGGAACGCGGGCGGCACGAGGACCTGGTGGCACGCGGCGGCGCGTACGCGGCGCTGGTCAGGGAGCGATGAGATGACGACCGCACACCAAGGCGACCTGGTACTCGGCGCCCTCGGCTCCCTGGGCAGCCGGATCGACTGTTCGGGCCTCACCCGGCTCGACCTGGAGGGCCCGCAGGTGCTGTGGCTGGTCGCGGCCGGCAGCCTGGACCTGTTCGCGGTGGACGCCGTGCGGCAGGGCCACTGGCACCACCTCGGCCGGCTGGAGGCGGGCTCACTGGTCCTCGGCCCGGTCCTCGGACCCCAACACACCCTGGTCGCCCGTCCGTTGCGCGACTGCGTGGTCCACCGCATCGGCCTGCGCGAGCTGTACCAGACGGCCGACACCCAGACCTGGTCCTACGACGAGTACGGCAACGCGCAGTACGTCCCGCCGACCACCAGCCCCTTGGAGTACGCGCTCGCGCTCGGCGTCGGTCGCGGGCTGACCGTCCTCTTCCAGGCGCCGATGGCGACCGAGCGGGCCACCGAGGTCACCGACGACGACGTCTTCTGGATGCAGGTGCCGCCGGGCAGCGTCCAGTACGGCTCGCTGTACGGCAGCGAGGCCGCGGCCGACCTGCTGATGGACCCGGCGGTGTGGCAGAGCATGGTCGACCAGCAGTACCGGCTGCTGACCACCCTGGACCGCTGGATCGAGCAGCTGGAGCACACCCACGAGACCCGGACGGCCGCCGGGATCAAGGCGGGTGAGGCCGTCCGCGCCCAGGCCGACCGGACGCTGCTGGCCTCGATCGGCAAGTCCTCCGCCCAGCGCACGACGTCCGCCGACGCCGACGCGAGCTACGCGGCGTGCAAGCTGGTCGCCGAGGCGGCCGGCATCCAGCTCGCCGACCGCGCGCAGAGCGGGACGGGAAGCGACCGGCTCGACCCGGTGGAGCAGGTGGCCGTCGCCTCCCGGGTGCGCACGAGGGCCGTACGCCTCGACGGCCGCTGGTGGCGGGACAACATCGGGCCGCTGGTGGGCCACCGCGCCCTGTCGGGTGCGCCGGTCGCGCTGCTGTGGCGGCGCGGCGGCTATGTGGCCGTCCATCCGTCGACCGGACGCGAGACGCCGATCGAGAAGGCCAACGCGGAGGAGTTCGAGCCGCGTGCGGTGATGTTCTACCGTCCGCTGCCCGACCGGACGTTGAGCCCGCTGCGGCTGCTGCGGTTCAGCATGCGCGGCACCGGCGGTGACCTCGTGAACCTGCTGGCCGGCGGTCTGGTGACGGTGGCGATCGGGGCGCTGGTGCCCATCGCCACCGGCAAGGTGCTGGGCGAGTTCGTGCCGAGGGCCCAGACGAACCTGATCGTGCAGGTCTGTCTCGCGGTGATGCTGACCAGCGTGGTGGCGGCGGCCTTCATGCTGCTGGAGAACCTCACCATCCTCCGGCTGGAGGGCCGTATCGAGGCCACCCTCCAACCGGCCGTCTGGGACCGGCTGTTGCGGTTGCCCACGAAGTTCTTCACCGAGCGATCCACGGGTGAGCTGGCGAGCGCGGCCATGGGCATCAGTGCGATCCGCCGCATGATGGCGGGCATCGGACCGGTCGTCGCGCAGTCGCTGACCGTCGGCGCGATGAACCTGGGCCTGCTGTTCTGGTACAGCCCGTCGATGGCCCTGGCGGCGATCGGCATGCTGGTCGTCATCGCGGGCGCCTTCCTCGGGCTGGGTCTGTGGCAGGTGCGCTGGCAGCGCAGACTGGTCGTGCTGAACAACAAGCTGAACAACCAGGCCTTCCAGACCCTGCGCGGTCTGCCGAAACTGCGGGTCGCCGCGGCCGAGAACTACGCGTACGCGGCCTGGGCGGCACAGTTCGCCCGCAGCCGGGAGCTGCAGCAGAGGGTCGGCCGGATCAAGAACCTCACCACGGTGATGGGCGCGGTCTATCTGCCGCTGTGCACCCTGCTGATGTTCATGCTGCTCGCGGGGCCCGCGCGCGGGGTGATGTCGGCTGCCGAGTTCCTCACCTTCAACACCTCGGTGACGATGCTGCTGACCTCGGTCACCCAGCTGACCGGCGCGTTCGTGTCGGTGGTGGCCGCGCTGCCGCTGTTCGAGGAGATCAAGCCCGTGCTGGAGGCGGCGCCGGAGGTGCGCACGGCGAGCACCCGGCCGGGTCCGCTGACGGGGGCGATCGAGGCGCGCCGGCTGTCCTTCCGGTACGCGGACGACGGGCCCCTCGTCCTGGACGACGTGTCCTTCGAGATACGCCCGGGTGAGTTCGTGGCGATCGTCGGGCCGAGCGGCTGCGGCAAGTCGACGCTGCTCCGGCTGCTGATCGGCTTCGACAAGCCGGTCTCGGGCAGTGTCCTGTACGACGGCCAGGACCTGGCCGCTCTCGACCAGTCGGCGGTGCGCCGGCAGTGCGGCGTGGTGCTCCAGCACGCGCAGCCTTTCACCGGCTCGATCCTGGACGTCATCTGCGGCACCGAGCCGTACACGCCGGAGGAGGCGATGGCGGCGGCCGAGATGGCGGGGCTCGCGGAGGACATCAAGCGGATGCCGATGGGGCTGCACACCATCGTCTCGGGCAGCGGCGCGGTCTCCGGTGGCCAGCGTCAGCGCCTCATGATCGCGCAGGCGTTGATCCGCCGGCCGCGGATCCTTTTCTTCGACGAGGCCACCAGCGCCCTGGACAACGAGACGCAGCGCACGGTGATCGAGTCGACGAAGGCCCTGAACGCGACACGGGTCGTCATCGCGCACCGTCTCTCGACGGTTCTGGACGCCGACCGCGTCATCGTGATGGAGGACGGCAAGGTGGCCCAGCAGGGCCCACCCGCGCAGTTGCTGGCGGACACGGGTGGGCGGCTGCACGAGCTGGTGCGGCGGCAGATGACCTGAGGCCGGGTCAGTCGAGGCCGGGAACGGGCGCTCCGGAGGGCACGCCGGCCTCGACGTAGCCGTCGTAGAACTCCTTCCAGGGTGCTCCCGCCCCGGTGTGCGGCCCCTCGGACCGCTCGTCCCGTGCCCTCGCGTCCAGGGCCGCCAGGCACACCTCCCAGCCGGCTCCGTTGCGGGCGGCGGTCTCGGTGGACTGGAGCACGTTGGTCAGGGTGAAGCGGGTGCGGCTGTCGTCCAGGGCCTCCAGGTCGAAGTGGAGTTCGTCGCCGCCCCACTCGAAGGAGAGGTGGCGCGGCTCGTCGAGGGCGAGCACCCGGCCCGTGGACTCGGGCATGTTCGGGTCGCCGGTGAAGGTGATCGTGCCGCCGGGGCGAGGGTCGATCTCGGCGCGGGAGGGGAACCAGTGGGCGAGTTCCCCTGGGTCGGTGACGAACTGCCAGACGCGCTCGATCGGATGGTCGTAGACGCGACTGAAGCGGACGGCCGGGCGGCCGTCGTCCAGGGTCAGATAGGTGCCGGTGAGATCAGCGGCCATGGTGGATCAGTCCTTCGGGGCGGGTTCCTCGGGATCGTCCGGCGCCGTCTGGTCGAGGCGGCGGCCCAGCTTGTCCAGGCTGCGGTTCCACAGCTCACGGTACGGCGTGAGCCAGGCGTCGAGTTCGGCGATGGGGGCCGGGTCCAGGGCGTAGACACGGCGCTGCGCGTCCTGCCGGACCCGGACCAGGCCGGCCTCCCGCAGCACCCTGAGGTGCTTCGACGTGCTCGGCTGGCTCAGCCCGCACGCCTGCACGATCTCGCCGACGGGCCGCGGCCGCTCAAGGAGGAGCGCCACGATGGCCCGCCGATGCGGATCGGCGAGGGCGGTCCAGAGCGGGGCGTCGGACATGGGTCCTAATATGCCCGTGCGGTTATATTCCCGTCAAGGAATAAGAGACGGAGAACACATCTAGCGAAACGTTGCCGTTTCGCTCCTCGAGGGTCTAGGCTGCATGTGTACGAAACCGTTTCGTTCAACGCCTTTTATCGTTTTCGCGGTCCAGCCCGAACGACTTCCCTGGAGTGGTTCTCATGTCCCAGAAGACCCTGGCCGAGGGTGCCGACGCCGGCACGCTCGCCGAACCCGAAGACCACGCGTCGTCGAAGCGATGGTGGATCCTCGCGGTCATCGCCCTCGCCCAGCTGATGGTGGTGCTCGACGCGACGATCGTGAACATCGCACTGCCCTCCGCGCAGAAGGATCTCGGCTTCTCCGACGGCAACCGGCAGTGGATCGTCACCGCCTACGCCCTGTCCTTCGCCTCACTGCTTCTGCTCGGCGGCCGGATAGCCGACCTGTTCGGCCGCAAAACCGCCTTCCTCGCCGGCGTGGCCGGCTTCGCCGCGGTGTCCGCGCTCGGCGGTGCCGCGAACAGCTTCGGCATGCTGGTCACCGCGCGCGCCCTCCAGGGTGTCTTCGGCGCCCTGCTCGCACCTGCCGCGCTGTCGCTGCTCAACACGACCTTCACCGAGGCACGGGAACGGGCCAAGGCGTTCAGCGTCTACGGCGCCATCGCCGGTGCCGGCGGCGCGATGGGCCTGCTGCTCGGCGGACTGCTGACCGACGCGTTCGACTGGCGCTGGACGCTGTACGTCAACGTCGTGATCGCCGTCGTCGCCTTCGCGGGCGGCTGGATCCTGCTGACCAACCACCGTGACGCGACGAACGGCAAGCTGGACATGCCGGGCACCCTGCTCGTCGCCGGCGGTCTGTTCTCGCTGGTCTACGGCTTCTCCAACGCCGAGACGCACGACTGGGGCTCGCCGCTGACCTGGGGCTTCCTGATCGCCGGTGGCGTGCTGCTGGCCGCCTTCGCCTGGTGGCAGACCAAGGCCGCACACCCCCTGCTTCCGCTGCGCATCCTGCTCGACCGCAACCGGGCCGCCTCGTTCGTCTCGGTGCTGATCTCCGCCGGTGGCATGTTCGGCGTGTTCCTCTTCCTCACCTACTACCTCCAGCTCAACCTCGGCTTCAGCCCCACCAAGACCGGCGTCGCGTTCCTGCCGATGGTCGGCGCCCTGATGGTGGCGGCGCAGCTGGGCAGCACGGCTCTGCTGCCGCGGATCGGGCCGAAGGCGCTCATCCCGCTGGGCTTCGCGATCTCCGCGGTGGGCATGGCCTGGCTGACCGGGATCGGCGTCGGCTCCAGCTACGTCAGCGCGGTGCTCCCGCAGCTGATCGTGACGGGCTTCGGTCTCGGCCTGGTGATGCCCTCGGCCATGCAGCTGGCCACCGGTGGAGTGACCGCGGAGGACGCGGGCGTGGCGTCCGCGACGGTCAACGCCATGCAGCAGGTGGGCGGTTCGATCGGTACGGCGCTGCTGAACACCCTCGCCGCCAGCGCCGCCACGAACTACCTCAGCGGCCGGGACGCCACCAGCAAGCTGGTGCAGGCCCAGGCGACGATCGAGAGCTACACCACCGCCTTCTGGTGGTCGGCGGGTCTGTTCGCCGCGGGTGCCGTGATCGCCTTCCTGCTCTTCCGCCGCGGAGTGCCCGAGCAGGACGCGGACGCCGCGCCGGTCATCCACATGTGATCACCGCGACCTGAGCCGCCCGGACCGAGGGGCCACCGTCTGCAGGGAGACGGTGGCCCCTCTTCGCGTGTCCTCGAGGATCGAGACCAGGGTGAGACCACCGGGGAAGCTTTGGCCTGCGCACAATCGGGTACCCACGGGCCCATGCGAATCAGCGTGGTGGATGTGGGGTCGAACACGGTCCGGCTCGTGGTGGCGGACGCGGAGGGCGGAGTGCCGCTGCCCGTGCACACCGCGAAGTGGCGGCTGAGGCTGTCTGAACATGTCAAGCCGGGGAGCGACATCCCGCAGGAGGACGTGGAACGACTGGTCGAGGCGGTCACCGAGGCCGCCCGGACCGCGAGCCGCTGGGGTGCGGCCGGGCCACTGGCCTTCGCCACCGCCGTCGTTCGGGCCGCCCCGAACCGGCAGGAGGTGCTGCGCGCCGTCCGCTCGCGGACCGGGGTCGGGCTGTGCGTCCTGCCCGGCGAGGTCGAGGCCGAACTGACCTTCCTCGGCGCGCGTCGCTGGATGGGCTGGCGGTCGGGACCGCTCGCCCTGCTGGACATCGGCGGAGGCTCCCTCGAAGTGGCTTTCGGGCGGGGCCGGTTGCCGGACTTCGTGGCCTCCCTCCCGCTCGGGGCGGGCCGGCTCACGCACGAGTTCTTCCCGGACCAGGACGCTCCCACCCCCGAACAGGTACGCGCCCTGCGCCGCAAGATCCGCCATCAGCTGCGGGACGTCGCGGCGCGGATCCGCTGGGAGGGTCCGCGCACCGCGGTCTTCACCTCCCGCACCTTCCAGCAGCTGGGCCGGCTGTGCGGGGCCGCGCCCGGGCGCCACGGACCGTTCGTGGAACGGGAGTTGCAGCGCAGAGACCTGGGGCTGGCCGCCGATCGGCTGGCCGCGCTGTCCGTCGCGGAACGGGCCCTGCTGCCCGGCATCTCCGCGCCGCGCGCCGCGCAGAGCCTGGCGGGGGCGGTCGTCGGCCACACCGCGATGAAGCTGACCGGACTCAAGTCCGTCAGCGTCTGTCCCTGGGCGATCCGTGAGGGAGTGCTGCTGCGCCACATCGAGGACGGACCGTCCTGGTGGGCGGAGGTCATCCGGCTCAACGAGGCGCCGACCGCGCCGGAGCCGGTGCCGCTGCGGATCGCTGCCGCGACGAGTTGAGGAGAGTGAGGAGTTTTCGTGTCGCGAGACGACAAGAACAGGGATGAGCAGAAGGACACGGCGCTGGAGGAGGTCCTGCGCGAGATCGAGGACGCGGAGACGGGGGGCTCCGCCCGGCGGGGGCGGCATGAGGGGGAGGCGGGGGATGCGATCACGCCCAATGCGGAGGCTCAGGAGGAGTCGGAGGGGGACTGACGCCGTCGGAAGTGGCACGGTCGGTGGGATGGCGGGTGGCGCGCCATTGTGGCTGGTCGCGCAGTTCCCCGCGCCCCTGAGGGGCGCCACTGTTGCTGGGGTGACACGGTGGCGTACGGGTACCCGGAGGCCATGAAGCACGACGATGAAGGGCCGCTGCTGCCCGCTTCCCGGGGGCCTGTTTCCGCTGGTGTCAAGGAGTATCTGGTCGGGGGCCGGGGGTTGCCCCGGGACGAGGACGTGGCGGGGGCCGGGGTGTACGGGGACGACCTCCAGCTGGCTCTGTATCTCTGTTACGAGCTGCACTATCGCGGATTCGCGGGGGTCGGGCCTGAGCGGGAGTGGGATCCGGATCTGCTGCGGGTGCGGGCACGGCTGGAGCACCGGTTCCTGACGGCGCTGCGCGCCGACACCCTGGTGCACGACTCCGTCGAGGACGCGCTCGGTGAGTTGCTCGTCGAGCCCGTCGACGGCGCCGGTGTCTCCCATTTCCTGCGCGACAAGGGCGAGTTGTGGCAGGTGCGGGAGTATGCCGCCCAGCGATCGCTCTACCACCTCAAGGAAGCCGACCCGCATGCCTGGGTGCTGCCACGGCTCGCGGGGCGGGCCAAGGCGGCGATGGCCGCGGTGGAGTTCGACGAGTTCGGCGGCGGGCGCCCCGACAGAGTGCACGCCCGGCTGTTCGCCGACCTGATGACCGACCTGGGCCTGGACACGACGTATGGCCGCTATCTCGACGCGGCGAGCGCGGAGATGCTGGTCACCGTCAACCTGATGTCCCTCTTCGGCCTGCACCGGGCCCTGCGCGGGGCCCTGGTCGGCCACTTCGCCGCGGTCGAGATCACCTCCTCCCCCGGCTCCCGGCGCCTCGCCGAAGCGATGCGCCGCACCGGAGCGGGTCCCGCCGCCGAGCACTTCTACGACGAGCACGTCGAGGCGGACGCCGTCCACGAACAGGTCGTACGCCAGGACGTCATCGGCGGTCTGCTGGCCGACGAGCCGCACCTGGCGCCTGACGTGGCGTTCGGCATCGACGCGACCGGATACGTCGAGGACCGCTTCGCCTCCCGGCTGCTGGAGGACTGGCGGGCCGGCCGGTCGTCCCTGCGGACGGGCGACCTTTCGGATATCTCCTTTATTTCGTGATGCCCGGGGTACCTGAGCCGGGTGAATCCACTGGTACCCCCGGGTGTGTACGCCCCGCAGGAAGACACCGACCTCCTGGTCGGCGCCCTGTCCGAGGAACCTCTCGCGCCGGGTGCGCACGTCCTGGACGTGGGCACCGGAAGCGGCGCCCTGGCGCTCGCCGCCGCCCGCCGTGGCTCGCGGGTGACGGCCGTCGACGTGTCCTGGCGTGCGGTGTGCACCGCGCGCGTGAACGCGTGGCTCGCCGGACTGCCGCTGCACATCCGCCGCGGAAACCTCTTCGCACCCGTGCGGGGTCAGTCGTTCGACCTCATCCTGTCCAACCCGCCCTATGTGCCCACCCCGAAGGACCACGTGGCGCCGCGCGGTGCGGCCCGGGCCTGGGACGCGGGCGGGGACGGCCGGCTGGTCGTCGACCGGATCTGCCGGGAGGCGCCGGATCTGCTGCGCCCCGGCGGGGTGCTGCTGATGGTCCACTCCGCGCTCAGCGGACCCGACCGCACGCTCGACCGCCTGCGGACCGCGGGCCTCAAGGCGGCCGTGACGGGGCGCCGCAGGATCGCGCTCGGTCCCGTGCTGCGCACGAGAGAGCGCTGGCTGCGGAAGCAGGGGCTGCTGTCGGCCGCCGAGGAGAAGGAAGAGCTGGTGATCGTCCGTGCCGAACTCCCCGTCTGACTCCCCCCGCCGTATCAGGATCCAGCGCAAGGGCCCGCTGCTCGTGGAGGGCCCGGTGGAGGTGGAACTGGAGGACGGCAGCACGGTCGCCTCCGACCGCTTCCGGGTCGCGCTGTGCACCTGCCGCCGCAGTCGTCGCTTCCCGTGGTGCGACACCAGCCATCGAGACCGCGCGTGACTGATCAACCTGACTAATTGTCAAGCATTTTCATCAGCATTCACCTTGTCGAGTGAACTAGATCTTGCGGGTCGCGCCACAGGGATGTTTCTGCGCGAGCCGGGGTAACTACGGGGATCGAATGCGCCCCTTGCCCCGGTGGAGCGGCCATGACCCCGGATGCGGACGACCGTGCCCTCGAACATCCCGCGCCGAATCCCCATGCCCGCACCAGGACCTCGGGCCGGTTCACCGTCATCGAGGTCGCCGGCGAGATCGACCTGGCCACCGCGGGGTTCGTCGCCGAGCACCTGGACGCGGCGACCGCCCGGCCGCTGCCGGACGTGCTGGTCGACCTGCGGTACGTCGCCTTCTTCGACTGCTCCGGACTGCGCGTCCTGTGCCGGGCCGAGACCCGGGCCCGGGAGCGCGAAGGGCGGCTGCGGGTCGTCTGCGACCAGCCGCGCATCCGTCGGCTGTTCGCCGGTACGGGTGTGCTGAAACGCTTTCCGCCCCTCCCCGGGGTTCCCGGGGAGGGGCGGAGGTGATGCCAGGGGTCGGCGGGCGGCCCCACTCCGCCCTGCCGACCCCTGGTGCGAGATCGCTGGGTACCCCACGACGGAGGCCCACACTCCCCATCCGCGGGCCTCTCAGGTGCCCGGGGACCGCGCGATCCCGGTCTCAGAAGGCGAAGACGTCGCTCGTGTAGGCGTCCTTCACGCACTGGTTGGCGAAGGTGCGCTCATAGGAGACGCGCTTGCCCTGCCAGACGCCGTCGGCGGTCACGACGACGGGGTCGTACAGCTTGGTGCACAGCACGTCGTCCCTGGGCGCCAGGGCGTCGAGACCGCCGGCGGCGCGCAGTTCGGCGCAGGCCAGGACGGCGGCCGGATGGGTGCCGGAGGGCGTGGGGGCGCAGCTCAGGGTGACCGCGCGCTGCGGGGTCACGGTGGCGGCGCTGTCGCCGTGCCCGATGGTGAGCACCAGGGCCGAGGGGGCGTAGAGCGAGGCGGGAGCGGCGGCCGGGGTGGCGAGGGCGGCTCCGGTGAGGGGGCCGCAGACGGCGGTGGCCGTGAGGGCGAGGGTCGCCGCCCAGCGCGCGGTGTTCCGCATTGTGTGCATCCTTCCGCTGGATTCCAAGGGGTGCCGGACCTTCTCGGGTTGGTGCCGGACCGGCGAGCGCGAGTCTGCCGAGTCCGCCGCGGAAACTCACCTCGACCCCCTGTGAATCAGTAACCTTGCGTGTTGAATCAGTGGCGCGAAGTCACGGCACCTGACCGGCCGAACCCCGGAACTGAGCGGTTCTTGATCGCCCGAAGCAGCCAAGTGGCTGATTCCGCCCGCTTCGTTAATCGGCCTGAAACATTCCGGTTGAGCTCTCGGCTGACTCCCCCGCACCCCCTTGTGTTCATGAGAATGCCGAGTAATCGTCATTACATGATTACGACAGAGCAGCACGAGAAGCTGCGCGGCTGGTTCACCGGCCGCCTCCCCGACGACCTCTTCGAGGAACTGGCCGAGCTCACCGCCGACCGCGAGGAGATCACCGTCATCGGCCGCATCCCGGAACCCCGGCTCGCCGAGGACGCCCCGGCCGCCGAGCGGGAGGCGGCGATCCAGAGCCGGATCGAGGAATTCCGCGAGCGCACCCGGGAGGCACGGGTGGCGGTGGCGCGCGAGGCCGAGCACCGCTTCCGCCGCAAGGTGTCCTGGGGGGTGGTGTGCGGCAGTGAGCGCGCCCTGTTCACCCATGTCGCCGCGCCCGTGATGACCCGGCTGCGCCAGCCCGAGCGCCAGGTCCTCGACACCCTCATCGCGGGCGGGGTGGCCCGCAGCCGCAGCGACGCCCTCGCCTGGTGCGTACGGCTGGTCCAGCGCCACACCGACGACTGGCTGACCGAACTGAGGGACTCCCTCGAGCATGTACAGCGGGTGCGCGCACAGGGCCCCGACACCGAGCCGGAGGACGCACCGGCCGACGACGCGTGACGGACGGACCGTCCTCCCGGTGCCCCCGACCCGGTGTGAAGGCCGGTGCGCGGCACCGCACATACCGACGAGTATGGTCGCTACGGCGCGTACTCGAGGCGGAGAGGCGGGGCGTACGGTGGCGAAGCACTGGGCGGATTTCCAGTACGAGATCTATCTCAACGGGATGAGCGGGGCGGTGCCCCGGCTGCCCACGGACCTGACCAGACTCGAGGCGCTGGCCGAGACGCGGCTCGGGCCGGGCCCGGTCGGTTACGTGGCCGGCGGCGCGGGCGACGGCAGCACCGTGCGGGCCAACCGCGCGGCCCTGGAGCGACGCCGGATCGTGCCCCGCATGCTGCGGGACGTCGCTGAGCGGGACCTCTCGGTGCGGGTGCTGGGCCGCCCGCTGCCCGCGCCGGTGGCGCTGGCGCCCGTCGGCGTACTGTCGATCATGCATCCGGACGCCGAGTCCGCCGCCGCCCGCGCCGCCGCCGCGCACGGGGTGCCGTACATCCTGTCCTCGGCGTCCAGCACACCGATGGAGCAGGTGGCGGAGGCACTCGGAGACACCGAGCGGTGGTTCCAGCTGTACTGGGGCAAGGACCGCGAGGTGACCAGGAGCTTCCTCGGGCGGGCGAAGGCCGCCGGGTTCTCCGCGCTGCTCGTCACCCTCGACACCCCGCTGCTGTCCTGGCGCCCCCGGGATCTCGACCTCGCCTACCTCCCGTTCCTGCACGGGGTGGGCACCGCCAACTACTTCACCGACCCGGCCTTCCAGGCGGGACTGGCCAAGCCCGTGCACGAGGACCCGAACGCGGCCGTGCTGCACTTCCTCGGGCTGTTCGGGGACGCCGGACACACCTGGCCCGACCTCGCGTTCCTGCGGGAGAACTGGGACGGCCCGATCGTCCTCAAGGGCATCCTGCACCCGGACGACGCCCGGCTCGCCGCCGACACCGGCATGGACGGCGTGGTCGTCTCCAACCACGGCGGCCGTCAGGTCGCCGGATCCGTCGCGGCCGCCGACGCGCTGCCGCGGGTGGCCGAGGCGGTCGGCGACCGGCTGACCGTCCTGTTCGACAGCGGCGTCCGCAGCGGCGACGACATCTTCAAAGCACTCGCGCTCGGCGCGCGGGCCGTCCTGCTCGGGCGGCCGTACGTCTACGGTCTCGGCCTGGACGGACAGGCGGGCGTCGAGCACGTGATCCGCTGTCTGCTCGCCGAGTTCGACCTGACCCTCGCCCTGTCCGGGCACGCCACGCCGGCCACGGTCAGCGCCGCCGACCTCGCCGAAGATCTCATGTGACCGCCCCGAGGAACGTCCTCGCCGTCATCGCCCCGCACGTCGGCGGCCCGGGCCGCCGACGCCGCGCTCGCCGGCTCCTTCCCCGGCACGGCGGGCGGGCGGCCGCAGGACATCGTCGGCCGGCGGTCGCCCTCGAGTCCTCCCGCACTACACCCGCTCCCCGGCCAGTTCGGCGGGCCGCACCGCGGGCTTCTCCGGGCCCGTGATCGACAGTGAACCCGGGCTGGCGGAGGCCGGCGGCTGGGTCAGCCACCGCTGCGCGGGCGAGCCGTCCCGGACCTTGACGACGATGTCGGCTCCCGGATCGTCGGTCGTGGCGGCCAGGGCGAGCTGCTCGTCCCAGCGCGGCAGCAACTCCCCGCGCACGGTGAGGTCGTAGCGAACGTCGTCACCGCCCCGGCATGTGCCGAGGACGACCACACCGGCGTCCACGTGCGAGTCCAGGCACAGGTCGGGGGCCGCCGCGCTGCGCAGCCGTCCGTCGCTGCCGTAGGACCACTGCTGGCTCGCGTCGGTCGAGCAGGCCGCCAGTTCGGTGTCGGCCCCCGCCTTCGGCCTGCCCTTGACGGCGAGACAGAGCTCGGCGGAGGCATTGCGCAGCCTCGAGTCCCGCGGCACGGTGGGCAGTTCGGCGGTGCCGGGCGAGGACCGGGCGCCGGCACCGGGGGTCGAGCCGTCGCTTGCGCTGGTGGAGGCAGCCGGGTCGACGCCGTCGTCGTGGGACCACATGCCGACGACGGCGACCGTGGCGATCAGCCCGGCGGAGGCGACGCCCAGTCCGGTCAGCAGCGCCCGCGAGGTGCGCAGCGCACCCAAGGTGCCGCGGCCGGGCAGCGGGATGCGGGGCAGGATGCGGGGGCGGCCGCCGCCGTGCCGGCCGGAACCATGCGGGCGCGGGCTGCGCGACCGCGTGCCCTGGCCCGCGCGGCCGGGACGGGACTCCAGATAGCGGCGGGCGCCCCAGCCGAGAACGGACTCGGCCAGCAGCACTCCCAGGCCGCCCTCGAAATGGCTCAGTTGTTCGGCGGCGAAACGGCAGTAGCGGCATTCGGTCAGATGTTGCTGGACATCGGGCAGCAGCGCTCCACCACGCCGAATCGGAACGTCGAGGAGACGGTTGTAGAAGCGGCAATCCTTGGTCGGCGCGAGTTCCCGATGGGCATGTACACATCCTTCACGGAATTTTTCCCGCGCCTGTTCGAGTGCGGCCGAGGCGGTCTCGGTGTCCATGCCCAGCAGACCGGCCGGGACGGTTATCGCTTCGGCCTCCACCTCGGTGTGCCAGAGCAGACACCGGGCGAGTCCGGGCAGGGCCTGGAATGACCGCTCGGCCAGCTTCCGATTTTCGGGCGTCATCGACTTCGCCGAACGCATGCCGCGGCCGCCGACGGGTTTCAGCACCTCCGGCAGAACGGCGGATATCCGGTCCTCCGTCGTCCAGACGCGGACCGTCTCCCGCACGGCCACCAGGAATCGCGGGCGCAGCGCGAGCGCCGGCTCGCCGAGTGCCAGTCGGTCGAGCACCTGGTGGAAGGCGGCCGAGGTCACCATGGAGGCGACCTCGTTCCGGGAGGCGAGGCAGATGGCCGCGTAGTCGCGGGCCGGCTGCCAGTGCCGCGTCATGAGCAGCGCGACGGAACGTCCGGTCTCACCGTCGGAGCGGCCGCGGAGCCGGGCGGCGACGTTCTCGTCGGATTCTCCCGGAACCCCGCCGGCCGGCGGGTAAGGCGGACGAGGGGGGTGGGGGGTGGGCACTGAGCGAATTCCTTCCCACGCGCATACGACACACAGGAGTCACAACCGCCGAAAAGGCCCCCTGGTGGTGCACACCTCTTGGACGGCGAGCGCGAGGAGCGTGAATTCGGGTACGCCCGTCCGCCCCTGCTCCCCTCAGCCGGGCGAACGTGTCCCGGCCATTCCCCCCGCACGGGTGGTCAACCCTTGCACAACACACTGATGACCAACAAGGCACTTGAGCAACATCCGCATCTTTGAAAGTAAGTCAGATGCGGTCGCAACTCGCCTTCCCCGCCTCAGCGTTCCTCATTCCATGCGCCCCGTGTGAAACAGGCGCACGCGCCGGAGCACCGCGCACGCTCCCGGCGTGCGCGCCCCCGTAGTGCACTGGTGGCGGACCTTCTCGAAAGGCCCCGCGCAGGACGGCGGCTCTCCTGCGCCGCACGGGCCGCCGGCCTTGTTCCTCCCGCCCTCGGCCGGCGGCCCCGGGGGGTGACAGGGCCGTGCGGCCGGGGTCCTCAGATCTGCCAGGAGCGCAGCCGGTCCGCCGCGCCGTAGACATCGGTCTTGCCGTCGATCAGATCGCGGGCGAGATCGACGAGGGCGCCGTAGGGCGGGTCGATGCCGACGCCGCTGACGAACATGTACGCCACGGCGGTCGAGCAGGCGAAGCGGGCGTTGGCCGAGGGCAGCGGCTTGAGCAGCGCGAGGGTGTGCAGCAGGGCGGCCGCCCGCCAGGCCGGGTCGGAGTCCACGCCGAGGCGGGGCGGGTCCACGCGGTGCCGGGCCACGGCGGCGACCAGCGCGGAGAAGTCGTTGACGGTCGGCTGGTCCGGCAGGACCTCTTCATGGCGCTGGAGCAGCCAGGGCACGTCGATGTGGATGACGGGTGCCATCGGTCAGGCGACCCGCCCCTCGCCCGCGGCGGATGGTTCGTCCTCGGGGAACGCGGCCGCGAACTCGTCGGCGTGGGAGGCGAAGAAGCGGCGGAACGCCTCCGCCCCTTCCTGCAGGGCCCGGTGCCGGGCTATGTCGGCCGCCGCCGCCTCGCGCACGAGCGCCTTCATCGACGTACCGCGTTCCTTGGCGATCTGCCGCAGATCCTCGAGTTCACGATCACTGAACTCCACATTCAGGGCTGGCATGCCATCACGGTACCGCCGAGGTACTCACGCGTAAATACTCCCTGCTCACAGCACCCGCGCAACGGTACCTCGAGGGTTGCTCCGAGAGTGAGGACCACGTCCGATTCCCGCCGGTCGCGACCGGTGCCGCGCAGCAGACTTGAGCCATGAACACGTACACGACCATCGACAGCCCCCTGGGCCAACTGCTGCTGGCGGGGCGGGAGACGACCCTCACCTCGCTGTCCCTGCCGGGGCAGCGGGGCGCGCCGGCCGTCGGCGCGGACTGGCGGCGCGACGACGCGGCCCTCGCCGAGGCGGCCCGGCAGCTCTCCGCCTACTTCGCGGGCCGGCTCACCCGCTTCGATCTCGGCCTCGCCCCCGCCGGCACCGGATTCCAGCAGCGGGTGTGGCGGGCCCTGGACGACATCCCGTACGGCACCACGACCACCTACGGGGAACTCGCCAGGCACCTGGAGGTGCCTCGGCACGAGATCCGGGCCCTGGGGGCGGCGATCGGAGCCAACCCCCTGCTGATCGTCCGCCCGTGCCACCGCGTGATCGGCGCCGACGGCTCGATGCGCGGCTACGCGGGCGGCGTCGAGCGCAAGGTGCGGCTGCTCACCCATGAGGGCGCGCTGCAGCCGATGCTGGTGTGACGGAGGGAGACGACGTGACGCTCACCAGGGCCCAGGCCCGCAAGCGGGCCGGCGACACCGACTGGACGGCCCTCGCCGCCGAGCTCGACGTGCACGGCAGCGCGCCCACCGGACCGCTGCTCACGCCGGCCGAGTGCCGTGACCTCTCCGCGCTGTACGAGAAGCCGGAGCTGTTCCGGACCACCGTCGACATGGAGCGCCACCGGTTCGGCTCCGGCGAGTACCGGTACTTCACCCACGACCTGCCCGCCCCGGTGGCCGCGCTGCGTGCCGCCCTGTATCCCCGGCTACTGCCCGTCGCCCGGGACTGGGCGGCCCGGCTCGGCCGCCCGGCACCCTGGCCGGACTCCCTGGAGGAGTGGCTGGAGCGGTGCCATGCGGCCGGGCAGGACCGGTCGGCGCAGATCCTGCTGCGGTACGGAGCGGGCGACTGGAACGCGCTGCACCGGGACGTCTTCGGCGAGCTGGTCTTCCCCCTCCAGGTGGTCGTCGGCCTCGACGTGTACGGCGCCGACTACACCGGAGGCGAGTTCCTCATGGTCGAGCAGCGGCCACGGGCCCAGTCCCGGGGCACCGCGACCGCACTGGAACAGGGCCACGGGCTCGTCTTCACCACCCGGGACCGTCCCGTGCGCACCCGGCGCGGCTGGTCGGCCGGGGCGATGCGACACGGGGTGAGCACCGTGCGCTCCGGCCGCAGGCACGCACTGGGCCTCGTCTTCCACGACGCGTCCTAGAACAGTCCTAGAACGCGTCCTGGACGCCCACCCACAGCCCCTTGCGACGGTAACTCCCCTCCCAGAACAGCCGGTTGAGGACGCGTACCGGCGCCGGGAGGGAGCCGAAGAAACGCTCCCGGTCCGCCGGCCCGGCGCCGTCGACGATCCACGGCACGAACACCGAGGCACCGCGCAGCCCTTGGGTCTCGCGCATCCGTCCGGTGAAGGCACCCCAGTCCGCGGCGGTGAGGACGTCCTGCATCAGCGGCAGCGCGCTGTCCTCCTCGTGCCCCAGATGGTCGTCCAGAGTGGCCGTCAACGCCTTTACCAGGTCGGGCAGTTCGGGTGCCCGGTCGGTCAGCGCCGTGTCGACCGACGCGAGCAGGGGGTCGATACGGGCGTGCTCGGCCTCCATGTCGTCGAGCAGGGCGAGGTCGCGGGGGCGCCCGGTGAGGCGTTCCCGTACCCGGGGCCACAGCTCGGCGTCCTCGGCGGTGTGGTGGATGTGCAGCTGCCGGGTGAAGTTCGCCCAGCCGGCCCGGACACCCGGCGTGTGCGCCCGGCCCTCGGCGACCGCCTGCGCGAGGCGCCCGAGATCGCGCCGGAAGGCGTCGTGCGAGGCGTACATGGCGGTGAAGTCGATGCTCATCGGGTCGCTCCTGTCGAATCGGTCTCCCGTGCGGGACTCGCGTTCAAGAGGGCGGACCGGCCGGCGAGTGTGACGTCGCTGAGACCTGCGTCACACACCTCCGGTCCGATGTCACATTCGGGCCCCCGGTTCGGGTCGAAGTAGTGAGCGCACCGACGGGGAGGTCCACGTATGTCCGAGAGTTCTGTCGATGAGGCGACCGATGTGTTCATCGGCCATCGCGAGCTGCTGTTCGGCCTGGTCTACAACATGCTGGGCAGCGTCGCCGACACCGAGGACGTGCTGCAGGAGACCTGGCTGTCCTGGACCGGCCGGGGCACCGCGGGCATCGACAACCCGCGCGCCTACCTGGTCCGCATCGCCGTCAACCACGCCCTCCAGCGCCGTGCCGTGATCACCCGCCGCCGCGAGACCTACATCGGCCCCTGGCTGCCCGAGCCCCTGGTCGCCGACGGTGACGGCGCCGAGGACCCGGCCCTGCGCACCGAGTCGGTGTCACTGGCGATGCTGGTCGTCCTGGAGTCGCTGACGCCACTGGAACGCGCGGTGTTCGTACTGAACGAGGTCTTCGGGTACGCCCACACCGAGATCGCGGAGATCATCGACCGCACCCCGGCCGCCGTACGCCAGCTCGCGCACCGCGCCCGGGGGCATGTGCACGCCCGAAGGCCGCTGTACCGGGCGCATCCACGGGTACGGCGGGAGGCGACCGAGCGGTTCGTGCGGGCGGCGCTCGGCGGGGACATCGCGGAGCTGATGGAGATCCTCGCGCCCGATGTCACGGTGTGGACGGACGGCGGCGGCAGGCGCAGGCCGGTGGGCCTGAAGCCGGTGCACGGCCGGGACAAGGCGGTCCGGCTGATCAACTCCTTCACCACCCGGGGACGCGGCCCCAGCGACCTCGACCTGCGCTACCGCCGTGTCAACGGCGACGACGCCGCCGTGCTGTTCCAGGGCGACTCCCCGTACGCGGTGATGGTCATGGATCTCACGCCCGACGGCGACCGGGTCAGCGACGTCTACATCGTGACCAACCCCGACAAGCTCACGCACGTGCACAGGGACGAGGAGGCCGGGTGAACGCCACCAAGACCCCCGGCAAGGGCGAGCGCGTCGCCGACTGGCTCGACGGCCGCCTCGGCATCCACTCGCTGGGCCGCAAGTACCTGCGCAAGGTCTTCCCGGACCACTGGTCCTTCCTGCTGGGGGAGATCTGCCTGTACAGCTTCGTCGTCCTGGTCCTGACCGGGATCTTCCTGACCTTCTTCTTCCATCCGTCGATGAACGAGGTGACGTACCACGGCGGTTACCTGCCGCTGAACGGCGTGCGGATGTCGGAGGCCTACGCCTCCACGGTGCGCCTCAGCTTCGACGTGCGCGGCGGTCTGCTGATCCGGCAGCTGCACCACTGGGCGGCGCTGGTCTTCGTCGCCGGGATGCTGACGCACATGATGCGGCACTTCTTCACCGGGTCGTTCCGCAGACCCCGGGAGATCAACTGGCTGTTCGGCTGGGCTCTGCTGTTCCTCGGCCTGTTCGAGGGCCTGTTCGGCTACTCGCTGCCGGACGACCTGTTGTCGGGGACGGGGCTGCGCTTCGTCAACGGCGCGCTGCTGTCGGTGCCGATCGTCGGGACGTATCTGTCGATGTTCCTGTTCGGCGGCGAGTTCCCGGGCCACGACATCGTGGCGCGGTTCTACTCGCTGCACATCCTGATCATCCCAGGCATCATGGCCGCGCTCGTCGTGGCCCATCTCATCCTGGTCGTGTACCACAAGCACACGCAGTTCGCGGGGCCCGGGCGGACCGAGCGCAATGTCGTCGGCACCCCGTTCATGCCGGTGTACCTGGCGAAGGCGGGCGGCTTCTTCTTCCTGGTCTTCGGCGCCCTCACGCTGGTCGCGGCGGTGGCGACGATCAACCCGGTCTGGGTCTACGGCCCCTTCCGCCCCGACCAGGTCTCCACGGGTGCCCAGCCCGACTGGTATCTGGGGTTCGCGGAGGGTCTGGTCCGGGTGATGCCGGGGTGGGAGATCACCCTGTGGGGTCACACGCTGGTCCTGGGCGTCCTGATCCCGGTCGTGGTCTTCCCGCTCCTGCTCGTCTTCATCGGGGTGTACCCGTTCCTGGAGGCGCGGGTGACCGGCGACCGGCGCGAACACCACCTTCTCGACCGCCCGCGCAACCGTCCCGTCCGTACCGGGATCGGCGCGGGCTGGATCAGCCTCTACCTGGTCCTGCTGGCCGGTGGCGGCAACGACATCGTCGCCACCCGCCTCCATCTCTCCATCAACACCGTGACCTGGACGGTCCGCGTCGCGGTGTTCGTCCTCCCGGCGATCGTCTTCGTCGTCACCCGCCGGGTCTGCCTCGGCCTCCAACTCCGCGACAGGGAGCTGGTGCTGCACGGCCGGGAGACCGGCGTGATCAAGCGGATGCCGAACGGCGAGTACGTCGAGGTCCATCAGCCCCTCACCCAGGCCGAGCTGCACACCCTGACCGCGCACAAGCGTCCCCGGGAACTGGTCGAGCACGAGCGGCAGTGACGGGGCCGCGGCCCCGTCGGGACGGCCTCCGGGGTCAGGCTGACGGAGGACGGGGTCGAGACCCTGGGCTCCGGGCGCGGATCGTCCTGGAGCGGGGCCGAGGTGCGGCGGATCGAGGCCGCCGACGTGACCGTGCGCTCCGGAGCACGGCGTCCGGTCTCGCCGGCGTGGGACTCGGTGGCCGTCCTGATGGCCGGGGACGGGGAACTTCCCCGCGGCCTTCGCCGTCCGGGTGGCTGTCGCCGACGGCGCCGAGGAGGTGGGTGTCCTCTCGGTCGCCGTCGGCGGCGTTCACGGTCGTCGGCGAACCGCCGCGCGCAGGGGCGCTCAGCCCTGGTCGGCGACGAAGGACGCCATGCGGGCCAGGGCCGCGTTCCAGTTGATCGCGGTCTCGTTGGTCGACCAGGACTGGATGTCGTCGATGTAGCAGAACTGGCCGACGCAGCCCTGGAGTTTGCTCTGTGCGTAGGGGTCCTGGATGGAGGAGTTCGGTCCGCCCGCGAGGGTCCCCCTGGGCGGGTTCGGCAGGTTCGGGTCGAGTTCGTGGGCGTACCAACGGCTGTGCTGGTTGTGCGAGGCGACCTCGCCGTAGCCGGTGACGTACGAGATGTTCAGGGCGTTGCGGCCGAGGATGTAGTCCATGCTCTGCGTCGCCCCGTCCCGGTACTTCGCGGCACCGGTGATGTCGTACGCCGTGGCCAGGACGACCGCGTTGTTCAGGACCTGGGCGCTGGAGCCCCAGTCGTAGACGTTGCCGTCGGGGGCGTAGGGCATCCCGTACGGCTGGGATGCGAGCGTGGCCAGATAGCGGTCGGCGCCCTGCACGACGGACTGGCGCACCTTGTCCCGGCCGGGGAGCTTGCTGGGCACCGTGGCCAGGTCGAGCCGCCCCGCCGCCGCCGTCCGGCCCCAGTCGAAGCCGGTCGGGCCGAAGATGTCGGCGGTGTTCACGGGCGAAGTGCGGACATAGTCGGCGAACTGCTTCTCCCCCGTGGTGAGATACAGCTCGGCCGCCGCCCAGTAGAACTCGTCGGTGGCGTTGGTGTCGTCGTAGGTGCCGCCTCCCGTGCCGTCGCTCGCGGAGGCGTACATCGCGGGATGGGCGAGCGCGGCGGTCCAGGCCCTGCGCGCGGCGGTCAGGGCCTTCGCCGCGAACGCGCGGTCGTAGGGCCGGTACAGGCGGGCCGCCTGCGCCGCGGTCGCCGCCAGGTTGAGGGTGGCCTGGGTGGACGGCGGGTGCAGCTCACGCTTCTGCGGGTCGTCGCTGGGCAGCAGTGGCAGGCCCGTCCACTGCTCGTCGTGGACCTTGTGGTGGGCCATCCCGGCCAGCGGCCGGCCGTCCGGCACCTGCATCTTCAGCAGGAACTCCAGCTCCCAGCGCGCCTCGTCGAGAACGTCCGGCACCTTGTTGCCGCTCTCCGGGATGGCGAGGGTACCGTCGCGCAGCCTGCCCGACTCGCCTGTGCGGGCCCGGAGTTCGCGTTCGTACGTGCTCAGCAGCTCCCAAGTGGCGATGCCGCCGTTGACGACGTACTTGCCGTGGTCGCCCGCGTCGTACCAGCCGCCGGTGACGTCGAGGGTGTAGTCGCAGACGCCGGGCTGACAGGGGACGTTCGAGTCGCCCTGGTTGGGCGGGACGTCGAGATGCCCGGCGGGCCTGCCGTAGCCCGGGCGCAGGTCGTCGCGGATCGCGATTCCGCTGCGCTGGGTGTAGTAGTACTTCAGCGAGTCCAGCCGCAGCTGCTCGTAGTCACCGGTGCCGATGTCGAACGGGCGGCTGGTCTCTCCGTCGGCCACCAGCGTGAAGCCCTTGCCCGGCTTGCGGTAGGCGCCGAAGTCGATGGAGTGGACGTTCTGCCCGGAGGAGACGTCGACCCCGCGCGGCACGCTCCAGCCGTGCGCCACGACGGTTCCGCCGGCGTTCTTCAGCTGCCAGGGCAGCCTGGCGGTGGCGTCGGTGACGAGGGTGGCGTTCTTCGGGCCGGAGGGCAGATAGCCGACCTGGTTGACGCGCACCCGCGGTCCCGTGTCGGGGTGGTACACCTCCGGCGGCACCCCGCCCAGCAGCGACACGTCGTCCATGCACATCCGCCACGCGTCCGCGCTGCCGCCGGCCTGGAAGGCGACCTGTGCCTGGGTGGTGTCGACGGGCGAGGTGAAGGTGTACGCGTAGGTGTCCCCGGAGACCGTCAGCTGCGGGCTGATCTCGAAGTAGGTGTCGTACGGCGACACCTGGAGCCCCACGATCGCCCGCACCACGTGCCCCTCGGGCGAACCGGAGGCCTTGAAGGCGAACCGGTACGACTCCCCCTTCACCAGGGTGACGTCGTTCTGGCCGACGGCCGCGTCCCAGCGGTTGGCGGTGCCGCCGGGGACGTCCGCGCAGAGCTGTCCGTCGGACAGGCCCGCGGTGACGTTGCTCGTCGTCCACCACGGGGCGGTGGTGGTGTCGAAGGTGCCGTTCCTCAGCTGCTCCACCTCGTCGGCCGCCGCCGGGCCGGCGGGCAGCGCGGTGAGGGTCGCGCCCAGCAGGGCGGCCAGGGTCAGCAGGACGGTTCTGCGTCGTTTCACGTCTGGGCTCCTCGGGTGGAGGGGCGGGTGACGCTCCGGAATCAGGTGGGAGCGCTCCCAGATGCGGACGCAGCTCATGTTTGTTCGCGCCATGACACTCCGTCAACGGTCCGGACGGGACGGGTTCCCGTCCGGACCGTTGCCCGGGGTCAGCCGACCGGTACCTCCAGCTTGCTGATGCGCACCGCGCCCGCGGCGGTACCCGGGTGCGCGCTGGTCATCGTCAGCCGCAGCCGGGAGCCACCGGTCGCGTCGAAGGTGATGACGGTGGGCGCGTCCGAGGCGGTGGCCCAGTCGGTCGACGCCCCGGTCACCGGCGCATACGTGTGCCCGTTCCACACGGCGACCTCGACGGAGGCGGGCAGGCCGTGGGTGGCGTCGACGGTGAAGGACACCTCCACCCGGCCGAGGTTCCGGGTGCGTCCGAAGTCGACGGAGACCCAGTCGCGCGTCCGGGCCCCGCTGAAGGCGGGCAGCAGGGCGGTGGCCGACTTGGCGAAGGCGTTGGACCAGCCGGTGGCGGGGTCGCCGTCCAGCATCGCCGCGGGGAGGGTGTCCGGGCGGCCGGAGTAACTGGCGTCCGCGTACGGGTAGTTCGGGGCCGCCGGATAGTCGGGCTCGAACACGGCGGCCGGTGTGGCCGCGACCGAGCGGGCGGGCGTGGTACGCACGGTCGCCGTACCGGTCCGCAGACCCGCCGCCCGAGCGGTCACCTTCAGGGAGCCGGGCCCGGTCCCGGAGCGGACGATCGCGAGGGCCTTGCCGTGGAAGGCGGTCCGGGTGGTGGCCTGGTAGCGCTCGGCACTTTCCTCGCGGCCGTTGTCGAGCCCGGCCAGCGAGCCGCCCTTCACGTCGAAGGTGATCAGATGCTCGGCGTCGGGCACCACCACGCCCCGCGCGTCGACGATCTCCGCGGTCACGAACACCAGGGAACGCCCGTCGGCGGCGAGCGACGTACGGTCGGCGGTGAGGCGTACCGCGCGCGCCTCACCCGCGGTGCGCAGCACGTCGGTGGCCACCGCCTTGCCGTTCCGCCGCGCCACCGCCTTCAGCTCGCCCGGCGCGTACGGCACCTTCCAGGTCAGGTGGAGCTTGCCCGCGCTGCCGTTCGGGCTGGTGTAACTGCCCGGATAGGGACCGCCGGTGACGGTCTTGTCGTCGCCGGTGGCCTCGGTGGTCTCCAGATAGGCGCGGCCGTCGGTGGTCGTCTTGGTGTCGAAGCTCCGGGTGCCGAGGGATGTCCCGTTGAGGAAGAGCTCGACGGTCTCCACGTTGGAGTACGCCCAGACCTCGACCGTGTCGCCCTCCTCGTGGTTCCAGGTCATCGGCAGCAGATGGACCATTGGCTCCTGGACCCACTGGCTGCGGAAGAGGTGGTACATGTCCTTGGGGAAGCCGGCCGTGTCGACCGCTCCGAAGAAGGAGGCCTTCACCGGGAAGACGTCGTACGGGGTCGGCTCCCCGATGTAGTCGATGCCGGACCACAGGAACTGCCCGGCGAACCACCTGCGGTCACGGTCCTTCTTGTGGCCGTACTCGCCGCTCATGGTCCAGGAGGCGAGGTTGTTGTCGTAGGAGGAGACCTCCCGCCTGCCCGGCGTGTGGTTCTCGCCGGTGTTGAGATGCTCGGGCTCCTGGTAGGTGCCGCGTGTCGAGGTCTCCGAGGAGGACTCCGACTCGAAGAGGAACAGCTTCGGGTACCTCGCGTGCAGGGCGTCCACCGACTTGGCGGTGTTGTAGTTGAGTCCGAGGCCGTCCAGCTTGGTGAGCATGAGGTCGGCCGCGGAACCGGCGGCGGGCACGGAGTGGTACTTGTTGGAGCCGATGACGACCGGCCGGGTGTCGTCGGCCGCCTTGATCGCGCCGATGATCCGGTCGGCCATCGCCAGCCCCGCGGTGGAGGTGGAGTCGGGAATCTCGTTGCCGATGGACCACAGCACCACGGCCGGTGAGTTGCGGTGTGCGAGGACCATCTCGGTGGCGTCCCTCTCGCACCACTCGTCGAAGAAGCGCCCGTAGTCGTACTTCGTCTTGCCGGTCCTCCAGCAGTCGAAGGCCTCCACCATCATCACGATGCCCAGTTCCTCGCAGACCTGGACGATCTCGGGCGAGGGCGGGTTGTGGGAGGTGCGGAAGGCGTTGACGCCCATCGACTTCATGATGGTCAGCTGTCTGCGCACCGCGTCGATGCTGATCGCGGAGCCGAGGGCGCCCTGGTCGTGGTGGAGGTCGACGCCCTTGATCTTGGTGTGGGTACCGTTGAGGGAGAAGCCCTCGTCGGGGTCGAAGCGGTACTCGCGGATGCCGAAGGTGGTGCGGCAGGTGTCGACGGTCCTGCCGCCGACGCGCAGTTCGGTCTCCAGGGTGTAGCGGTGGTGCGGGGTCGCGAAGTCCCACAACTTCGGCTTCGGGACGGTGAGTTCATGCGTCTCGGCGACCTTGTCGGTGACGGTGGCCGTGCTGGCCGCGCGGGCGACCGTACGGCCGGAGGGGTCCTTCACCGTCGAGCGGATCTCCACCTGGCTCGTGGCGCCGGACTCGTCGACCACCGAGGTCCGGGCCCGTACGACGGCCCGCTCGCCGCTGATGTCCGGCGTGGTGACGTACGTGCCCCAGCGCTCCACGTGCACCGGCTCGGTGATGACCAGGCGGGCCTCGCGGTAGATGCCGCTGCCGGAGTACCAGCGGCTGCTGGGCAGCTGGTTCTGCACCTTGACCGCGAGCACGTTCTCGGTACTGCCGTCGGTGTGCACGAGACCGCTCAGATCGAGGGCGAAGCCGGTGTAGCCGTAGGGGTGGCGGCCGACCTGGGTGCCGTTGCAGTAGACGTAGGAGTCCATGTAGACGCCGTCGAACTCCACCGAGATCCGCTTGCCGGCGAAGGCGGGCGGCAGGGTGAAGGCCAGCCGGTACCAGCCGAGGCCGCCGGGGAAGAATCCGGTGCCGCTGGTGGTGCCGTACTGGGTGGTGGGGGTCTGTTCGATGCTCCAGTCGTGCGGAACGGCCACCTCGCGCCAGGCCGAGTCGTCGTAGCGGGGGTCGGGGGCGTTCGTGTAGGCACCGGTCGGATCGGCGATGCCGCCCGGATCGACCAGCGCGAAGCGCCAGCCGTCGCGCAGGGCGACCGTGTGCCGTCCGGACGCGCCCCCGGCCGCCACGGCGGCACGGGCCGCCGGGGTGGCCAGGAGCACACCGGCCGCGGGTGCTGCGGTGGAGGCGAGCAGAACCGATCTGCGAGTGACCGTCATGGCGGCTCTCCCTCATCAGGGCCCAGAAGTACTCACAACTGATCGTGAACAAACAGATTCTGACGGGCTGCCACGCGCGCCCGTCAAGGGTGCGGGGCGGCCGTTCTGCCCCACAGGCCACAACGGCCGGAAATGGCCCTTGACGATCGCGCGCCCACCGGCCGGGGGGTTCCCGTCCGCGGCGGACGGCGACGGACTAGGCTGGAACTCAAGTGACTCACCGGTTCACTGTGAGTGTTCGCGATGGAGTGGCGGCGATGGACCCGGAGTATCCGTTCGACGATGCCGCGACGGCGCGGGTCGTCGTCGACGACTCCGGCACGCTGATCTCCTGGAACGCCGGCGCGGAGCGGCTGCTGGGCTGGCCGGCCGGCGAGGTACTGGGCCGCCCCGCCCGGAATCTGCTGGCCGACGGCACGGACGTGCCGTTGCCGCCCGACGGGCCTCGCTGGGACGGCACCGTCACTTTGCGCCACCGGGACGGACACGACATCTCCAGATGGCTGGTCGCCCACCATCGCCGGGTCCAGGACGGCAGCCCGGGCCGCTGGCTCGTCTTCAGCCCGCTGAACGGCGGTGGCCCGCCCTCCCCCGACGACCCGTTGGCCACGGCCGCCCTCATCCAGTCACCCTGTGCGGTCGCCGTCTACGACGAACGCCTGCGGCTGCGCCGGATCAACGACGCCATGGCCGAGGTCATCGGGCTGCCCGAGGAGCGCATCCAGGGGCTGCGTCTGTCCGAGATCGGCGGAAGACCGGAGAGCGACCGGCTCGAGGCCGACATGGCGCGGGTGCTCGCCTCCGGCCGGGCGGCCGACATCCAGATCTACATGCGCACCGGCGGCGAGGCCACCGCGCACGCGTGGCTCGCCCGCATGGCGCCCGTCACGGACGCCGAGGGCCGGGTGCGGGGCGTGTGTCTGGCGGCACATGACTTCACCGACAACTACCTCGCCCGGGAACGGCTGCAGTTGGTCAACGAGGCCAGCGTGCGCATCGGCACCACCCTCGACGTCACTCGGACGGCTCAGGAACTGGCGGACGTCTTCGTGCCCGCGCTGGCCGACCTGGTCAGCGTCGACCTGCTGGACCTCCAGGAGCACGGCGGTGAGCCCCCGCCCCGGCTCAGCGCGCCGATCGCCCTGCGCCGGGCCGCGCACGGCTCGGTCAACCCCGGCACACCCGAGGCCGTTCTCAAGCCCGGGCAGACGGAGCACTACCCCGCAGGCTCGCCCCAGGCCGACTCACTGGTCGCGGGCCGCACCATCGTCGCCTCGGTCTCCGAGCTCGACCAGTGGCTGAGCTGGCACAAGGCGCGCGCCGACCGGGTCAGGGAGTACGGCATCCACTCCACGATGGCCGTGCCGATGCGGGCCCGCGGACTGCCCCTGGGCGTCGCGGTCCTCACCCGTTTCCGGCGGCCGGACCCCTTCACGGCCGACGACGTGCTGCTGGCCGAGGAGATCACCACCCGGGCCGCCGTCTGCATCGACAACGCCCGCCGTTTCTCCCGCGAGCGCGAGACCGCCCTCGCCCTGCAGCGCAGCCTGCTGCCCCGCTCACTTCCGCACACGGCCGCCGTGGACGCCGCCTCCCGCTATCTGCCCGCCGCACGCGCCGGGGTGGGCGGTGACTGGTTCGACGTGATCCCGCTGTCGGGGATGCGGGTCGCCATGGTCGTCGGGGACGTCGTCGGCCACGGCATCCAGGCCTCGGCCACGATGGGACGGCTGCGCACCGCCGTACGCACCCTCGCCGACATCGACCTGGCCCCGGACGAGCTGCTCACCCATCTGGACGACCTGGTGGTGCGGTTGTCCGCGGAGTCCGGCAGCGACGGCACCGGCGAGGTCGGGGCGACCTGTCTGTACGCGGTCTACGACCCGGTGTCACGGCGCTGCACGCTGGCCCGGGCCGGGCATCCCCCGCCGGTCGTGCTGTCGCCCGGCGGCGAGCCGCAGCAGGTCGAGCTGCCGGCCGGACCGCCGCTGGGCCTGGGCGGGCTGCCGTTCGAGTCCACGGAGCTGGAGCTGCGCGAGGGCAGCGTGCTGTCGTTCTTCACCGACGGCCTGATCGAGACCCGCGAGCGGGACGTCGACGTCAGTCACCAGCTGCTGTGCGACGCCCTGTCCGGGCACGTGGACTCGCTGGACGAGACGTGCGACCGGATCCTGCACGCCCTGCTGCCCCCGGGCGGCGCGCCGGACGACGTGGCCCTGCTGCTGGCCCGTACCCGGGGGCTGCCCGCCACCCGGGTGGCGACCTGGCACATCCCCGCCGACCCGTCGCTGGTGGCGCCCATCCGCAAGCAGGTCGTCGAGCAGCTGGACACCTGGGAGCTGCAGGAGGCGGCGTTCACCGCCGAGCTGGTGGTGAGCGAGCTGGTCACCAACGCGATCCGCTACGGCGCCCACCCCATCCGGCTGCGGCTGATCCACGACGAGTCCACGCTGATCTGCGAGGTGTCCGACACCAGCCACACGGCCCCGCATCTGCGCCGCGCCAAGACGTGGGACGAGGGCGGCCGGGGTCTGCTGCTGGTCGCCCAGCTCACCCAGCGCTGGGGCAGCCGGCACACCGGCGAGGGCAAGACGATCTGGGCGGAGATCGGCCTGCTCGAGCAGGACTGAGCGCTCAGGCCCGGTCCGCCAGCCAGGGGCGGACCTGGCGGCGGGCCTCGTGCAGGCGGGACTTGAAGGTGCCGAGGGGGATCCCGGCGCGCTCCGCGGCCTCCGCGTACTCCAGCTGGCAGATGTCCCGGTAGACCAACGGCTCGACCAGCTGCGGGTGTTCGCGCTCCAGCCGCTCCAGGGCCTCCAGCAGGTCGATCCGGGAGCCGGCGATCACGCTCGTGGTGCGGGGGTCGACGGACCGGTCGGCGTCGAGAGGAGCCGGCTGCTCGGCGGCCCGTCGCTTGAGCTCCCGGTACTTCTGGCGGCAGCAGTTGGCGACGACCGTGTGCAGCCAGGTGCTGAAGCGGCTGCGTCCCTCGAAGGTGCCGATCTTCCGGGACAGCTGCAGCAGGACGTCCTGGGCCGCCTCCTCGGCGTCCTCGCGGCAGGGCAGGAAGCGGCCGCAGCGCCTGAGGATCTCGGGCCGGAGCGTCTGGAGCAGTTCCTCCAGCGCCGCCGGGTCGCCCGTGGCGGCCAGACGGGCGACTTCCTCGGTGGGCACGACCAGGTGCTCGGCTCGGGATCGATCCACGTCCAGGCATGATAGTCGTATGCACTCCGTGGAGCGGATCGGGCGCTACCGCCTCGAACGACGCCTGGGCACGGGCGCGTTCGGCACGGTCTGGCTCGCCCACGACGACGTGCTGCGAGCGCCCGTGGCGGTCAAGGTCCTCGCCGACAACTGGGCCCACCGCCTCGATGTGCGCGAGCGCTTCCTGGAGGAGGCGCGCATGCTGCGCCGGGCCGGCTCCGAGCGGGTGGTGCAGGTC
This sequence comes from Streptomyces sp. NPDC005799, assembly GCF_040630525.1. Taxonomy (NCBI): domain Bacteria; kingdom Bacillati; phylum Actinomycetota; class Actinomycetes; order Kitasatosporales; family Streptomycetaceae; genus Streptomyces; species Streptomyces sp. NPDC005799. The sequence goes on from NZ_JBEXXQ010000024.1 coordinate 68,894, forward strand.
TACGACATCGGTGAACTGCCCGACGAGCGGCCGTACTTCGTCATGGAGTACGCCGACGGCGGCACCCTCGCCGACCTGGTCGCCGACGGTCCGCTGCCGGTCCCCGAGGCGCTGCGGCTGACGGCGCTGGCCGCCCGGGGCGCGGCGGCGCTGCACGAGGCGGGGATCGTGCACCGGGACATCAAGCCGACCAACGTACTGCTGTCCGGGAGCGGTCCGCGGGTGCTGCTCGCCGACCTGGGGCTGGCCAAGAGCCTGGCCCAGGCGTCCGGACTCACCCTGGCCGCGGGCTCGGCCGGCTACCGTCCGCCGGAGCAGGCCGAAGCCGGTGCGGGGATCGACGAACGGGCCGACGTGTACAGCCTGGGCGCGGTCGGCTACCACCTGGTCACCGGCACGGTGCCGGGCGAGCCCGGCAAGGTCGTACCGCCCGACCGGCTGCGCCCGGACCTGGACCCGGCGGTGCGGCGCGCCCTGATGCGGGCGCTGGAGCCGGACCGGGAACGGCGCTGGCCCACCGCGCGGGCCTTCGCCCAGGAGCTGGAAGGGCTCACCTCGACGGGTCGACGGCCGCGGCGGCACGGCCGGGCCCTCGCGGTCACCGGGGTGGTGGCGGTGGCCGCGGCCATCGGTGTGATTCCGGCGCTCGTCCACCGGTCCGCGCCGGCGTCCACCGTGCGGGTCGCCGACACCGGCGGGCGGGTCACGGCCGAGGTGCCCGCCTCCTGGGACCGCCAGCTGCGCGACTCGGGCTGGGATCCGCGGGCACTCGGCCTGCCCGGCGGGCACGAGCCGGGGTTCGCCGTCGCGGACGATCTGGCGCGGTGGCCGGACCTCGCGGCACCGGTGAACGGCGCCTTCGTCGGCCTGAGCGAGCACGGAGACCTCACGGCCGCGGTCGACGCCCTGAACCACCCCGGCTGCCACTACGACGGCGGCCACACCTACACCGGCACGGCGTGGCGCGGAAGGGTCCGCGTCTGGAGCGACTGCTCCGGCCGGCCGGGGACGGTCACGGAGGCCGCGCTGGCACCGGCGGACGGTGCCGGGCAGCCCCAGGTGTACGTCCAGATCCGTACCCACGGCAAGGCCTCCGCCGCCGACCGCGTGCTGGCCTCCGTGCGCGTGACGCACCGGCAGGGCGCACCCTGAACACGCGCGAACTTTTTCGTCCGGGCGCGCATCGGACATGTATGACGGGGCACAGAGCGCCGTACGCACGCGCTGTGGCGTGTGCGGGCAAACTCCGGGAGTGTTGAGGACCATGGCGAACAAGTCCCCCTCCGTCCACCGGGCGGCCCTGGTGGCGGGCGCGGCCCTGCTGCTGGGCACGCTGACGGCCTGCGGCAGTGGCGGTGACAGCGGCGCGAGCTCTCCACAGACGTTGAGCGGCACGGCCGCGCCGGCCACCGGCGGCGCCACCACCGGCTCGGCGAGCGCGTCCGTCACCGCCTCGGCCTCCGCGCCGGGCAGCACGGCCGGAAAGGCCACTCTCACCGCGGGCAAGCCACCGTCGCAGACGGCGTCGGCCGCCTCCAGGAGCCGCTGTCACACCTCCGAGCTGCGGGCGAGCGTCGGGCGCAACGACCCCGGTGCCGGGCAGGAGAACTTCCCGATCGTGCTGACCAACACGTCCTCGCGCACCTGCACGGTGCGCGGCTATCCGGGTGCCGCCTTCCTCGACGCGTCGGGCAAGCAGCTCGGCCCGGACCCGGTGCGCGAGCCGGGGACACCCACGACCGTGACGCTGGCGCCCGGCAGGAGCGCCTGGGCCGGGATGACGTTCTCCAACCCCGGCGTCAGCGGCGCGCACGCCGCCACCCCCGCGGCGCTGCTGGTGACCCCGCCGGACGAGCGGGACCCGTTGAAGGTGACGTGGACGGGCGGTCCGGTGCCGGTCTCCGGTAACGCGTCCTCCGTACGCCTGATGGTGTTCGCCCCCGGGACGGGCCCCTGAACAGCGGGGTCCTGACGGGCCTCTTACCGGGGCCTGATTTCATGGAGCCCTCCCGCCTCGCGTCGCCCTGAAGGACCCTGCCCTGAACACCCCGCTCGCCGAAGCCCTGTCCGTCGCTCTGCTCGCCGCCGTCCTCGGCTTCGCCGTCGTCCGCCCGAAGGGGCTGCCTGAGGCGGTGCTGGCCGTGCCGGCGGCGGGGATCGTGATCGCCACCGGCGCGATCCCGCTCGCCCACGCCAGGGAGGAGGCGGCGCGGCTCGGCCCGGTCGTCGGCTTTCTGGCGGCGGTGCTGGTGCTGGCCCACTTCTGTGACGTCGAGGGGCTGTTCCAGGCGTGCGGGGCGTGGATGGCCCGCTGGGCGGCCGGGTCGCCCGGGCGGCTGCTGACCGCGGTGTTCGCGCTGGCCTCGGTGATCACCGCGGTGCTCAGCCTGGACGCCACGGTGGTGCTGCTGACGCCGGTGGTGTTCGCGACGGCCGCCAGGGCGGGCGTACGGGCCAGGCCGCACCTGTACGCGTGCGCCCATCTGTCGAACACCGCCTCGCTGCTGCTTCCGGTGTCCAACCTCACCAACCTGCTGGCGTTCGAGACGAGCGGGCTGAGCTTCACCCGGTTCGCCGCGCTCATGGCGCTGCCGTGGGTGGTGGCGATCGGCGTCGAGTACCTGGTCTTCCGGCGCTTCTTCCGTGACGACCTGAGCGCCGCCGCCCACTCCCCCGAGCCCGGCGAGACGCCCGGGCTGCCGCTGTTCGCGCTGATCACCGTCGGCTGCACGCTGGCCGGGTTCGTGGTCGCCTCGACGCTCGGCGTGGAGCCGGCGTGGGTGGCCGCCGCGGGCGCGCTGGTGCTGGCCGGCCGGGCGCTGGTACGGCGGCGCGCCACCCCGCTGGCGGTGGTGAAGGCCGCCTCGCCCGCGTTCCTGGCGTTCGTGCTGGCGCTCGGCGTCGTGGTGCGGGCGGTGGTGGACAACGGGCTCGCCGACGCGCTCGGCCATGTGGTGCCCAGCGGTTCGGGGCTGCTCGCGCTGCTCGGGATCGCCGCGCTGGCCGCCGTCCTCGCCAACCTGATCAACAATCTGCCGGCCGTGCTGGTCCTGCTGCCGCTGTCCGCCGCGGCCGGACCCGGCGCGGTGCTGGCGGTGCTGCTCGGGGTGAACATCGGCCCGAACCTGACCTACGCCGGGTCCCTGGCGACGCTGCTGTGGCGGCGCATCGTGCATGGGCACGGGCAGGACGTGCACCTCGGGCACTTCACCCGGCTCGGCCTGATCGCCACCCCGGCCGCGCTGGTGTCGGCCGTTGCGGCGCTGTGGCTGTCGCTGCAGGTGATCTGAGGCCGAGCGGGCCCGGGCCCGGCGGTCAGTGGCGGCCGCCTCCGTAGCCGCCCCAGCCGTAGCCGCCGCCCGCGCCGCCGTAGCCGGGCGGGCCTTGGCAGTAGGCGGGGTTGTAGGAGCAGTAAGGGTTCGAGGGGTACGGGTTCGACGGCGTCGGCCGGGCGGTGGTCGGCTTCGCGCTCGGTGTCGGTGTGGCGGTCGGCGTGGTCGAGGCCTTGGGTGCGGCCTTCTTGACGGAAGGCGACGGCTCGGCCCCGGTGTCCGCGTCCCAGTTGACGACCTGCATCTGCAGGTCGGCGCGGGAGGTGTCGAACGCCCAGCGCTGGGCGTCGGTGTCGTCGCGGGTCTTGACGACGAGCGCGCCCGAACCGTCGGTGGCCGCGGGGCTCAGTGCCAGGTTCTGGTTCCAGCGCGGCACGACGGTGCCCTGCAGGGTGAAGTCGTAGCGGATGTTCTTCGGGTTGCCGGCCGTGCACGGGGCGAGCTGCACCGAGTAGGCGAGGTGGGAGTCGAGGCAGAGCTCCGGGTCGGCGACACTGCGCAGCCGGCCGTCCGTCTCGTACGCCCACTGCTGGCCGGTGGCCGAGGAGCAGGTGGCGAGTTCGGTCTCGGCGCCCTGGACGACCTTCTTGCCGACGACGGCGATGCACAGACCCGAGTCGAGGTTGTGCAGTCGGCCCTGGACGTCGCCCTGCGCGGCCTCGGCGGCGCTGATCCAGGAAGGGTGCTCGGCGGCGGTGCTCCGGCCGGGCTCGGGGGTCGGGGAGGCGTGGCCCCCGGCGGTCGGGGCGGGGTCGTCGCCCGAGCCGAGGACGGACCACAGGACCACCGGCAGGACGACCAGTCCGCTCACGGTCAGCACGGCCGCCGTGAGGTTGCGGCGGCGGGCCGCGGCACGCCGTGCGGCCTTGTGCGCCGAGCGGCGGGAGGCGGGACGGGCACCCGGCGCGGTGTCGGCGGGGGCGCCGGCCGCCGGGAAGGCCTCACGCGTCCGCATGAACGGCGTGCCCGGCGTCGTGAAGGGTTCGCCCGCCATGGTGAACGACTCGCCCACGATCCCCTGGGGCTTGGGCGGCCGGGCCTCGGCGGGCGGCGGGGTGCCGTCCCGCAGGGGGCCCGCGATCCGGGACTGCACATAGGCCTGGGCGCCCCAGCCCAGGACCGCCTCGGCCAGCGCCAGGCCGAGGCCGTGGTTGAACTGGGCCAGCTGGTCCGCGGTGTGCCGGCAGTGCGTGCAGCGCGCGAGGTGCTCGGCGAGGTCGGGGTCGACGTCGATGCCGCCGCGCCGATAGGTGACGTCCAGCATCCGCAAGTAGCGTCGGCACTCCTGCTCGGGCGCGAGTTCGCGGTGGACCTGCAGGCACTCCTCGCGCAGCCGGTCGCGGGCCCGCCCCAGCTCGACGCGCGCGTCCTCCACCTCCAGACCGAGCAGCCCGCCGGGTATCTCCAGCGGTTCGGCCTCCACCTCCACGTGCCACAGCACGCAGCGGAGCGACTGGGGCAGCCGTTGGAACGCCCCCGACAGCAGGCGCCGTTCGGCCGAGGGCAGCAGATGGGCGACGACCCGGTCGCCGCCCTCGGCCGCGGAGCGCAGTTCGGGGTGGAGGTGTTCGCGGCGGTGGTCGTTGTCCCACTCGGCCGCGATCCGGCGCACGGTGACGAGGAGTTGGGGCCGCCAGGCGGAGGTGGGGCCGTTCTGCCGCAGGGTCTCGCCGAAGAGGCGGGTGAACGCCGCGGTGGTCAGCATGCCCGCGGCGGGAGTGCCGTCGGTGCACAGCCGCGCGTAGGCGAACCCGGCCTCCCAGTGCCGGTCGAGGAGCTCACCGACGGGCTGCAGCGCGGGCGTCGTTCCCGTCCACTTCTTGAGTTCGGCACTCAGTTGCTCGTCCGTCACCTCGAACCGACGGGCAGATGTGGGGGAATTCGACAGGCCGACGTCTTTCACGGCTGCATTCCTCTCGGGGCATGCGCATAAAGTCCATACCAATTGGCATGGGGACCCGTCGGCAAGGCGACGAGTCCACTCGTACGGGTTCGGCATCTCGAACGTCCGCCGGAGACAGCTCTTTTGAAGCTCGGGAACGAACGGGAGTGGCCTCGCGCGCACAGTGAAAACGTGCATTTTCTGTGCGCCGACGACGCACACCTTTTCACAGGTCAGCGAACCGGAACAAGGGATCCCGCGGTTTTGTGCATTGCGCGCGGGGCGCCGGAGTTTGACGAATCGTCAATCCACGGGAAGAAATTTCCCGCCGCCGGGCCGGGACGCCGGACGAAAACCATTGAGCGACCTCCCCCACCAGACGCGCTGCCGGTCGCGCCGGCGTACGCCGGTTCACTCCCCAACCATTGAGCCGTTCGCCCGGTACACGCCGGGCGGCACCCCGTAGCGGGCGCGGAAGACGCGATTGAAGTGGAACGGGCTCGCGAACCCCGAACCCGCGGCCACCCGCTCGACCGAGAGGTCGCTGCCCTCCAGCAGCCGGGCGGCGTGCCGCAGCCGCGCCTCGCGCAGGGCGCGCATCGGGGACTGGCCGAGTTGCTCGGTGAACAGATGGGCGAGGCGGGAGGGCGAGAGGGAAACGCTCGCGGCCAATGAGCGGACGGTGTGCGGGGCGGCCGGGTCGGCGGCGATCAGCGCCTCGGCCCGGCGTACCCGGGTGTCGACACCCGCGACGGGCGGGGCCGGGCACGCGCCGGCGGCCGTGAGCAGGACGACCTCCTCCAGCGCCGTCTGGGCGAGTTCCCGGGCTGCGGCGCCGTGCGCCACGGCGACCCGGTCGTCGTCCGACGCGGCGGCGGGCGGCGCCTCGGTTCCCGTCCAACGGGCGTCGGCGAGCATCCGGCGGAACGCCGCCTCGACGCGGCCGTGCAGTGCGGCCGGGGTCGGTGTGACGGTGTACAGCCCGTCCCCGGCGCCGTACGGGCGCAGCCACGGCGTCCAGGAGGGCCGTGCCTGGCAGTGCGCCCACCAGAACCGCCAGCCGGGGGCGCCCGGTTCGACGCCGTACTGGTGCCCGACGCCCGGGGCGAGCACCACCAGGTCCCCGGCGCGGGCGCCCGCCTCCGCGTCGCCCTGGCGCAGCCGGCCCCGGCCGCCGGTCGTCCAGGTGAACAGCCAGCTCCGCGCGCCGCGAGGCCGGTTGATGACATAGCCCGGGCCTTCGTCGTAGTGGCCGATCACGACCAGACCGGGCGGCGGCGCAGCAGTCCCGGGCAAGTGGTCAGCGTTCACGGGCATCCTCCTGGTGAAGGCCGCAGCCTAGCGTGACCAGGGGGAGGAACCCGACCGAGGAGGAGACTGATGACAGTCACGGACAAGGGCGCGTCCGGCGCGGAGATCCTGACCCAGGACGGGCTGCGGCGGTTCGCGGAGGACGGCTTCACTGTGGTGCGCGGACTGTTCGGGTACGACGAGATCGAGCGGCTGTGTGAGCGGTTCGCGGCGCTGCACGCGGGCGGGCCGGTGCCGGGACACTTCGAGCCGCGGGAGTCGGAGGATCCGCTCGCCGCGTACCCGAGGGTGATGCACCCGCACGAGATCGACGGCCTCGCGCGGAGCGTGCTGCTCGACGCGCGGCTGCGGACGGTGCTGCAGGCCCTGCTGGGCGAGGAGGTGCTGGCCGCGCAGAGCATGTTCTACTTCAAGCCGCCAGGAGCCCGGGGGCAGGCGCTGCACCAGGACAACTTCTATCTGCGGGTGGAGCCGGGCACCTGTGTGGCGGCGTGGGTGGCCTGTGACGTGATCGACCGGGACAACGGCGGCCTCGAGGTGGTACCCGGCACTCACCTCATGGATCTGTTCTGTCCGGAGGAGGCGGACCGCGAGGTGTCGTTCGCCCGGGAATACGTCCCTGCGCCGCCGGGTCTCGCGGCCGTGCCCGTCGACATGGCGCCGGGGGACGTCCTGTTCTTCAACGGCAGCCTGGTGCACGGCTCCGAGCCCAACCGCACGGCCGACCGGTTCCGCCGCTCGTTCATCGGCCACTACGTGGGCCGCTCGGCCGAGCGCATCGGCGTCTACTACCGCACGCTGACCATGAGCGGCGAGCCCGTGCGGCTCGCCGAGAGCGAGGGAGCGGGCCCCTGCGGCACGGAGTTCGCACCTCAGGGGCCCCACTAGGCGAATCCCACGGAGCGGACCCGCACCGGTCAGCTGTGCCCGACGATCGGGTGCGGGGTGTAGGGCTGCTGGAGTTCCTCGATCTCCTTGTCGCTGAGTTCGAGGTCGACCGCGGCCACCGCGTCCTCGATGTGGTGCGGCTTGGCGGCGCCGACGATCGGGGCCGCCACCGTCTCCTGGTGCAGCAGCCAGGCCAGGGCGACCTGGGCGCGCGGCACGCCCCGGTCGTCCGCGATCCGGGTCACGGCCTCGACGACGGTGCGGTCGCTGTCCGGGTACAGACGGCTGCCGAAGTTGTCGCCCGAGCTGCGCTCGGTGACCGTGCCCCAGTCCCGGGTGAGCCGGCCACGGGCCAGCGGGCTCCAGGGCAGCACGCCGACACCCTGGTCGGCGCAGAGGGGCAGCATCTCGCGCTCCTCCTCGCGGTAGAGGAGGTTGTAGTGGTTCTGCATGGACACGAACCTGGTCCAGCCGTGCCGCTCGGCGACGTACTGCATCTTGGAGAACTGCCAGGCGAACATCGAACTGGCCCCGATGTAGCGGACCTTGCCCGCCTTGACCACGTCGTGCAGGGCCTCCATGGTCTCCTCGACCGGGGTGTGCGGGTCGAAGCGGTGGATCTGGTACAGGTCGACGTAGTCGGTGCCGAGCCGGCTGAGGCTGTGGTCGAGCTCGCTCAGGATCGCCTTGCGGGACAGGCCGGCGCCGTTGGGGCCGGGCCGGGTCCGGCCGTGCACCTTCGTGGCGAGCACGATCTCGTCGCGGTTCGCGAAGTCGCGCAGCGCCTTGCCGACGATCTCCTCGCTGGTGCCGTCCGAGTAGACGTTGGCCGTGTCGAAGAAGTTGATCCCGGCGTCGAGCGCCTGCCGGATCAACGGCCGGGACGCCTCCTCGTCGAGCGTCCACTCGTGCGTGCCTCGGTCGGGCAGGCCGTAGGTCATGCAGCCCAGACAGATCCTCGATACGTCCAGGCCCGTCGAACCGAGCTTCACGTACTGCATCGTTGCCGCTCCTGCCTTCGGTATGGGGGTATCCGAGGGGAGCGTACGTCCTCGTGCCGGAGGGCTGAACGTCATCGCCGCCCGAGCAGGTCCAGCGCCGTCTCCCAGCCGAACTCCGGTCGCGCGCCGTCCGCTCCCACCTCGCCGGAGTACGGCTCGCCGAACCGGACGCCCATGCCGCGCAGCCGGGTCAGGCTGTCCCGGTAGGCGGGATGGGTGGCCAGGGAGTCGGCGACGCACGGGAGGACGGCGACCGGGACGCCGAGGCCGTAGGACTCGCAGAGGGTGGCCACGGCGAGGGTGTCGGCGAGGCCGGCCGCCCACTTGTTGACCGTGTTGAAGGTGGCCGGCGCGACCACGACCGCGTCCGGGGGCGGAAAGGGACGCGGGTCGCCGGGGCTGCGCCAGGCGGAGCGTATGGGGCGGCCGGTGCGCGCCTCGACGGCCGCGGTGTCGAAGAAGCCGTTCATGGCGACCGGGGTGGCGATGACGCCGACCTCCCAGTCCCGTTCCTGCGCGGCGGTGATCAGCCTGCCCACGTCCGCGGCGATCCCGGCGGCGCAGACGACGACGTAGAGGAAGGGCTTCCCGGCCTGTTCGGTCATCCCGAGACCCTACTGAACGGGAGCCCTGCTGAACCGGCAGCCCTACTGAAGCGGGAAGCTCTCCCCGCGTTCGGCATCGGGGCGCGGGCCGTGGATGCGGCGCTCCTTCTCCTCGATGGGGACGTCGTTGATGCTGGCCTCGCGCCGGGTCATCAGGCCGTGCTCGTCGAACTCCCAGAGCTCGTTGCCGTAGGAGCGCCACCACTGGCCGGCGGTGTCCCGGCACTCGTACTGGAAGCGGACCGCGATGCGGTTGCCGTCGAAGGCCCACAGGTCCTTGCGCAGGGCGTAGTCCAGCTCGCGCTCCCACTTCGCGGCGAGGAAGCCGACGATCTCGGCGCGTCCGGTGACGAAGGTGTCGCGGTTGCGCCAGACCGAGTCCGGCGAGTAGGCGAGCGCCACCTTGTGCGGGTCGCGGGTGTTCCAGGCGTCCTCGGCGGCCTGGACCTTCCGTACCGCGGTCTCGCGGGTGAACGGGGGCAGGGGCGGGCGGTCGGCGGCCATGGGTTCCTCCTCGGCGGATGGGCGGGCAGTGACAGAGAACGAGCGTTCTCCATCTTGGCTGCTACCGTAGGAGAACGCTCGTTCTCACGTCAAGGAACGCCGCGCACGAGGAGGTCGTACACCGCATGGCCGTCATGGACAGCGCAGTCGCGCGGGAGCAGGCGCTGGACGCCGCCGAGGAGTTGTTCTACGGACGGGGCGTCCAGGCCGTCGGCATGGACGACATCCGGGGCGCCTCCGGGGTCTCCCTCAAGCGGCTCTACCAGCTGTTCCCGACGAAGGAGCAGTTGCTGGAGGCGTATCTGGAGCGGCGGGACGTGCGCTGGCGGGATCGACTGGCCGCGTTCGTGGCGCGGCGCGAGGATCCCCGGGAGCGGATCCTCGCGGTGTTCGACTGGCTGGAGGAGTGGTTCGGCGAGGACGGCTTCCGCGGGTGCGCGTGGATCAACTCCTACGGCGAGCTGGGCGCCACGTCGACCCGGGTGGCGGCCCAGGCACGAGCGCACAAACAGGCGTTCCGCGGCTACCTCGCCGGGCTGGTGGCGGACGCGGGGCTGCCCGGCACGCTGGCCGGGCAGCTGTTCCTGCTGGCGGAGGGCGCCATGGTCACCGCGGGCATCACCGGGGAGAGCGAGCCCGCGCGCGAGGCCCGTGAGGCCGCGCGGGTGCTGGTGCGGGCCGGCTGAGCCTCACCCCTCGGCCACGGTGATCGCGCTCACCGGGCAGGCGCGGGCGGCCTCCCGGACCATCGGGTCGCCGCCGCCTTCCTCCCGGCCCGGCAGCAGCGTGCTGAAGCCGTCGTCGTCCTGGGCGAAGACCTTCGGGGCGGCGAGGGCACACTGGCCGGCGCCGATACAGACGTCCCTGTCGATCTCGATACGGGTGTCGGTGTCCATGGCCTCGAGCCTCTTACCAGGTCACGGGGAGTTCCAGCATCCCCTGGATGGTGTCGCCGGGCTTGAAGGGGATCTCCTCGGGCGGGGCGGCCAGGCGCAGTCCGGGCAGCCGGTCGAAGAGGGTGTGCAGGGCGATCTCCAGCTCGGCGCGGGCCAGGTTCTGGCCGAGGCACTGGTGGATGCCGAAGCCGAAGGCGACATGGTGACGGGCGGGGCGGTGCCAGTCGAGGGTGTCGGGGGCGGGGTAGACGTCCGCGTCGCGGTTGACGACCGAGGTGGAGAAGACCACGCCGTCACCGGCCCGGATGGTCGTGGAGCCGGCCTCGATGTCCTCCGTGGCCCTGCGCAGCAGCCCGTCCGCGATGGACAGCAGACGCAGCAACTCCTCGACGGCGTCCGGGAGCAGCCCCGGGTCGGCCCGCAACTCGGCCAGTTGCCGAGGGTGTTGGAGGAGGGTGAAGGTGCCCAGCGAGATCATGTTGGCGGTCGTCTCGTGACCCGCGACCAGCAGGATGGTCGCGAACGAGATGACTCCCCGGCGGTCCAGCACGCCCTCGCGCAGCTGCCCGTGGACGAGTTCGTCCAGCACCCCGTCGCCGGGCTCCGACTGCTTCTGCTTGCGGTCGATCAACTCCTCGAAGTAGCGGTCCAGTTGGTCGCGTGCCTCCTGGACGTCGGTGACCGCGGGGCCACGCAACAGCCGCCGTGACTGCGCCTCGAAGAAGTCGTGGTCCTCGTACGGGACGCCGAGCAGCTCGCAGATCACCATCGACGGCACGGGGAGCGCGAAGGCGTTCACCAGTTCGGCGGGCGGTCCCTTCTCGGTCATCGCGTCCAGCAGCCCGTCGACGATCCGCTGGATCCGCGGCCGCAGTTCGGCGGCGCGCCGGAGGGTGAAGCTGGGCACCATCATGCGTCGCTGGACATGGTGCTCGGGGTCGTCGACGGCGAGCAGCGCGACCCTCCGGTTCTTCACCGCCGCGAAGCGCTCGGTGGGCGCCGGGAAGCCGGGATGGCTGCGGTCGGTCGACAGGCGGGGATCGGCGAGCAGTTGGCGGGCCAGGGCGTGTCCGGTCACCAGCCAGGCGGGACGGCCGTCGTAGAGGGTGATGCGGGCGAGCGGGCGAGCGGCACGCAGGGCGTCGTAGCCGTTGGGCGGGTGGTAGGGACAGGTCCGGTCCTGGGGGAAGGCCACAGGTTCCGTTTCCGTCATGGAAGACCTCGCAGACGATGAGTGCGTCGTGCAGATCTTCATTAGATGCCCGGGGCATCTAATGGGACGACGAACAGTTCGGCCAGATCGGTGACGCGGGGATTCTGGCCGAGGATGCTCGCTCGGGCTCCGGCGGCCCGGCCGTGGTCGGGGACCGGTCGGCTCCTCAGCCGAACGCCCGGCTGACGGCGAGGCTGTCCTCGTAGACGTGGTGACGGGTGATACGGCCGTCCGCCGCCGTGAGGTGCAGCGCGAACCTGGCCTGATAGGGGCGTCCGGTGGGCCTGGCGGTCTGCCGGATCTCGCCGAGTACGACGGCGTGCTCGCCGTCGACCAGGATCCGCTCGATCCGCGTCGCCGCGCGCTCCGGGATGTGCTGGGCGGCCAGTTCCCGGAAATGGGCGGCGGCCTCGGCTCGGGTGGCACGGTGGCGGATCCAGGGCGTGGCGGCGCGGCCGTGCTCGTCCTCGGGCCAGTTCACCAGCCAGTCGACGTCGGGAGCGTACAACTCGGCGATGCGCTCCGGGTCCCCCTCGCCGATGCGGCGCAGCAGTTCCTCGACCACGGCCCGGGTCGTGACGGTCATGGGCGTTCCCTTCCGGTGGCTGTCGTCGACACTGTGCCGCGCCCGTGCGGGTGAACGCGATGACCCGCGGGGTAATGGTGTGGTTCCGCGGGCGGTGCGATAGGGATGAACCATGCGGGCACCTGTGTTGAAGCACGGTGCCAGTCGAGCACCAGAACACGACGATGGGACGGATGCCATGCCTCTCGAGGGCGAGTACGTACCGAGTCCGGAGCAGTGGGTTCGCGATCAGGTGGAGCTGTACGAGAGCTCCGGTGGCACGAAGGGCACGACCCTGATGGACACCGGGATGCCCGTCATCGTGCTGACCACCCGCGGCGCGAAGAGCGGCAAGATCCGCAAGACGCCGCTGATGCGTGTCGAGCACGACGGGCGGTACGCGGTGGTGGCTTCCAAGGGCGGCGCTCCCGAACATCCCGTCTGGTACCACAACGTCAAGGGCGATCCCCATGTGGAGCTCCAGGACGGGCCGGTGAAGCGGGACTACACGGCCCGCGAGGTGACCGGCGCTGAGAAGGACGAGTGGTGGGAGCGCGCGGTCGCGGCCTATCCGCCGTACGCCGACTACCAGAAGAAGACCGACCGGGAGATCCCGTTGTTCGTGCTGGAGCCGGACGACGCGAACGGATGATCCGGGCCCGGCCCGGTCGCTGGTGGACCGGGCCGGGAGAGAATCTCGGGGAAATTCTCCGGGAGAAGACGCATGTTCCGGTGAGTGCCGGGCACGCGTGGGTCAGGCCCCGCCGCGTTCCCCCGTCGCGGCGGGGCTTTCCAGTGCCTCCTCGGCCGGCCGGTCGGTGATGTCGAGGAAGATCTGGTCGGCCTCCGGCACGCTGCTCGCCACGGACCGCTTGATGCGTACGGCGACCTCCTCCACCCGCTCGCTGTCCAGTCCGGGGACCAGGTCGACCCGGGCGGCGACCAGGGCCTTGTCGAGGCCTGTCTTCATGGTGAACAGCGCCTCGACGCTGTCGATCTCGGGCTGTGCCTCCAGCACCTCCCGGATCCGGTCGGCCGCCTCCGGGTCGGCGGCCTCCCCGATCAGCTGGTCGCGTGCCTCACGGCCCAGGTGGTAGGCGACGTACACGAGCAGCGCGCCGATCACGATCGAGGCCGACGCCTCCCAGGCCACCTGCCCGGTGACCATGTGCAGCGCCATGCCGATGGCGGCCACCGTCACACCGAGCACGGCCGTGCCGTCCTCGGCGACCACCGTGCGCAGCGCCGGGTCGCGCAGCCCGCCCTTGCCGCCCTGCCGGCGCACCTGGTGCAGGGCCCGCAGCAGGGAGGCGCCCTCCGCGAGGAAGGCGACGCCGAGCACGACGAGGCCCGCCACATAGCCGCTGGTCTTCTCCTCGGCGCCGTTGCGGAACGCCTCGACGCCCTGGAAGAAGGAGAAGCAGCCACCCATCACGAAGATGCCGACGGCGGCCAGAAGGGACCAGAAGAAGCGCTCCTTGCCGTAGCCGAAGGGATGGCGCCGGTCGGCCGGCCTTCTGCTGCGGCGCAGCGCGGCCAGCAGGAAGACCTCATTGAGGCTGTCCGCCACCGAGTGCGCCGCCTCCGACAGCAGGGCCGGCGATCCGGCGATCAGGCCGCCCGCCGCCTTGGCCGCCGCGATCACGAGGTTGGCCGCGAGCGCCACGAGTACCGTGACGCGTGTCCTTCGATCCGCCTGGTTGTCCGAGGATGTCCTACTCACCTTCGCCGACTGCCCCTGACGGTTGGGATCACACCGTGCGGGCGGCGGAATTCGGGGAACGCGGTTGTCAGAGCACCGGCGACATGGGAGGACGAGGCATGGGCGGGGGCAACGAGGCGTACGGCAAGAAGGCCTTCAAGCGGTCGAAGAGCCATTTCACGGACCGCATCACCGCGGACGGCCGGGACGGCTGGCCCGTGGAGGCCGGCCGATACCGGCTGGTGGTCAGCCGTGCCTGTCCGTGGGCGAGCCGTGCGGTGATCTCGCGCCGGCTGCTGGGCCTGGAGGGCGCGCTGTCGATGGGCATCGCCGACCCGATCCAGGACGACCGCAGCTGGCGCTTCACCCTCGACCCCGACGGCCGTGACCCCGTCCTCGGTATCCACTTCCTCAGTGAGGCCTACGACCGGCGGGAGAGCGGGTACCCGGGCGGGGTCAGCGTGCCCGCGATCGTCGACGTACCCAGCGGGAAGCTGGTGACCAACGACTACCAGCAGCTCACCCTGGACCTCGCCACCGAGTGGACGGCCCTGCACCGCCCCGGCGCGCCCGACCTGTATCCGCACGCCCTGCGCGACGAGATCGACACGGTGATGGCGGACGTTTACGAGGACGTCAACAACGGTGTGTACCGGGCGGGTTTCGCCAACGGCCAGGAGGAGTACGAGGCCGCCTGCGCCGGTGTGTTCCGGCGGCTGGAGCTGCTGGTGCCGCGCCTTGAGCGGCAGCGGTACCTGGTCGGGGACACGATCACCGAGGCGGACATCCGGCTGTTCACCACGCTGGTGCGGTTCGACGCCGTCTACCACGGCCACTTCAAGTGCAACCGCTGGAAGCTGACGGAGAATCCGGTGCTGTGGGCCTACGCCCGCGACCTCTACCAGACGCCCGGCTTCGGGGACACCGTCGACTTCGATCACATCAAACGGCACTACTACCAGGTGCACACCGGTATCAACCCGACCCGGATCGTGCCCCTGGGCCCGGATCTGTCGGGCTGGCTGACGGTCCATCACCGGGAGGAGCTGGGCGGCCGGCCGTTCGGTGACGGCACCCCGCCGGGCCCCGTGCCGGCGGACGAGCGGGTCGCTGCGACCGGGCGCCCCTGA
Source organism: Streptomyces sp. NPDC005799 (assembly GCF_040630525.1). NCBI lineage: Bacteria > Bacillati > Actinomycetota > Actinomycetes > Kitasatosporales > Streptomycetaceae > Streptomyces > Streptomyces sp. NPDC005799. Next base: position 83,923 of record NZ_JBEXXQ010000024.1, read on the forward strand.
CGACGAAGGAGTAGGACATGGCCAAGAAGAAGAAACTGAAACTGCCCCTCGCCTACAAGCCGCTCGGTTTCGCGCTCGGCTGGGTGAGCGGATCCCTCGCGGGGCTCGCCTTCCGCAAGACGTGGATGGCGATCCGGCACGAGGAGGACGCGCCCGACGCGCTGGACAAGGACCGCGGCTGGGGGGAGATCCTGCTGGCCGCCGCGGTGCAGGGCGCGATCTTCGCGGTGGTGCGCAGCGCGGTGGACCGCGGCGGGGCCAAGGCCATCGAGCGCTCGACCGGCGTCTGGCCGGCCGCCGACGACGGCGGCCGGGACTGACGCGGCCCCTGTGCCTCAGCCCTGCTTCGGGGCTGTCGGTGTGGTGCGGCGCAGGGTGAAGGAGTGGCCGGCCGGGTCGGCGTACCCGCGTTCCTCGTACGGCCCGGCGGCGTCCTTGGTCTCCAGTGGGCGCCCGCCGAGTTCCACCACCTTGCGCTCGGCCGCGTCCAGGTCCGTCACGACGAAGTCGAGATGGGCCTGGAGCGAGTTCTCCGGGCGCGGCCAGCTCGGCGGCGTGGCGTTCACATCGCGGCGGAAGGCCATCCGGGAGCCGTCGGCGCTCCTGATCTCCACGCGGTTGGCGGTCGCGTCCGTCTCCTCGGCCTCCAGCAGTTCCTTGTAGAACACGGCGAGCTTCTCGGGCTCGGCACAGTCGAGCACCACGTAACCCGCTTCGACCAGTGGCATGTCTCCTCCGAAGGGTCCCGGGCGCGGGGCAGGTCGTGTCCCGCCGCCCTCACCCTGTCGGATATCCCGCGCCCGCCGATTCAGTCGGCCACCAGCCACTCCCCGTCCCGCATCACCTCCCCGGACGCGGGTGGTGCTGACCTATGTGGCGGGGCGGGAGGTGTACGCGGCGCAGGACGCGTGAGCGCCGCGAGACGATCCAACGGGCTCGCGCCGGTCCGGGCCCGTTGTCGCGGGCCGACAATCCGCGGGTCCACGACTGTCCGCCGGTGATGAGCCCCGCCGTATTACCGGCGGGTATCGTCGCCGGATGCCGAAGAGAGCCGCTGTGACCGAGGACGATCCGGGCGGCCCGTTCAACGCCCTGCCACCGGACCTGCACCGCCATCTCAGACCCTTCTTCGCCGACATCACGCAGGAGGTCGTACGGGCGATCCAGACCGAGATCCCCGAGTACGCACGGCCCGCCGACGACGCGTATCTGCAGGGGGTGCACCGGGGTGTGGACCACGCGCTGCGGGGACTGCTGGAGCGGATGGCCGAGCCGGACACGGACTGGGAGCCGGTGAAGGCGACGTACCGGCGCATCGGTCGCGGGGAGGCGGAGGAGGGCCGCAGCCTCGACTCGTTCCAGTGGGCGCTGCGCCTCGGCGCCCGGGTCACCTGGCGGCGGGTGAACGCGCTGGTCGACGCGGACCTGCTGCCGCGCAACGTACTGGCGGCGTTCGGCGAGGCGCTGTTCCTGCACCTGGACGAGATGGCGGCCGCGACCACGGCGGGGTACACGGAGGCGCGGCTGCGCGAGGCCGGTGAGCTGCAGCAGCGCAGGTCGCGGCTGGTCGACCTGCTCACGGCCGATCCCCCGGCCTCCGCCGAGGCCATCGCCGAGCTGGCACACGGCGCGCGCTGGCCGGTGCCGCGGGCGCTGGCCCTCGTCGCGGTCGACCAGGGTCCGCGGCGCGGCCGGCAGCCGATCGTGGCGCCGGAGTTCCTGTCCCGCTTCGATGTCAGTCCGGCCGTGGTGGTCGTGCCGGATCCGGAAGGCCCGGGCCGGGCGCGGGCGGCGGCCGCGGCCCTGCACGGGCTGCGGGCGGCGATGGGGCCGACGGTGGCCCTGCACGAGGGTGCGCGGTCGCTGCGCTGGGCCACCCAGGCGCTGGACCTGGTCCGCCGGGGTGTGCTCACCGACGAGGGGATGGTGCGCTGTCAGGACCACCTGGCGACCCTGCTGCTCCTGCGCGACGACACCCTGATCGACGCCCTGGCCGCGCAGCGGCTGCGCCCGCTTGGCCGGGTCCGCCCACCGCAGCGCGAGCGTCTCGCCGAGACCCTGCTCAGCTGGCTGCAGTGCGGGCACAACGCGAGCGAGGTCGCGGTGCGGCTGGCCGTGCACCCGCAGACGGTGCGCTACCGGATGCGGCAGCTGGACGATCTCTTCGGCGCCCAACTGCACGACACGGCGGCCCAGTTCGAGATGCAGCTGGCGTTACGGGCACTGGAGCTGCGCGGGGACACCGTCACTTCCTGGACTTCCTGGACGGATGTCCAGCTATAGTGGACACCTGTCCAGGAAGTTGGTTCGGAGAACTCGGAGTCCAGCAATGCAGACGGTCGCGAACGTGCTGGTCGGTCTGGTGGCCGCCCTGCACGCCTACATCCTCGTGATGGAGATGTTCCTCTGGCAGAAGAAGCCCGGGCGGGCCCTGCACGGGTTCGACCGGGAGATGGCGCGGGCGACCGCTCCGATGGCCGCCAACCAGGGCCTCTACAACGGCTTTCTGGCCGCCGGGCTGGTCTGGGGCCTGATCGCGGCGGACCCGACGGGCTACCGTGCCCAGGTGTTCTTCCTCTCCTGCGTCGTGGTCGCGGGCGTCTTCGGCGCCGTCACGGCCAACCGCCGCATCCTGTTCGCCCAGGCCCTGCCCGGCGCGCTCGCCCTGGCCGCCGTGCTGATCGCGCGGTGACCCGGCCGGCGCCCGAGGACCCGCGGGCCGCGCGCACCCGGGCGCGGCTGAGGGAGGCCCTGCTCGCGGAGTGCGCCGAACGCCCGCTCGCGGAGGTGGGGGTGGCGGCGCTGGTGCGCCGGGCCGGGGTCGGCCGGGCCACGTTCTACGTCCACTACGCCGACCTGGAGGCGCTGGCGGTCGACGCCTGCGCGGATGTCGTACGCGAGGCCGTGGAGGCGCTGCACTCCTGGACGGGCCGCCCCGACCCGGTCCACGCGCCGCCCGCGCTCGGGGAGTTCTTCGCCTCGCTCGCCCCGCACGCCGGTCTGTACCGCGAGTTGCTGACCCCCGGCGGCGGCGGTCCGCTGGGCCGGGTGCTCCACCGGGATCTGCGCGCCTACAGCCTGCGCGAGCGTGAACGCGCGGGCACCGCGGACGCCCCGCTGGTCGCCTCGGCGGTGGCCGCCACCTTCGCCGGGGTACTGGCGGACTGGCTGCACGGCCTGCTGGACGCGGACGCGGCTGCCATCGCCGATCAGGTATGGCAATTGCTGGTGGCGCTGCACGCCAGCCGCTGAGCGCTGAGCCCGAGGCACCGCGACGTGCCGTCGATCCGCTGTCACCCCGCTCAGCCGACGGCCGCCGCCTGAAACGTGCGTCGGTACGTCTGCGGGGACACCCCGATCGCGGCGTGCAGATGCTGGCGCAGGGACGCGCCGGTGGCGAAGCCGACCTGGCCGGCGATCTGGTCGACGGGCAGATCGCTGGACTCCAGCAGGTGCCGGGCGCGGGCGACGCGCTGCTGGATCAGCCAGCGGCCGGGGCTCAGGCCCACCTCGTCGTTGAAGCGGCGGGCGAAGGTGCGCAGGCTCATCCGGGCGTTCGCGGCCAGGTCCGCCAGGGTGAGCGGTTCGTCGAGGTGCTCCAGGGCCCACGCGCGCGTGGCGGCCGTGCTCGCGGCGCCGCTCTCCGGCACCGGCTGCTCGATGTACTGGGCCTGGCCGCCGTCCCGGAACGGGGGGACGACGCAGCGCCGGGCCACGGCGTTCGCCAGTTCGCTGCCGTGGTCGGTGCGCACGATGTGCAGACAGACGTCGACACCGGAGGCCGCGCCGGCCGAGGTGAGGATGCGGCCGTCGTGCACGAAGAGGACGTCGGGGTCGAGGTCGACGTGCGGATAGCGGCGCCGGAAGGCGTCGGTGACCTGCCAGTGCGTGGTGGCCCTGCGGCCGTCGAGCAGGCCGGCCGCGGCGAGTACGAAGGCGGCGGTGCAGATGGAGACGATCCGGGCGTCCGGACGGATCCGGGCGAGCGCGGCGGTGACCTCGGCGGGCAGCTCCACGGGGATGTGCGAGGGCGTCATGGAGGCGACCACGACCGTGTCGGCCGTGGCCAGGATCTCGGGTCCGTGCTCCACGCCGATGGTGAAGTCGGCGCAGCTGCGCACCGGTCGACCGTCGACGCTGCACGTCAGCACCTCGTAGCGGCCGTCGGCCGCGCCGAAGATCCGGCTGGGGATGCCCAGCTCGAAGGGGTACACACCGTCCAGGGCCAGCACCACGACCCGTTCCACCCGCCGCTGATCACTCATGGCACGATTCTATCGAAGGTTGGCAATCGTGCCATTTTCCTGGCGGGCGGGCCCCGGCAGGCTGGTTCACCATGAGCGATGTGAAGACGATGCGAGCCATCAGCCAGGACGTCCTGGGCGGTCCCGAGGTCCTCAGGGAAGTGGAGTTGGAGCGGCCCGAGCCGCGTACGAACGAGGTGCTGGTGCGGGTGCGCGCGGCCGGCGTCAATCCGACCGACTGGAAGCACCGCGCGACCGGCGGATTCCTGGGCGAACCGCCCTTCGTCCTGGGCTGGGACGTGTCCGGCGTGGTCGAGGCGGTCGGGGTGGGCGTGGCCCGCTTCCAGCCCGGCGACGAGGTCTTCGGCATGCTGTCGTACCCGTTCGGCCACGGCTCGCACGCCGAGTACGTCACCGGTCCGGCGCGCTGGTTCACGCACAAGCCGGCCTCGATCGACCACGTCCAGGCGGGCGCGCTGCCGCTGGTGTCGCTGACCGCGTGGCAGGCCCTGGTGGAGTACGCGGACGTGCGACCGGGACAGCGGGTGCTGATCCACGCGGCGGCCGGCGGGGTCGGGCACGTGGCGGCGCAGATCGCCAAGGCGCGTGGCGCGTACGTGATCGGTACGGCCAGCGCGGGCAAGCACGAGTTCCTGCGCGGGATCGGCGTCGACGAGGCGATCGACTACCGGGAGACGGACTTCGCCGAGGCCGTGAAGGACGTGGACGTCGTCCTGGACACGATCGGCGGCGACACCTCGACGCGTTCACTGCGCGTACTGCGCCCGGGCGGCATCGTGGTGTCGATCCTGCCGGTCGGCTCGCCGGACTTCCACGAGGAGGCCGGGCGGCTGGGCGTGCGGTCGCTGCGGATGCTGGTCGACGCCTCGCACAGCGGTATGGCGGCGATCGCGGCGCTGGTGGAGGCGGGGAAGCTGAGCGCCACGATCGCCGGCACCTTCCCGCTGGCCGATGCCGCCGAGGCGCACAGGCTCGGCGACACCGGCCGGACCACGGGGAAGCTGGTCCTGACGGTCGACTGAGTCAGACCTTCGGCCCGGTCGGACGTCAGCCCGGTCAGAACGTCAGCACGGGCTTGATCGCCTTGCCCGCGCCCATGTCCCGCACCGCCTGGTCGATGTCCGCGAACGGATACGTGCTGATCAGGCGGTGCAGCGGCAGCCGGCCCTCCTTGACCAGGTGCACCAGGGAGGGGATGAAGGACTGGGTCTCGGCGTCGCCGAGGGTGAGGCCGACGACCTGCTTGCCGCCCAGCAGCCCGTTGACGTCCAGGGCGACCTCGGTGCCGAAGGGCGGGGCGCCCACGACGACCAGGGTGCCGCGGGCGGCGAGCGCGTCGACGCCCTGGCGCAGGACGGCGACGTTGCCGGTGGTCTCCACGATGCCGTCCGCGCCCTGTCCGCCGGTGATCTCGGCAAGCGCCTCGCCGAGGTCGCTCTCGCCGGCGTCCACGGTGTGGGTTGCGCCCAACTCCCTGGCCAGGGACAGCCGTTCGCCGACCCGGTCGACGGCGACGATCCGGGTGGCGGGGGTGAGGGCGGCGGCCATGACGGCGGAGAGGCCGACGGCGCCGGCACCGAGGACGACGATCGTGCTGCCGGTCACCGGCTTCAGCACGTTCCAGACGGCGCCGACTCCGGTCTGCACACCGCAGCCCAGCGGGGCGATGGACTCCAGCGGGACGTCCGCGTCGACCTTGACGAGGCTGCGCTCGTCCACCAGCGCCCGCTCCGCGAAGGAGGACTGGCCGAAGAAGTGGCCGCCCAGCGGCTCCCCGTCCCGGCTGATGGTGCTGCTGCCGTCGGCGCGGCGGCCGCCGATCAGGTTCAGCGGCAGCCAGGTCGCGCAGTACGCGGGGTGGCCGCCGTCGCAGTTGCGGCACTCACCGCAGGAGGTGAAGGAGAGCACCACGTGGTCTCCGGGTGCCACACCGGTGACCGCCGGGCCGACGGCCTCCACGACACCGGCGCCCTCGTGGCCGAGGACCCCGGGCAGCGGGAAGGGCAGGCCGCCGCTCGCGACGCCGAGGTCGGTGTGGCACAGGCCGGTCGCCACCATGCGGACCAGTGCCTCGTGCGGCCCGGGCTCGTCGAGCTCGACCTCGGAGAGCGTGAACGGCGCTCCGCCGGACTCGACGACCGCGGCGCGGGTGGAGATGGACATCGTACGGACTCCCTTTGCTTTCGGGCGCGTTCAGCGGGCTCAGTCGAGCGAGACGACGACGGACTTGACCTTGGTGTAGGCGTCGAGGGCCTCGCGGCCGTACTCGCGGCCGTATCCGGAGTCCTTCACACCGCCGAAGGGCACCGCGGGGTCGAGCATCGCCCAGTCGTTGATCCAGACGATGCCCGCCTGGAGGCGGCCGGCGATACGGTGGGCGCGGGCGAGGTTCTGCGTCTGGATGCCCGAGGCCAGGCCGTAGGGCGTGGAGTTGGCGAGCTCGACCGCCTCGTCCTCGGTGTCGAAGGGCTGCACGGTCAGGACGGGGCCGAAGATCTCCTCCTGGACCACGCGGGAGTCGTTCGACAGGTCGGCGACGACGGTCGGCTTGTAGTAGTAGCCGCCGTCGAGGTCGAGGCGCTCGCCGCCGCAGACGATGCGGCCGCCCTCCTTGCGCGCGAGGTCGATGTACTCCTCGACCTTCTTCAGGTGCTTCTCCCCCGCCATCGGTCCGACGACGGTCTCGGGCTGCCGGGGGTCGCCGACCGGCACGCCGGGCACGGCGTCGGCGAGGATGCCGAGCAGGGTGGCGTAGACCGGGCGGGAGACGAGCAGACGCGGGCCGCCCATGCAGAACTGGCCGGTGTTGAAGACGAACGCCTTGATGATCGCGCCGACCGCCTTCTCCAGGTCGGCGTCCTCGAAGACGATGTGGGCCGCGTTGCCGCCGAGCTCCATGGTCACGGGCTTGAGGGCCTCGCCGGCCACGCTCGCGACATGCCGGCCGATGGCGGTGGAGCCGGTGAAGGCGACCTTGTCGACCCCGCGGTGGCGCAGCAGTGCCTCACCGGCGACCGGGCCGGCACCGGTGACGACGTTGACCACGCCGTCGGGGACGCCCGCCTTCTGCAGCAGCCGGGCCATGTACAGGGCGCTGAGCGGGGTCTCGTCGGCCGGCTTGTGGACCACGGTGTTGCCGGCGGCGAGCGCGGGGCCGAGCTTCGAACCGGCCAGGATCAGCGGGAAGTTGAACGGGGTGATCGCGGCGACCACGCCGATCGCCTCGCGCCTGGTGTACGCGAGGGCGTTCATGGGGGTGTCGCGCACGGAGCCGTCCAGCGAGTGGGCCAGGGCGGCGAAGTGCTCGTAGTCGTTGGCCGCGTTGGTGATGTCGACGGCGTGGCACAGCGAGATGGGCTTGCCGACGTCCAGGCTCTCCAGCCGGGCGAGTTCGTCGGCGTTCTCGCGGATCAGCTCGGCCACCCGGTGCAGGATCCGGCCGCGCTCACGGCCGCTCAGCCCGGACCAGGTCCCGCTGTCGAATGCCTCGCGGGCCGCTCGTACGGCCGCGTCCACGTCGGCGGCGCCCGCCTCCGCGACGGTGGTGACGACCGCGCCCCGGGACGGGTCGACCACCTCGGTGCGCGCTCCGTCGGCGGCCTCGCGCCACTGCCCCCCGATGAACAGCCGTCCGGGTTCGATCTCGAAGGTGGTCATCACTACTCCTCAGCCTCTTCGCCAAGATTTCAACAAACAGGATTCCTGTTGGTTCGCAGTTTCATTACAGACAGGTTTCCTGTCAATGCTCTAGGCTGGATTCATGCTCGACACCCAGGCTACGAAGACTTCTCCTTCCCTGCTCTATATGGTCAAGCAGGTGGAGCTCGTGGTGCGCTCCCATCTGGACGAGCTGGTCAAGCCGTCCGGGATCACCGCGCTGCAGTACACCGCGCTGACCGTCCTGGAGCGGCACGACGGGCTGTCCGCCGCACAGCTCGCCCGGGACTCCTTCGTCACCGCGCAGTCCATCGCGGACCTCGTGCGGTCCCTGGAGAACCGCGGCCTCGTGCGCCGGGAGCGCAACCCCCACAACCGCCGCGAACTGCTGATCCTGCTGACCGACGCCGGGCGCGAGCTGCTCATCCAACACGCGGCTCCCGTAAGGGAGTTGGAGGAGCGAATGGTCCGGGAACTCACGGCACACCAGACCGAGCAGTTCCGCCAGGCACTGTCCAAGGCGTGGCACGCCCTGTCGTAGGCGTGCGCCGGCGCAACCCTTCCTCGCAATTGGAAGACATATGTCAATCGAACATGCTCAAATTCACTCGTTCGAGGGTAACTTGCAGGGCGGGGAAGGGATGTGCGCCCGCTCGGTACCCGGGGGCACCATCAGGAGCAGGTTGGAGGCGAGGTCGTCGTGCAGCAGGAGCCTGCGCCGTTCACCCGGCATCTGCGCGTCCACCAGGACCGGGGCCACACGGTGCTGGAGTTCCGGGGTGAAATCGACATCGCCGCAGCGACGGAGATCGCCCCGTACCTGGACGAGGTGACGGCGCAGCCATCGGCCCGGCTGGTGATCGACCTCCGCCGGACCGAGTTCTTCGACTGCTCCGGACTGCGCCTGCTCTACCGGGCCCGCAGCCGCTGTCTGGAGCACGGCGGCGAGCTGCGGCTCGTGTGCACCCACCCGCTCACCCTGCGGATCATGCGCGTCACCGGCCTGTCCCGGCTGCTGCCCGCCCATCCGACCCTGGACGCGGCCCTGGGGCAGCCCGAGGCCACGTCCGGGACGTTATGAGGCTCCCTGCTGGAGAATCCTCACTTCAGGATCTTCGTCACCTGCCCGGCGCCCACCGTGCGGCCGCCCTCGCGGATGGCGAACTTCAGGCCCTCCTCCATCGCGATGGGCTGAATCAGCTGCACCCGCATGCCGGTGTTGTCACCCGGCATCACCATCTCCGTGCCCCGGGGCAGCGTCACCACGCCCGTCACGTCCGTGGTGCGGAAGTAGAACTGGGGGCGGTAGTTCTCGAAGAACGGCGTGTGCCGGCCGCCCTCGTCCTTGGACAGGATGTACGCCTGGCCCTCGAACTCCGTGTGCGGGGTGACCGTCCCGGGCCTGATGACGACCTGTCCGCGCTCCACGTCCTCCCGCTTGACCCCGCGCAGCAGCAGTCCGACGTTCTCGCCGGCCCGGCCCTCGTCGAGCAGCTTGCGGAACATCTCGATACCGGTGACGGTGGTCCTCGTCCTGGTGTCGTGGATGCCGATGATCTCGACCTCGTTGTTGACGTGCAGCACCCCGCGCTCGATCCGTCCGGTGACGACGGTGCCGCGGCCGGTGATCGTGAAGACGTCCTCGATCGGCATCAGGAACGGTTTGTCGACGTCCCGTTCCGGCTCGGGGATCGCGGTGTCGACCGCGTCGAGCAGGTCGAGCACCGACTGCGTCCACCGCGGATCTCCTTCGAGTGCCCGGAGCGCGGAGACCTTGACCACCGGGACGTCGTCGCCGGGGAACTCGTACTCCGTCAGCAGCTCGCGCACCTCCAGCTCCACCAGCTCCAGGATCTCCTCGTCGTCGACCATGTCGGTCTTGTTGAGGGCGACGACGATGTACGGCACGCCCACCTGCCGGGCCAGCAGGACGTGCTCCTTGGTCTGCGGCATCGGCCCGTCCGTGGCGGCGACGACCAGGATCGCGCCGTCCATCTGGGCCGCGCCGGTGATCATGTTCTTGATGTAGTCCGCGTGTCCGGGGCAGTCGACGTGCGCGTAGTGGCGGCGCTCGGTCTGGTACTCGACATGGGCGATCGAGATCGTGATGCCGCGCTGCCGCTCCTCGGGAGCCTTGTCGATCTGGTCGAACGGCGTGAACGGGTTCAGGTCGGGAAACCTGTCGTGCAACACCTTGGTGATGGCCGCCGTGAGCGTGGTCTTCCCGTGGTCGATGTGACCGATGGTCCCGATGTTCACGTGCGGCTTGGTCCGCTCGAACTTCGCCTTCGCCACCGCAACCCCTCCTGCGCATCCCTGTGATGCCGAGCGTTGCTCCGTCACCTCATGTCTATTCGTTCCGCGGCGCGTCGAACAGGGCGCTGACGGACTCGCCGTTGTGAATGCGCCGTACGGCCTCGGCGAGCGCCGGGGCGACGGTCAGGATCCGCAGTTTCTCGGTGCGCTCCTCCTCCGGGATCGGCACGGTGTTGGTGCACACGATCTCCAGGACGTCCGGCTGCTCCCCGATCCGTTTCAGCGCACCGGCCGCGAACAGTCCGTGGGTGCAGGCGACCCGGATCGAACGCGGCCCCAACTCCCGCAGCCGCTCCAGGAGTTCGAGGACCGTACTGCCCTTGGCGATCTCGTCGTCCAGGATGATCACGTCCCGGTCGGCGACCTCGCCGATCACCGAACTGATGGTGACCCGGTCGTCCGCGTACCGCTGCTTGGCGCCGGCGGCGACCTGGGCGCCGATCATCCGGGCGAAGGCGGCGGCCTCCTTGGCGTTGCCGAGGTCGGGCGAGACGACGGTGGTGCGGGTCAGGTCGTACCGCCGGAAGTACGCGGCGAGCTCGCGCCGGGCGTGCAGATGGTCGACCGGAACGGAGAAGAAGCCGTGCACCTGCGGCGAGTGCAGGGTCATGGTCAGGACACGGCTCGCGCCCGCCGCCACCATCAGGTCGGCGACGAGCCGGCCGCCGAGGGAGATGCGCGGCGCGTCCTTCTTGTCGGAGCGGGCGTAGGAGTAGTGCGGCATGACGACGCTGATCCGGGCCGCCGAGGCCCCGCGCGCGGCGTCGCACATCATCAGCAGCTCGACGAGGTTCTCCTGGACCGGCTTGACCAGCGGCTGGATCAGGAAGACGTCGCGCTCGCGGCAGTTGGCCTGCAGCTGCACCTCGAGGCAGTCGTTGGCGAAGCGGCTGACCCGGGTGGGGCTGAGCGGCACGCCCAGATGCGCGCAGACCTCGGCGGCGAGCTCGGGGTGGGCGCTGCCGCTGAACACGGAGATGTCTCGCACGATCCGCTCCTCGCATGATCATGACGGGGGGACGGCATCATGCTACGGGCCCGCCTTCGGGCCGGATATTCGGTTGCGGACCGCCCCCGGCCGCGCGCCATGATGACGCCGTCCGTGTTCTCTCACGTCAGGATTCCTCGCATGCGCCGACTCCTCGGAATCAACCAGCGCCCCCACTGGCCCACGGTTCTCGAGGACTCGACCCCGCATGCACACCCTGAACATCGGAATTCTGGCCCACGTCGACGCCGGTAAGACCAGCCTGACCGAGCGGCTGCTGTTCGACCACGGAGCGATCGACCGGCTCGGCAGCGTCGACAAAGGTGACACCCGTACGGACGACGGGGAGATCGAGCGGCAGCGCGGCATCACCATCCGCTCCGCGGTCGCCGCGTTCACCGTCGGTGACACCCAGGTCAACCTGATCGACACACCCGGTCACTCCGACTTCATCGCCGAGGTCGAGCGTGCCCTGGAGGTCCTCGACGGCGCGATCCTGCTGCTGTCCGCCGTGGAGGGCGTGCAGGCGCAGACGCGGGTGCTGATGAGGACACTGCGGCGGCTGCGGCTGCCCACCCTGGTCTTCGTCAACAAGATCGACCGGGCGGGTGCCCGCGGTGAGGGCCTGCTCGCCGACATCCGCGGCAAGCTGACGCCGTACGTCGCCCTGCTCACGGACGTGACGGGCATCGGCACGCCCGACGCGCGCGTGACACCCCGCCCGGCCCGGGATCAGCGGCTGGCCGAGGGGCTCGCCGAGGTCGACCCAGGCATCCTCGCGGCGCTCGTCGACGGCCCCGAGCCGACCGCCGACGACCTCTCCAAGGCCCTCGCGGCGCACACGGCCGACGGCTCCTTCCACCCCGTCCTGTTCGGCTCGGCGCTCGGCGGCCAGGGCGTCGCCGGTCTCGTGGACACGATGATCCGCCTGATCCCCCCGGCCCCGACGTCCGGTGCCGCCGGACCACGCGGCACCGTGTTCGCCGTACGGCCCGGACCGGGGGGCGAGCGGACGGCGTACCTGCGGTTGTACGACGGTGAGGTGGCGCAGCGCCAGCGGCTGACGTTCCTGCGGCGCGAGGCCGACGGCCGGACCACCGAGGTCGCCGGTCGCGCCCACCGCCTGGACGTCGTCGGCCGGGAGGGGCCCCTGACCGCCGGGAACATCGCGACGATCGGCGGGCTGGGTGGAGTGCGGGTGGGTGACCGGCTCGGTGAACTCAGCGATCGCGCACCGCAGTTCGCGCCCCCGACACTGGAGAGCGTGGCCCGTGCCCGCCGGCCGGAGCAGGCGGCGCGACTGCGTGAGGCCCTCCTGGCCCTCGCCGACCAGGACCCGCTGATCCACGCCCGACCGGCGCCCGGGGGAGCCACCGCGCTGCTGCTGTACGGCGAGGTCCAGATGGAGGTGATCGCGGCGACGCTGGCCCAGGACTTCGGCGTCGAGGCGGACTTCGAGCCGGGCCGGGTGCGGTTCCTGGAGCGGCCGCGGGGCGTGGGCGAGGCCTGCGCGGAGATGCCGTGGCACCTGGGTACCCGCTACTGGGCGACGATCGGGCTGCGGGTGGCGCCGGGACCGCGCGACTCCGGCGGGGTGTTCACGTACGAGACGGAACTCGGCGCACTCCCCCGCGCCTTCCACCAGGCCATCGAGGACGCGGTGCACGCGGGCATGCTGACCGGGCTGTCGGGCGCGCCGGTCACCGACTACCGGGTGACGCTGATCCGCTCCGGCTACTGCTCGCCGATCAGCACGGCGGCCGACTTCCGGGGTCTCACCCCGGTCGTGCTGCGCCGTGCGCTTCATGAGGCGCGGACGCGGCTGTACGAGCCGTACCACGCGTTCGAGACGGAGGTTCCGCTCGACGCCCTGGCCCCGGTGACGGCCGAACTCGCCTCACACGGCGCGGAGTTCACCGGCACCACGCCCGGCCCGTCGTCCTGGCTGATCACCGGCGAGCTGCCGGCCCGCCGGGTGCGCGAGATCGAGCTGCGGCTGCCCGGCCTCACCCACGGCGAGGGGGTGTGGTGGTCCCGCCCGTCGGGCGACAGGGAGCTGCGCCCGCACTGACCCCTTTCGGCAGCTCCCGTCGTCAGCTCGGAGCGCGGGCCCCGCGGCGTCCTGGGGCCCCCACGCGCGGTTGTTCGAGCCTGGGGGAGCGTGCTCTCGGCGTGCCGGGTGCAAGCCCTCGTACTGGACGTACTCGGGGACGTGCCCGGTGCGGCGAGTGGGGGTGCCCCCTCAGGGGAGCGTGCCGGGCGTCGCGGGGCAGGCGGGACCTTCGCAACCGGCCCTAGCCCCTTTCGGCAGCTTCCGTCGTCAGCGCGGAGGGCGGGACCCGAGGTGGTCGGTGCCTGCCGGCGGGTCCTCTCCGGGGACTGCGTGCCGGGCGGCCCGGTGCGGGCGGAAGGTGTCGGCGGCCTCCGGGAGGTGGCCGGGCGGCGGATGTGCTGCCCGGCCGGCGTGCGCACCCCGGGGCGGCGCGGTGGCCGGTGACCTGGCCGGAGCGGTCGGGTCAGGGGCGGCCGACGCGGCCGCACCGGCTCACTCCCCCGAGCTTCACCACGACACCGGCAGGGTGCGTGGGCTCCGGGTCATCTGGCCCTCGCGCCAGTCGATCGTGTCCGGGGTGAACTCGGCGCGCAGGCCGGGGAAGCGGGAGGCGAGGCGGTGCAGGGCGAGGCCGAGTTCCAGGCGGGCGAGCCAGGCGCCGAGGCAGTGGTGGGGACCGGCGCCGAAGACGACGGTGGGCGCGGGCAGAGGGGTGAAGGGATCCGGCGGCCCGGGTGGGAAGACGGCGGTGTCGCGGCTGGCGGAGTTGGTCTGTACGGCGACCACGCTGCCCGCCGGGATGCTGACACCGCCGACCTCGGTGTCCTCGACAGCCCGCCGGAGCAGCCCGGGCAGGACGCGGCCCTCGCTGAGCGGAACGGCGCGCAGCAGCTGCTCGGCGGCGGTGGCGGCCGTCTCCTCGCCCTCGGCGAGAGGGGCGTAGACGTCCCGTCCGTCGGTGAGGAGGTAGACGACGAGATTGCCGAGCGCCGTCATGGTCGTCTCGTGCCCGGCCACCACCAGACCGCACACCAGCCGCACGAGCTGCCGTTCGTCGACACCGACGGCGTCGCCCGCCGCCACCAGTCCGCTGACCAGGTCGTCGCCGGGGGCCTCACGTCGTTCGGCGACCAGTCGGGCGCCGAACTCCGCGAACTCCGACATGGCGGCCACGACTTCCTCCCGCGTGTGCGCGCCCCCGGAGAGGGCGTGGTCGGCCCAGTGCCGGATGCGCTCGCGGTTGAGGTGGTCGAGGCCCATCAGCCGGCAGATCACCGAGACGGGCAGCGGACGGGTGAACCCCTCGACGATGTCGGCAGGTCGCTCCCCGGCCGCGAAGTCGTCGAGGAGGGTGTCGACGACCGAGGCCACCCAGGGCCGCCAGCGGGCGATCGCGCGGGGCGTGAACGCCCGCTGCACGGTGCCGCGCAGCCGCTGGTGCGGTTCGCCGTCGAGGTTGACCATCCCCTCCGGGTCCCCCAGCAGGTTCGGCACGACGAGCAGCGGCGGCGCGTCGTCCGCATGCAGCGAACGCCTGTCGAAGCGGTGGTCCATGAGCACCTGGCGGACGTCGGCGTAGCGGGTCACGAGCCAGACCGGGGTGCCGGTGGCCAGCGCGGTGCGCCGGGGCGGACCGGTCTCGGGGAGGTCGATGCGGTGCATGGGGCAGCGGGAGAGGGACGTGCTGTCTGTACTCATCCGGGACTCCAGGGGTGCCGGTACGGACAGTTCTCCCACGCTAGTGCGCCCCGTCTGCCCCCCACCAGATATCGATCGGCCAACGACACGGTCTGCCAAGGGATTTGGCGGGCATTCGTGGAAGTAGTCAGGAAGGAGGACCGCCGCCATGACGACTCCCATCAGGCGCGTGTCCAGGCGCATGCCCGGCTGGGCGAAGGCGGTGAGCGCCGTCGTGCTGGTGCTCGTGGTGTTCTTCGCCGGGATCCGGCTGAGTGTGCTGCCCGGTCTCAAGGACCTGTTCGGGACGCAGACGCACGACCGCACCGGTCCCGCGCTGCTGCAGTCCATTCAGGACATGAGCCGTTACGACGCCGCCTCCGGCAACTTCCAGGTCGTGGTGGACCTGGAGAAGGACACCAAGTATCTGCCCGACGCGATCCGCGGCAGCCGCACCCTGTACGTCGGGGCGGGCACCGTCGACGCCTATGTCGACCTGGGCAAGGTCGGCAAGGACGACGTGACGGTCAACGGCGACCGTACGTCCGCCACCATCCGGTTGCCGCACGCGGCGCTCGGCAAGCCGGCCCTCGACCCCGACCGCTCCTACGCCGTCTCCAAGCAGCGCGGTCTGCTGGACCGCCTCGGCGACTTCTTCTCGGACAACCCCAACGGTGAGCAGGCGGTGCAGAAGCTCGCGGTGAAGCACATCGGCGAGGCCGCCAAGGACAGCGGGCTGACCAAACGTGCCGAGACCAACACCGTCGACATGCTCCAGGGGCTGCTGCACTCGCTCGGCTTCAAGGAGGTGCACGTCTCCTACCAGAGCTGATCAGCCGCCCAGCACTCCCGGCAACGCGAGCGCGCCGAGCAGGGCGGCCCCGACCAGCACCCATGCCACGTAGTCCCCGACGTGCCCGGACTGCAGGCGCCGCAGCGCCAGCGCCCAGTCCGGGCACGTCAGCAGTTTCGGGCGGACGGCGGCGAGGGCGGCGAGGCCCACGGCGAGCCCGGTCGACAGCAGGCCGAGCAGCACGCCCGGTCCGGTCCACTCCACGGAGCCGATCACCCCGCCGGACCCGGCCTCGTTCACCGAGCGCGCCACGACGTCGGCGAAGCCGGGGCCCACTCCCACGGCGAGCGCTGCGGCCAGCAGCACGGCCGGCACCGCCGTCATGGTGTCCGGGATCCGCCGGATGCGGTGTCCCGTCTCCGGCTGTTCGCCCGAGCCGGTCGTCTCGAAGTCGCCCTGGTCCGGCGGTGTGGGGCCGAGGCCGAGGAACACCCCGGCGGCGACGCGCAACACGGCCGCGGCGGTCACCGCGCCCCCCGCGACGTACAGCACGGTCAGCGGTCCGCCCCCCGCCTCCTCGGCGACGGACTTGCCGAGCGCGGTGCCGAACGGCGGCAGCCCCGCGAGGGCGAGGCCGCCGAGGACGTACATCACGGCCACCCCGCGCAACGCGCGGGCGCGCCCGTGCAGGGCGTGTTCGTCGACGCTGCCGTAGCGGTCGAGGAGGATGCCCGTGAGGGCGAACAGGGCGGCCTTCACGCCGGCGTGTCCGAGGACGTACAGCGCGACCCCGTCGTCGGCCTCGGGGGTCAGCACACCGATGCCGATGAGGAAGAGCCCGGTGTGGGCGACCGTGGAGTAGGCGAGCAGCCGTTTGATGTGCCGCTGGTACCAGCACATCACCGCGCCGATCACCACCGTGAGCACGCCGAGCACCACCAGAGCGCGCCGCAGGTCGTGGGACGGGACGCCGCCGGGGCCGGCGAAGACGGTGCCGTACACGCGCCAGACGCCGTAGGCGCCGAGTTCGACCATGACGCCGGACAGCAGCATGCACACGGGGGTGGGGGCGACGGCGTGCGCGTCCGGGAGCCAGAAGTGGAAGGGAACGGCGGCGGCCTTGACCAGCAGACCGGTCAGGACGAGGACGAAGCCGGCGAGGGTGAGCGCGTCCGGCGCGCCGTGCGCGTCGAGACCGCGCCCGATCTGCGTCAGCGCCAGCTCGCCGGTGCGCGCGTACAGCAGCCCGATGCCCATCAGCATGGCGTACGCGCCGAGGGAGTTGACCACGGCGAAACTCAGCGCGCCCTGCACGGCCCTGGGCTCCTCGACCCGGGTGCCGGTCAGCGCGTAGGCGACGACGCTCATCAGCTCGAACCAGACGAACATGTTGAACAGGTCGCCGGCGATCGCGAACCCGCACATGCCGCCCTGGAACAGCAGCATCAGCGCCGGGAAGGAGCCCGCGTGGCGGCGGGGCGGTTCGTCGAAGTAGTGCCAGGAGTAGACCAGGGCAGCCAGGGTCAGCAGCGAGGCGAGCGCGGCCATGCCGAGGCCGGGTCCGTCGCCGGTCAGGACGATGCCGACGCTGTGGCCGTCTACGGGCGTCCAGCCGCCCACCCATTCCGTCATCGGCGGCGAGGAGCCGAGCAGCAGCACGACGGCGAGTCCGGCCGTCGCGGCGGACACGGCGCAGCCCGCGGACTCGGCGGCGACCCGGGGCAGCCGGCGGCCGACGGCGACGAGCAGGGCGGCCCCGAGGAGGGGGACGGCGACCAGGAGCGGCAGCAGGTCGTTCATCAGCCGCGCAGTTCGGAGAGTTCGTCGGGGTCGACGGTGCCGTGGCGTTTGGCGATCTGGACGACGAGCGCGAGGAGCAGGGCGGTGACGGTGGCGCCGACGACGACGTCGGTGAGGGTCAGCGCCTGGACGACCGGGTCGACGACCGGGCGGGAGCCGGGCCTGATGTCGGAGAAGACGGGGGCGGTGGCCTTGTCCCGGTAGCCGACGGCCAGCAGCAGGACATAGGTGCCGGCCTGGCAGACGGACAGACAGCCCACGGCGTGGACGAGGTTGCGGCTGGTGGCCAGGCCGTAGCAGCCGGCCAGGAAGACCCATACGGCCACCAGGTACGGCAGCACGTCCATGACGTTTCTCATCTCCCGCTCTCCTCCTCGATCTCGACGGCCTGGTCCAGGAAGCGGGCGAGCAGGACGACGACCGCGCAGGCGACCTCCATGCCGATGGCCGCGTTCAGCAGCGGCACGGTGCCGCCGGAGGAGAGGGTGTTGAAGGTGCCGTACGGCAGGGTGTTGGCCAGGAAGGCCGTGCCGCCGATGAGGCCGGCGATGCCGGTGACGACGTAGGCGGAGGAGGCCAGCGCGTCGCCGACCTCGTATCTGCCGACCGGGCGGACGCGTTCCAGGGCTGCGTAGTCGGCGCCGAGGTAGAGCAGGTGCAGGGCGGTCGCGGCGACGACCCCGCCCTGGAAGCCGCCGCCGGGGCTGAGCTGGCCGTGGGCGACGATGTAGAGGCCGGTCAGCAGGGCGACGGGCAGGACGAGGAGGGCGTAGCGGCGCACCGGCCGGGCCACGTCGGCGGGTTCGGGGCGGGCGCGCCGCTCGTCCTGGGTCTGGCGCAGCAGGACCACGCAGCCCAGGACGGCCGCGAAGAGGATGGTCATCTCGCCGAGGGTGTCGAAGGCGCGCTGGTCGAAGTTGACGGAGGAGATGGTGTTGGCGGTGCGCCGGGCCAGGGAGGCGTGGACCGCGCGGTCGCCGTAGGGGTGCCGGTCGCCGCCGAAGTGCGGCAGTCTCAGGCAGGCGGCGACCAGCAGGACGGCCAGGCCCGCGCCGCCGGTCAGCAGGACCCACAGTCGGGCGTGCCGGGTCACCGCTCGCCCTCCTTCTCCCGGCCGCGTCGTCCGATCTTGCGGACGGCGAGCATCAGCAGCAGTGGGGTGAGGGCGGAGCCCACGGCGAGCTGGGACAGGCCGACGTCCGGTGCCTGCAGGACGGTGAACAGCACGGCGAGGACGACGCCGAGGACGGACAGGACGAGGGCCTGGCGCATCGGGTCGCGGGTCGCCACGGCCACCGTGGCGGACGCCGCGACCAGCAGCAGCGCGACGACGATCACCGCGTCAGCCACCGCGGACCCCCCGGAAGCCGCCGGACAGGGCACGGGAGGCGATGACGTTACCGCTGATCAGCAGGGCACCGATGACCAGCAGTTTGACCATCGCCCGGCTGGGTCCGGTCGCCACGCACAGGGCGGTCACCGCGGCCGCGCCGAGGCCGGCGACCGTCCAGGTCAGGCCCCAGGCGCGCGGCGGGTCCTCGGCCAGTTCGTCGGCGAGCAGCCGAGCGAAGACCAGGGTGCCGACCGGGCCGAGCAGGGCGAGGACCAGACCGAGGTCGACGTACGACGGCCGGTCGTAGGCCTGGGACAGGAGCAGCAGGCCCGGGCACGCGAGGGCGGTGGACAGGTTCTGCGCCACGACGCGGCGGCGCAGCGGGCCGGTGGCGACGCCCCACAGGGCCGCGCCCAGGCCGCCGGCGAGACCGACGGTCGCGGCGAGCAGCCAGCCGTTCACGATCCGCTCACCGCCCGTCGCGCGGCCCGCGCGGCGAGGGCGCCGACGAGGGCCGAGGCCGCGCCGACCGCGAGTTCGAGGGTGTCGACGGTGCTGATGAGGACCAGCCACAGCAGGGCGAGCGCGACCCACCAGCCCAGCAGTTCGGCCGCCGCGAGGAGCGCGGTCCGCGGGGTCATGCGCCACCTCCTCGGGCTCCGCTCGCACGCAGTCGCGGCGAGAGGTCCGGTCCGTCCTTCCGCGGCATCCAAGCATCGCGGCGGGCGCCGCGGGGGGCGGCGCGCTCGGCTCACCGCCCGGTTGCCCCGACAGCGGGAAGAAAAACCGCGCGGGCGCACCACCCCGGAACCGGGCATGGCGGCATCGTCGGCGGATGTGGGGGTAACCGCCTTACGACACAGGGAAGTTGAAGACTGGAGGACCGGATGGCCCGTGCAGCCTTGCGCCCACGTTCCGCATGGCGCCTGGGTGTCGCCAAATCCGACAAGGCCGCGAAGCCCGCGAAGAACGGCAGAGCGGAGAAGCCCGCGAAGAGCGGCGAACCGGTGAAGGGCGGCAAACCCTGGAGGAGGGCGAAGGCCGAGAAGGCCTCCCGTCCTGAGCCGCGCGAGCGGCATGTCCTGCCCCTGCCGATCCGGCTGCTGGCGATGCTGGTCGCCTTCGGGTTCATGGTGGCCTTCGCCGTGGTGCTGGCCAAGCTGACGCTGGAGCCCTCGCCCGCCTCGGCCTCGCTGGTGCACACCAATCTGCATCCGGGCCGCTCGATCCGGGCCTACATGGAACAGCCGGCGCTGCGCGACGCCGTGAAGCAGATCGGCGGCAACATCCTGCTGGGCGTCCCGTTCGGGGTTCTCATCCCCGTCGTCGCGCCGCGAGCACGCGGGCTGCTGCGCGTGCTGCTGCTGACCGCCGTGGTCATGCTGCTCGTGGAGTTCGCCCAGGGCGCGCTGGTCGACGGACGCGCCTTCGACATCGACGACGTCATCCTCAACACGAGCGGCGCGCTCATCGGCTGGATCGTCCTGGGGCGGCGGATGGGCAGGGTGCACGCACGGGAACGGGTCCCGCGCCGACCCGCCAAGGGGACAAAGAGCGCTTAGCAGGGCACGTCAACTCCTGGTCCGTACCAAGGTATTGACGCTCTCCTTATCTCACTCCTTAAATCAAGAGGCGACGCCTTCACCCCCCACCTCGGGGGGGGGGCGACCGTGGGCCCGCCCCCCCCCGGGGAGAAGATGGCGGGGGGCCCCCCCACAACAGCGCCAATTTGATTTAGGCGCCCCGGGCCCCCCGGGGGTGG
>NZ_JBEXXQ010000024.1:104576-149511 GCF_040630525.1 Streptomyces sp. NPDC005799
AAAAATTCGTTTTTCTAACATTTTTTTCCACCTACAATAAAACACAAAAAAAAAACCCCGGCCGCACCACACCCCCCCCCCGCGGGCCCGCGCCCCGCGGCCCCCCCCCCCGCCGCATGGAAGGAAGTGCCGTGGCCTCCCCACGACTGCTGCGCAGATGTCTGTTCGCCGCCCTGTCCGCCGTGCTGGTCGCGTCCGCCGCGACCGGTGCGGCGCACGCGGACCCGCCCGAGGCCGCCGCCGCGGTGGCCTTTTCCGACACGTTCGACGGGCCCGCCGGTGCCGCCGTCGACCCCTCCAAGTGGCAGACCGAGACCGGCGACAACGTCAACAACCATGAGCGGCAGTACTACACGCCCGGCACCCGCAACGCCGCCCTGGACGGCCAGGGCCATCTGGTGATCACCGCCCGGCGCGAGAACCCGGCCAACTACCAGTGCTGGTACGGCACCTGCCAGTACACCTCGGCCCGGCTCAACACCTCCGGCAGGTTCACCGCCCAGTACGGGCACGTCGAGGCACGGATGAAGATCCCGCGCGGGCAGGGCATGTGGCCCGCGTTCTGGATGCTGGGCACGCCGGTGAACTGGCCGGACTCGGGCGAGATCGACGTCATGGAGAACGTCGGCTTCGAGCCCTCCACCGTGCACGGCACCATCCACGGGCCCGGCTACTCCGGCTCGGGCGGTATCGGCGCCGCCTACTCCCTGCCGGGCGGCCAGGCCTTCGCAGACGCCTTCCACACCTTCGCCGTCGACTGGGCACCGGACTCGATCACCTGGTCCGTGGACGGCACCGTCTACCAGCGGCGCACCCCCGCCGATCTCGGCGGCAGGACCTGGGTGTTCAACAAGCCGTTCTTCCTGATCCTGAACCTGGCCGTGGGCGGCTACTGGCCGGGCGACCCGGACGGCTCGACCTCCTTCCCGCAGGCGCTGGTCGTCGACTCGGTGTCCGTCACGACCGGCGACACCCCCACGGGGACGGCGATCAGGGGCCTGGCCGACAAGTGCGTGGACGTCGCCGGCGCGAACCCCGCCAACGGCACGCCCGTTCAGCTCTACGACTGCAACGGCACCGCCGCGCAGCAGTGGACCGTCGGCTCCGACGGCACCGTCCGCGCGCTCGGCAAGTGCCTGGACATCACCGGCAACGGCACCGCGGACGGCTCGACCGTCCAGCTGTGGGACTGCACCGGCGGCCCCAACCAGAAGTGGACCGTCACCGGGGCGCACGACATCGTCAACCCGCAGGCGAACAAGTGCCTGGACGTCACCGGCAACGACGCGGCCAACGGCACCCGGCTGCAGATCTGGACGTGCACGGGCGGCGCCAACCAGAAGTGGACGGTCGGCTGAGCCGTCGGCTCAGTGCTTCGTCCAGGTGTACTTGTCGCCTCCCACCCAGCGGATCAGGTCCGGGTCGTCGAGGTCGTGGATGGGGATGCCGTACGAGGCGGCGGCCTCCAGTACGTCGGTGACGGCCCGGGCCTCGCCGATGACCTGACCGTCGATCTCCACGATCCGGAAGGGGGCCTCGCCCGGCCTGCCCGGGCACACCCCGAGCACCAGAACCCGTGGATGGGCGATATGCGGAACTCCTTGTTCGGTCATGCCATAGAGCGTAGAACGCGAGACGGACGGTGACCCGTCAACGCCCGCTCTCCAGCAGATCCAGCACCGGCCGCTCGACGGCGCCTTGCGTGGCCGGACGGCCGAAGTCGCCGTGCTCGCCCAGCCGGGTGAGCGCGTCGGCGATCGTGACGTCCCGCTCGAACAGCTCGAGCACCTTCGGGTCGATGTAGGAGGCCCGGCACACGGCAGGCGTGTTGCCCAGGTAGTGGCTGACCTCGCGGACCGCGCGGGCGATCTGCCGGCGCCGGGCCGCGGGGGTGGCACGAGCCTGCGCGGTGGGGACGGACAGCGCGACGGCGGCGAGGACCGTGGCGTGCCAGGTGCGGAAGTCCTTCGCGGTGATCTCCGTCCCGGACAGCCGCCTCAGCGCCTCGTTCAGGTCGTCGCCGTGCAGATCGTGCCAGGCGCCCCGGTCCCGGTACACGAACAGCCGCTCCGCACGACGCCGGCGACGCGCCAGGGACCGTACGACGGCGTGCGCCTGTTCGTCGACGAGGGCCCGTACGAGCTCGACGCCCCCCTTGGCCGGGTAACCGAACTCGATCTCACCACGGCGGCAGGTGACATGCTCGCGCAGCATCGTCGTCAGGCCGTAGGTCTCACTCTGCCTGGTGTGCCGGTCGCTGCCGATGCGGAAGAAGCCCAGGTCCAGCAGACGCACGGCGCAGGCGGTGACCCGGGCCCGGCTCAGTCCGCGTCCGGCGAGGTCGATCGCCACCTTGGCGCGCAGTTCGGGCAGGGTACGGGCGACCTCGCGGACGTGTTCGTGCTTGGCCTGCTCCTGCCGCGCGCGGAACGCCTCGTGGTAGAGGTACTGGCGGCGTCCGGCGTCGTCGGTGCCGACGGCCTGCAGATGCCCGTTGGGCCAGGGGCAGATCCACACGTCCCGCCAGGCCGGCGGGATGACCAGGCCGCGGATGCGGTCGAGATGGGCGGGGTCCTTCAGGGGCGCGCCGGTCTCGTCCCGGTAACGGAAGCCGCGCCCGCAGCGGACGCGGCTGAAGCCGGGACGGTCGCAGTGGCTGGTGCGCAGTCTCACGGCCGCCCGCTCAGGGTCGCCGCCAGTCGTCACTGCCGAGATGCGAACCCGCCTGCGGCCCCATCCGCAGCATGCCGCCGTCCACGCTCCAGGACGCGCCGGTGACATACCCGGCGTCGGGCCCGGCCAGGAAGGCGATCACCGCGGCCACCTCGCGGGCGTCACCGGGCCGGCCGAGCGGAATGCCCGGACGGGGCTCGGTGCGCACGTCGCCGTCCTCCTGGCCGGTCATCGGCGTGGCGATCTCACCCGGCGCGACGGCGTTGACGGTGATGCCGTACTCGGCGAGCTCCAGGGCCATCACCTGGGTGAGCAGTCCCAGACCGCCCTTGGCCGCGCAGTACGGGGCCGCGCCGACCCTCGGCTGATGCTCGTGGACGGAGGTGACATTGACGATGCGGCCGCCGTCGCCCTGCCGGATCATGTGCCGAGCCGCCCGCTGCCCGCACAGGAACGGGCCGACCAGATCGACGTCGAGGACCTCGCGCACGGTGTCGAGGTCCAGATCGAGGAACGGGGTCATGGTGCCCGTACCGGAGTTGTTGACCAGGACGTCGAGGCGGCCGAGCCGTTCGCACAGCTCGTCGACCGTGTCGGCGGCCTCGGGCAGGCCGGTCAGGTCCAGGTGGGCCACCTCGGCCCGCCGCCGGTGGGCGCGCACCTCGTCGGCGGTCTCCTCGGCGCCCTTGCGGTCGGTGTTCCAGGTGATGCCGATGTCCATGCCCGCCTCGGCCAGCCGGACGGCCGTGGCGCGGCCGATCCCCGAGTCGGAGCCGGTGACCACTGCCACCTTGCCGGAAGCTGATGGGGACATCGCCGACCTCCTGATCGTCGCTGCGGGTGGGGCATCGCAGTACCCCGGGTGAGCGGGCACAAACCGTGCGAGATCCGTGCGGCCGGGGAACCCTGGAGCCATGGATCCCGTCGAGGCACTGGACCGGATCGCCTTCCTGCTGGAGCGGTCCCTGGCGCCGACCTACCGTGTCCGCGCCTTCCGTACGGCCTCCCGCGTGCTGGCGAAGCTGCCCGCGGACGAGGTGCGCGACCGGGCCGCCGCCGGGTCGCTGGAGTCGCTGAAGGGGGTCGGCCCGAAGACGGCCCAGGTCGTCCAGGAGGCACTGGCCGGGCAGGTGCCCGGCTATCTGCGCAAACTGGAGGACGAGGCCGGGGCGGCGGACGAGGACCGGGCGGGCGCGGAGCTGCGGGCGCGGCTGCGCGGGGACTGCCATCTGCATTCGGACTGGTCGGACGGCGGCAGCCCGATAGAGGAGATGGGACGGGCCGCCGCGGCGCTCGGGCACGAGTGGGCTGCCCTGACCGACCATTCGCCGCGGCTGACGGTGGCGCGCGGGCTGTCGCCGGAACGGCTGAGGGAGCAACTGGACGTGGTGGCACGGCTGAACGAGACCTGGGCGCCGTTCCGGCTGCTGACCGGCATCGAATGCGACATCCTCGAGGACGGCTCCCTGGACCAGGAACCCGAACTGCTCGAACGGCTGGACGTGGTCGTGGTCTCGGTGCACTCCAAGCTGCGCATGGACGCCCGCTCGATGACCCGGCGCATGGTGGCCGCCGTCCGCGACGAGCACTCCGACGTGCTCGGGCACTGCACCGGCAGGCTGGTGACCGGGCGGGGGCGGCCCGAGTCGGAGTTCGACGCGGACGAGGTGTTCGCCGCGTGCGCCGAGACGGGCACCGCCGTGGAGATCAACAGCCGGCCCGAGCGGCTGGACCCGCCTCGGCGGCTGCTGCGCCGCGCGGTTCAGGCGGGCGTGCTCTTCTCGATCGACACCGACGCGCACGCGCCCGGCCAGCTGGACTGGCAGATCCTCGGCTGCGCCCGCGCCGAGGAGTGCGGGGTGCCGGCCGAGCGGGTGGTGAACACCTGGGCGCTCGACGACCTGCTCGCCTGGACCCGCAGGCGGCGCACGCCGACGGGCGTGACGGGCCCGTGACGTGGTACTCGAGCGGAGAGCGAGCAAGGGAGAGCGCATGGAACGGGCGGCCGTGTTCGACGTCGACGGAACCCTCGTGGACACCAACCACCTGCACGTGGCGACCTGGTGGGAGGCGTTCCGGCAGGCGGGCCACCAGGTGCCCATGCATGCCATCCACCGGTCCGTCGGCCTGCCCTCGGAGGATCTGATCGCCCGGGTGCTGGGCGAGGAGCGGGACAAGGACCACGACGGCGAGCTGAGCGCCGCGCACAAGACGCTGTACGCGCAGTACTTCGAGCGGCTGCCCGCGCTGGAGGACGCCGGCCGGCTGCTGCGACGGCTCGATCACGACGGTTGGCGGGTCGTGCTGGCCACCTCCGCGAGCGGCCCGGAACTGTCCGCGCTGCGGCGCGCGCTCTCCGCCGACGAGCCGATCCACGCGACGGCCAGCGCCGACGACGTCGAGGAGGGCAAGCCGGCCCCCGAGCCCGTCGAACACGCCCTGGAGCTCGTCGGGGTGCCCGCCGAACGGGCGGTCTTCGTCGGCGACACCGTGTGGGACATGCGCGCGGCCACCCGGGCCGGCGTGCGCTGCGTCGGCGTGCTGTGCGGCGGAATCCCGCGCGCCGACCTGGAGGAGGCGGGCGCCGAGGCCGTGTACGACGATCCCGCGCACCTCCTGGCCGACCTGGACGGCAGCCCGCTGGCCTGAGTACGGCACGTCACTGTGCCCGGCCTGCTGTGGTCCGCCGGTCTTCGGTTACCCGCACCGGATGTTGCGAGTGAGTGAAGCGATACGACGATCAGTACAGGGCGCGCAGTGGACCGGCGTCGGACGGAACGTGCGGGCGGCCTGGCGCTCGCCGGGCCGGGAGCGGGATCTGGTCGTGCAGTCGCTGAAGGCCGCGGGGGCGGCGGTGCTGGCGTGGTTCGTGGCGAGCGACGGCATGGGCGACCCGATGGCCCTGATGGCTCCCTGGGCGGCGGTGGTCCTGGTGCAGGCCACCGTGTTCAGCTCCCTGCGGCGCGGGGCCCAGCAGCTCGCGGCGATCTGCACCGGCACGGTGTGCGCCTCACTCGCCCACGCCGTCATCGGGAACACGCTGGGCGCGCTGGCGCTGTGTCTGCCGGTGCTCATGCTGATGTCCAACTGGTCCCGCTTCGGCGACCAGGGGATCTACGGCGCCACCACCGCGCTGTTCACGCTCGCCGCCGGCAGCGTCACCGCGGCCACGGTCGGGCATCGGGTGGGGCAGGCGGCGCTGGGCGCGGTGATCGGGATCGCCGTCAACGCGCTGGTGCTGCCGCCGATCCATCTCCGGGACGTACGGGAGAACCTCGCCGCCCTCGCCGAGGAGGCGGGGGACGTGCTGCGGACGATCGCCGACGACATGCGGCACGAGCGCCGGGACACGGCGACCGTGTGCGGCTGGGAGCACGGCGCCGCCCGGCTCGAACGCCGGCTGGAGGCGGTGCGCTCGGCCCGCCGCTGGAGCCGGGAGAGCGTGCGCCTGACCAGCAGGCCGCTGCGCAGACTGCGCCGGCTGCCCTCGGACATACCGCCCGTCAGCGAGGACGAGCGCTGGAGCCGGATCACCGGACACGTGGCGACACTCACTCGCACCCTCGCGGTCGCCGCCGAGGACGAACGGACGCCCACGGCGCCCGACGCCCCGGTGCTGCACACCTACGGGCGGCTGCTGGAGCTGATCGCGCGGGCCTGCCACGCACAGGGGCGCCGACTCCTCGACGGGCCCGGAGAGGAGGAAGTGGACGAGCGGGTCGAGGACACCCGGCGGGAGCTGCACCGGCGGCTGCAGGAGGGGCTGCGGGCGCAGGCCCGATACGGGGCGGACCGCACGACGGTCCTCGGGTCGCTGCTGCTGCAGGCGGAGAACCTGTGGGCGGACACCGTTCCGGCCACCGCGCGCGGGTGACTCAGATCACCGTGAAAGGATCCCAACGGCGGAACACCACACGGTAGTTCGCCGTTGAACAAGCCGTGGGTGCGGATGGGACAGTGTCCCCGGGCCTCACCATTCGCCCACAGGGACGATCGTTCGGCTGAAGCCCTGTGGAGCCCTTCGCCGAGAGGCGACCGCCATCCGTGCCCACCCTTCGA
The DNA here is from genome assembly GCF_040630525.1 of Streptomyces sp. NPDC005799. Lineage (NCBI taxonomy): Bacteria > Bacillati > Actinomycetota > Actinomycetes > Kitasatosporales > Streptomycetaceae > Streptomyces > Streptomyces sp. NPDC005799. Next base: position 111,309 of record NZ_JBEXXQ010000024.1, read on the forward strand.
CGGCCCCGACCGAGATTCCCCCGTCCGGTCGGGGCCCTTCCGCATCCGGCCCCGGTCCCGGCTTGACTTCGAGCGCACTTCACTTCGTAGCGTTCACGGCATGACCACTGCACAGCACAAGATCGGATCCGGATTCGGCGCGACCAGCACCGCGGACGACGTCCTGCGGGGCGTCGATCTCACGGGGAAGCTCGCGCTGGTCACCGGCGGCTACTCGGGCCTCGGCCTGGAGACGACCCGGGCCCTGACCGGGGCGGGCGCCCATGTCGTCGTCCCGGCACGGCGCCGGGCCACCGCCGAGGAGGCGCTGGCCGGGATGACCGGCGTCGAGGTGGACGAGCTGGACCTCGGGGACCTGGAGAGCGTGCGTTCCTTCGCCGACCGGTTCCTGGCCTCCGGACGGACCGTCGACATCGTGATCAACAGCGCCGGGATCATGGCGTGCCCGGAGACACGGGTGGGTCCGGGCTGGGAGGCGCAGTTCGCCACCAACCACCTCGGTCACTTCGCCCTCGTCAACCGGCTGTGGCCGGCGATCGCGGCGGGCGGCGCCCGCGTCGTCTCCGTCTCCTCCCGCGCCCACCACTTCTCCGGCATGCGCTGGGACGACGTGCAGTGGACGAGTGGCTACGACAAGTGGGAGGCCTACGGCCAGGCCAAGACCGCGAACGTCCTCTTCGCCGTCCACCTCGACCGGCTGGCCCGTGACGCCGGTGTCCGCGCCTTCTCCCTGCACCCCGGCGGCATCCTCACGCCCCTCCAACGGCACATCCCCAAGGAGGAGATGATCGAACGCGGCTGGATCGACGCGGACGGCAACATCCTCAACCCGCAGGGCTTCAAGACCCCGGAACAGGGCGCCGCCACCCAGGTGTGGGCGGCGACCTCCCCCCAACTGGACGGCCTGGGCGGCGTCTACCTGGAGGACTGCGAGATCGCCGAGATCGCCCCGCCGGACGAGTCGACCACAACGGGCGTCCAGCAGTGGGCCGTCGACCCGGCCCAGGCATCCCGCCTGTGGGACCTGTCGGCACAACTGACGGGCGTGAACGCCTTCGCCGCGTAGGGGAAGGAGCGGCGCCCGGGGGGCGGACTCAGTCCGTCATGAACTGCCTCAGATCCGCGGTGAGTTGCTCGGCGTGGGTGGCGAAGAGGCCGTGGCCGGCGTTCTCGTAGACCTTGAGGGTGGCCTCGGGCAGGAGGCGGGCGGCCCGGTGGGCTGTCGTCTCCAGGGGGGCCGAGGTGTCGTGGGTGCCGTGGATCACCAGGGCCGGCAGGTCGAGCTTGGGGAGTTCGGCGGTGACGTCGACGACGGCGATCAGCGCCTGGACCGCGGCCGTGGAGCGAGGCGTGGAGATCAGGGCGCGGTCGACGATGTGGTCCCGGTACGCCGGGGACACGTCGTTGCCGGGGCGGTCGACGGCGAAGAAGGCGTCGACGCCGTCACGGAAGAACGCCGCCCGGTCGCGCCGGCAGACCTCGTTCGCGGCCCGCACCACGTCCTGGTCCACGCCGTCCGGGTTGTCGGCGGTGCGCACCACGCCCGGCGCGATCCCGGCGACGAAGACGACCCGGGCCACCCGCTCCGTGCCGTGCCGGGTGAGGCAGCGGGTGATCTCGACGCTGCCCATCGAGTGACCGATCAGGGTCGCCTCCCGCAGGTCCAGGTGGTCCAGAAGCCCGTGCAGGTCGTCGGCGAGGGTGTCGAGATCGAACCCGCCCCACACGTCGTCGGAGCGGCCGTGCCCCCGACGGTCCAGGCCCACGCAGCGCTGGCCTTCCTCGGCGAGCCGGGGCAGCTGGAACTCCCACATCTCCGAGCCCAGGTAAGCGCTGTTGACGAAGACGGCCACCGGTCCGTCGGCCGGTCCGTAGTCGACGTAGTGCAGCCGCGTACCGTCGGCGGGGCTGGCGAAGTACGGCATGGGACGTCCTCCTGGGATCCGGTGCGGTGGGTACGTCCCTCATGCTTCCGCGCGGCACCGAGCGGGTCGATTACCTCCGACGTCATGAACCCCGCACCGGCCGGGTACTCGGTCCCTCCCCCCTGGAAGGGAGTCGATCGTGAGCGGCACGACGGGCAGCAGGATCGTGGTCACGGGCGCCACCGGCAACGTCGGTACCAGCGTGGTGCGCGCCCTGGCCGAGGAATCGGACGTCGGCTCCGTGCTGGGGCTGGCCCGGCGGATACCCGAGTGGTCCCCGCCCCGGACGGACTGGTCCCCGGTCGACCTGGCGTCGGAGCGCACGGATCTGGCCAAGGTGTTCGCGGACGCCGACGCGGTGGTGCATCTGGCCTGGGCCTTCCAGCCCACGCACGATCCGGCGGTGACGTGGCGCACCAATGTCCTCGGCAGTATCCGGGTGTTCGAGGCGGTGGCGAGGGCGGGGGTGCCGACCTTGGTGCACGCCTCGTCGGTCGGGGCGTACTCGCCGGGGCCGAAAGGACGCGCGGTCGACGAGTCCTGGCCGACGCACGGGTGGCCGGACGCGGCGTACTGCCGGGAGAAGGCGTATCTGGAGCGCGCCCTGGACACCTTCGAGCGGGAGCATCCCGAGGTGCGGGTGGTGCGGATGCGGCCGGCGTTCCTGTTCAAACGGGAGTCGGCGAGCGAGCAGCGCCGGATCTTCGGCGGACGGTTCGTGCCGGGGCCGCTGGCGCGTCCGGAGATGCTGCCGTTCCTCCCGGACATCCCGGGACTGCGGGTGCAGGCACTGCACACCGACGACGCGGCCAGGGCGTACGTCCTGGCGCTCGCCGAAGAGGTCCGCGGCGCCTTCAACCTGGCCGCGGAACCGCCGGTCGACGCGGAGATGCTGGGCGAGATGCTGGGCACGCGCCAGGTGCGGCTCCCCCGCGCCGCGGCCCGCAGGGCGATCGCCGCCGCCTGGGGACTGCACCTGCTGCCCGCCTCGCCCCACCTCTTCGACGCGGTCCTGCGGCTGCCCCTGATGGACTGCACCCGCGCCCGCACGGAGCTGGGCTGGCAGCCCGAGCACACGGCGACGGAGGTCCTTCAGGAGTTCCTGCACGGTCTGCAGCACGGGGCGGGAGCCGACACGGAGCCACTGCGCGGACGCAAGGTCGGATGAGGCCCAAGACCCGGGTGTGAGCCGAGGGCTCACACCCCTTCTTCTCCGACCTCTTCGTCGTCGAGCCTCTCCCTCTGGGGCACCACCGTGTACTTCGGGTCCTTCGCCGAGGCCACGCCCGCCGCGAACACGCCGAAGCGGGTGCAGGCCGAGCCGGCGAGGAGGGCGAGACCCGAGGCGATCGCCGGACCGCGGCGGCCGCCGAAGGCCACCGCGCCGAGACCGCCGGCCGCCGTCAGCACCCGGGCCGCCCGTAGCAGGTTTCCGGCCCTGCCCTCCTTCCAGGTCTCCGCGACCATCCCCAGCCGCCGCTCCCCGGCCTTCTCCACCGCCGCGTCGGCCAGCGCGGCCAGCCCCGCGGCGCAGCGCGCCGGCGCGTTCTCGCCGGTGGGACCGACCGCCAGGGCCATCCCCGCCGCCGCGGCCGTCGCGGAGGCGCCGAAGAGGTACGGCAGCTCACGGTGGGCCCCGTGCCAGGCCGGTACGGCGGTGTCCGCGGCCAGCACCCCGGTGTACGTGGCGACCGCGGGCCCCAGCAGTGCCGCGGCGCCGGTTGCCGCGCCCCCGAGCCGCGGCAGCCGGCCGGTCACGGCGCTCGCCGCCGCCGCGCCCGCCGCCGGTCCGTAGACCGACAGCAGCCAGGACCCCACGCTCATGGGCGAGGTCGGCTTGAACACCCGCAGCATGTTCGCGAACCGGCCGGGCCGGCCCAGGTCATGGATCAGCGCGGCCGCGGACAGCGAGATCGCGCCGAGCGAGGACACCTTCAGCGCCGTGGCGGTCGTCGTACGGCCGGTCAGGTGCGCACCCGCCGCGAGCACCGACCCGGCGCCCGCGAGCCCGCCCAGGAAGAAGTACCCGGCGATGTCGGGGGCGGCCCAGGACGGCGCCTTGATGACGGGACGGCCGTAGTACGACTGGAATTCCGCGCGCGGCACCATCACCTGCTCGCCCCGCCGGCGCCTGCGCCCCGAGCGCTGCGGGCGTTGCGAAACGGTCATCGTCGGCCCCTTCCCGCGAGCGCGAAGCAGGCCGCGACCCCGCCCAGCAGGGACAGGGCGGCCGCGCCCGCGTGCTTCCACATGGCCGGCAGGTCCCGGGTGGTGACGACGGGGTCCGGCGGCAGCCCGTACACCTCCGGCTGGTCCAGCAGCAGGAAGAACGCGCCGTCGCCGCCCACGCCGTTGTCGGGGTCGTCGCCGTAGAGCCGGGCCTCGGCGACGCCGGCCTCGTGCAACTGGTCGACCCGCAGCGCGGCTCGCTCGCGCAGTTCGTCCAGCGGCCCGAACTGGATGGACTCGGTGGGGCAGGCCTTGGCGCAGGCCGGTTCCTGTCCCGCGCCAAGGCGGTCGTAGCACATCGTGCACTTGAACGCCCGTCCGTCGTGCGGGCGTTGCTCGATGACGCCGTACGGACAGGCCGGCACGCAGTAGCCGCAGCCGTTGCAGATGTCCTCCTGCACGACGACCGTGCCGAACTCGGTGCGGAACAGCGAGCCGGTGGGGCACACGTCGAGGCAGGCCGCGTGGGTGCAGTGCTTGCACACGTCGGAGGACATCAGCCAGCGCAGTTCCCCCGAGTCGTCGACGGCCGTCTCCTGGGCGGTCGCCCCGCCCTCGACGACGGGGAGTTCGGTCCGGCCGTCGGGGCGCGGCTGCTCGATGAAGGCGACGTGCCGCCAGGTGGAGGCGCCGAGCGCCTGGGTGTTGTCGTAGGACATGCCGGTCAGGGACAGGCCGTCCTCGGGGATGGCGTTCCACTCCTTGCAGGCCACCTCGCAGGCCTTGCAGCCGATGCAGACGGAGGTGTCGGTGAAGAACCCGACGCGTTCCTGGCTCACTTGCGCACCTCCGTCCCGGTGGTCTCGGTGATGCCGGCCCGCCGCCGGTACTCGGCGACCAGTTTCGGCAGGTCCGGTCCGCGCGGCCGGCGGCCGGGAAGGATGTCGGCGGACAGCGCCTTGTCCTCCTGGATGTGGGCGTTGGGGTCGAGGGAGATGGAGGTCAGCTCGTTGGCCGCGTCGCCCGGGGAGACCCCGTTGGGCCCCCAGTGGAAGGGCAGCCCGATCTGGTGGACCGTGCGGCCCTGCACCCGCAGCGGGCGGATCCGCTCCGTCACCAGCACGCGCGCCTCCACGGCGTTGCGGGCGGTGACGACGGTGGCCCAGCCGCCGTTCTCCAGGCCGCGTTCGCGGGCCAGTTGGGGCGAGACCTCGCAGAAGAACTCCGGCTGCAGCTCGGACAGGTACTCGGACCAGCGGCTCATGCCGCCCGCCGTGAAGTGCTCGGTCAGCCGGTGCGTGGTGACGACGTACGGGAAGACGTCGGCGCCCTTCTCGTCGCCGCTGGGGTGGTAGCGGTTGCCCTCGCGGGGCATCAGCCGGCGCACGGGGCTGCGCGGGGTCGACGGGTACAGGGCGTTGGGGAAGGGCGAGTCCTGGGGCTCGTAGTGGGTCGGCAGCGGACCGTCCTCGAGACCCGCCGGGGTGTAGAGCCAGCCCTTGCCGTCGGCCTGCATGATGAACGGGTCGTCGCCGCGCAGCGCGTCGGGGCCTTCGGCGTCCTCGTCGGGCACGTGGTCGGGGGCCCGGTCGGGCACGAAGTCCGGGACGTCATGGCCGGTCCACTTCCCGGCCTCCGCGTCCCACCAGAGGTACTTCTTGCGTTCGCTCCACGGGGTGCCGTCGGGGGCGGCGGAGGCGCGGTTGTAGAGGATGCGCCGGTTGGCGGGCCAGGCCCAGGCCCATTCGGCGGCCACCCAGTCCTGCTCCGAGCCGGGCTTCTTGCGGGCGGCCTGGTTGACGCCGTCGGCGTAGACACCGCAGTAGATCCAGCAGCCGCAGCGGGTGGAGCCGTCGTCCTTCAGCTCGGTGTAGGCGCTGAGGGGGCCGTTGTCGGGGCCGTGGCCGCTGATCTCGGCGAGGACGGCGTCGGCGACCGGTTCCTCGAACTCGCCGGTGACCGGGTAGTCCCAGGCGAGGTCCTGGATCGGCCGGTCCATGGGGTCGGTGGAGTCGGCCAGCCGTTCCTTGACGCGGCGACCCAGGTGGTACATGAACCACAGGTCGCTGCGCGCGTCGCCCTCCGGTTCCACGGCCGCGTAGTGCCACTGCACCCAGCGGTTGGTGTTGGTGAAGGAGCCGGACTTCTCGGTGTGGGCGGCCGCCGGGAAGAAGAACACCTCGGTGCCGATGTCCTCGGTGCGCAGCTCGCCGCTCTCGATCTCGGGACCGTCCTTCCACCAGGTCGCCGACTCGATGAGGGAGAAGTCGCGTACCACCAGCCACTCCAGGTTGGCCATGCCCAGGCGCTGCAACCGCGTGTTGGCGGAGCCGACGGCCGGGTTCTCACCGAGCAGGAAGTAGCCCTTGCAGTCGCCGTCGAGCTGGGCCATCACCGTGTCGTAGGTGGAGTGGGAGCCGGTCAGGCGCGGCAGGTGGTCGAAGCAGAAGTCGTTGTCGGGGGTGGCGGCATCGCCGTAATAGGCCTTCAGCAGGCTCACGAGGTAGGCCCGCATCTCCGACCAGAAGCCCTTCACCGTGCGGGTCGTCTCGATGAAGTTGTCGAGGTTCATGTCCTGGTGCGCGTGCGGCATCGGGATGTAGCCGGGCAGCAGGTTGAACAGGGTCGGGATGTCGCTGGAACCCTGGATGGAGGCGTGGCCGCGCAGCGCCTGGATGCCGCCGCCGGGGCGGCCGATGTTGCCGAGCAGCAGCTGCAGGACGCACGCGGCCCGGATGAACTGGGAGCCGGTGGTGTGCTGGGTCCAGCCGACGGCGTAGCAGAAGGCGCTGGTGCGCTCGGGGCCGGAGTTGCGGGTCAGCTCGTCGCACACGCGCCGGAAGGTCTCGCGGGGGATGCCGCAGACGTCCTCGACCATCTCGGGGGTGTAGCGGGCGTAGTGGCGCTTGAGGACCTGGTAGACGCAGCGCGGGTGCTGAAGGGTCTCGTCGGCGGGGGCGCGGTGCCCGGTGCGGGCGCCGCCGGAGCCGTGCGCCTCGGCGCCGGCGGCCTTGCGAGTGCGATCGTCGTACTGCTCGTCGGCCTCGCCCGCGGGCTGCTGGATCTCCACGCCCTCGTACTGCCAGGTGCTGGGGTCGTAGTGGGCCTTGTCCGCGTCGAGTCCGGAGAACACGCCGTCGAGGTCCTCGGTGTCCTGGAAGTCCTCGCTGACCAGGGTGGCGGCGTTGGTGTACTTCAGGACGTACTCGCGGAAGTCCTTCTCCTCGGTCAGGACGTGGTTGATGATGCCGCCGAGGAAGGCGATGTCGGTGCCCGCGCGGATCGGGACGTAGAGGTCGGCGAGGGCGCTGGTGCGGTTGTAGCGGGGGTCGACGTCGATGATGCGGGCGCCGCGCTTCTTGGCCTCCATCACCCACTGGAAGCCGACCGGGTGGCACTCGGCGAAGTTGGAGCCCTCGATGACGATGCAGTCGGCGTGCTGCAGGTCCTGCATGAAGGTGGTGGCGCCGCCGCGGCCGAAGCTCGTGCCGAGTCCGGCGACCGTCGAGCTGTGACAGACCCGGGCCTGGTTCTCCACCTGGACCACGCCGAGGCCGGTCAGCAGCTTCTTGATGAGGTAGTTCTCCTCATTGTCCAGCGTCGCGCCGCCGAGGCTGGCGATGCCCATGGTGCGGGCGGTGCGCATCCCGTCGCGCTCCCACTCCCAGGTCTCGCGCCGGGTGCGGATCACGCGCTCGGCGACCATGTCCATCGCCGTGTCCAGGTCGAGGGTCTCCCAGTCGCCGGAGTACGGACGGCGGTACAGCACCTGGTGCTCACGGGCCGGTCCGGTGGTCAGCTGGAGCGTCGCCGAGCCCTTGGGGCACAGACGGCCGCGGCTGACCGGGGAATCGGGGTCGCCCTCGATCTGGACGACCTTCTCGTCCTTCACGTACACCTGCTGGCCGCAGCCGACCGCGCAGTACGGGCAGACGGACTGCACCACCCGGTCCGCGCGGTCGGTGCGCGGGCGCAGGCTCTCGGTGTACGGCGATTTCGCGGCGGCACCCCGGCCCGTGCGGTCGGTGCCGGTGAGCTGACGGTAGACGGGCCAGGAGCGGACCCGGTCGCCCATACCCATGATGGCTCCCTGTCGCGGTCAGGCGGAGGACTCGTCCGGCGCGGGATGTTCGGGGTGGACGGTGGCCGAGCGGGGGCCGTCCTGGCGTCCCGTGCCGGCCTCGTCGGTGTCGGGCGTCTCCGACTCGTTCTCCGCGCCGGCGGGAAGCGGGATGTCCAGGGGATCCTCGCCGTCACGCACCTGCTGGTCCGGCAGATCCCTCGGCACGGGCTCGCCGCCCCGGCCTGTGTCACGCCGATCGGCCACGGCGCACTCCCTTCACCTCGTCGGGCGAGACGCGAGTACCTCCGGCCGCGACCGGCGAAACGTGCGTATGCGCGGATGAGTGCGGTGCAGGAACCGGGCGACGGCCTCGGACCCGTGCCTGTCGGCCGGCTTCGCCGTCTCACAGAGCCTCGCCTGGCAGGTGACCGGCCGGGCGTGGGTGCTGCGCCAGTGGGAGCGGCACGGCGTCCCACCACGAGCGTCGGGTCGAGCAGGACGATCTGCGGCGCGTCCGATCCCGGTGCGGAGCGCCGTCCGCTGCGAGCGCCGGCCCGCGACCAGGAGGAGGGCAACGGCCCACCGGCGCGTCGCGGCGCCCTCAGTGGGGAGCGCGCTCCTCCAGTGCCGTCCGCCAGGCCGGGACCGGCCCCTCGGGAGCCGGCTCCAGGCGCCGCCCGCCACGGGCGAAGAAGTCGGCGAGCGGCAGGATCGCCGCACCGACGGTGACCGCGTCCGGACCGAGCCGGCCCAGGTCGATCGTGACCTTCTCGGCCGGGTGCCGCAGCGCGTACGAGGCCGCGTGCCGGCGCACCGCGGGCAGGAACCGCGTACCGAGCTGGAGCCCCGCCCAGCCGCCGATGAGGATCCGCTCGGGCTGGAAGAGGTTGATCAGGTCGGACAGTCCGGCGCCCAGGTACTCGGCCGTCTCCTCCAGTACGGCGAGAGCGACCGGGTCGGCCGTGCCTCCCTCGGCCGGGTACGCGGCGGCCAGCATCGCGGTCAGTGCCGTCTCCTCGTCGGTGCCCTCCGGCGGCCGTCCGCCCTCCTCGCGCCAGCGCTCCAGCAGGGACTCGGCCCCGGCGTAGGCCTCCAGGCAGCCGAGCGCGCCGCACCGGCAGCGGCGCCCCCTGACCCGTACCGTCAGATGCCCCCACTCCACGGCCCGGCCGTGCTCCACCTCGGGGGTGACCAGGCAGGCGCCGACGCCGGAGCCGAACAGGACGACGATCGCGTTGTGGGCCCCGCGTCCGGCGCCGAACCACATCTCGGCCTGGCCGAGGGTCTTGGCGCCGTTGTCGATGAAGTAGCGGACGGTGTCCGGGAGTCCGGACGTCGAGCGGAGCAGCGCCTCCAGCGGGACCGCGTCCCAGCCGATGGTCTGCCCGTGCACGACGGCGCCGCGGTCGGGGGTGTGCTCGACGATGCCGGGGACGCCGATGCCGACGCCCAGCAGCCGGCCGGCGTCGACTCCGGTGCCGGCGAGCACCTCGGCGATTCCGTCGCGGATGTGGCCGACGATGACCTCGACCTCGTACCGCTGCTGGATGAGGGGCCGTTCGGCGCGGGCGAGTTCGGTGAGGGTGAGGTCGAACAGCTCGACGCGGACGCGGGTCTCGCCGACGTCGACGCCGATCATGTGGCCGGCGCCGGGTGCCACGCGCAGCAGGGTGCGGGGGCGGCCACCGTCGGAGTCGACGCTGCCGGCCTCCTCGACCAGCCCGTCGGCGACCAGGTCCGCGACGACGTTGCTCACCGAGCCGGAGCTCAGCCCGGTGACCGGGCCGAGCTCGAAGCGGCTCAGCGGCCCGTCGAAGTAGAGCCGCTGCAGCACGGCCGTGCGGTTGGCCCGCCTGAGGTCCCGTACCGTGCGCCCGTTCCGCCCCGCCATGTGGCTCCTTCCGAACCCTGTCCGAGCTGCAACATACCTCTGCGGGCGGGCCCGGCGCGACATTCCCCCAACCCTTAGTTCACGTTGTGAGCTAAGAGACGGGGCTCTGCGGCGAGCTACGCGGCGGAGCTGGCGGCCAGGTCCTCGATCTCGTCCAGGGCCGCGACGAGTTCGGGGGCGACCCGTTCCTGACGCCACTCCTCGTTCTCCAGTCCACGCGGGACGACCTCGGTCAGCATGATCAGGTAGAGGTAGGCCCGGTAGAGGGCGAGTCGCAGGAGAGCCCCCCGGTCGAACTCGGTCCGGCCGCCGGCCTCGCGGTAGCCCGCCAGGAATGCCTCGTCCTTCCTGATGTCCCCGAGCAGCGCCAGGGAGACGAAGTCGGCCAGCGGGTCGCCCCAGAACATGCGCTCGCCGTCGATCAGGCCGCCGATGCGGGGCTCCCGCGCCGAGCGGTCGAGCAGGATGTTGCCCTGCCACAGGTCGAAGTGGACGAGGCGCGGGACGGTGACCGCGTCGAGCGCGCCGTAGGCGCGGCGGACGGCCCGGGCCACCTCGTCGACGGGGCGGGGCAGCCGGGCCCGGTACTCGCGGGCGTCGTCCAGGACGGCGTCCAGCATGCCGGCGAACGCCGTGCGCCAGTCGGCGGTGAGCGGACCGAGCGCCCCGGACGGATATCCGAACGCCGTCCCGGTCACCCGGTGCAGACGCGCCACCTGGCGTGCCAACTCGGTCCGCAGCGGCGGCCGTTCGACCGGCGGCAGCGAGTCGTCCCAGGGGTCGCCGGGGCACGCGGTCATCAGCAGCACCTCACGCTCGACGTCGTGCGCGATCACCCGCGGTGCGGGCACGCCGGCCTGCTCGGCGCCCCGGTAGAACTCCGCCTCCGCGACGAGCAGCCGGCGCTCGTGGCGCAGGCCGGGGGTGTTCGGCGCGACCTTGAGCACATAGCGGACGCCGTCGGTCAGCCGCAGTTCCTCGACCGTGTTGTAGGTGCCGCCGCTCAGGGGGCGCAGCTGGGCGAGTCGGCCGGGCGGGATGTCCGCGCCCGCCAGGATGCTTCGGGCCCGCTCCCAGGAGTCCACCACCGTGCGCCCACCTCTCCCTGCCGGTCAGCCCGCGGCGTACACGTCCTCGACGTAACGCCCGTCCATCACGAGTGCGTCGATCCACTCCTCGGCCGCCACCGTGTCCGCGCCCGCCGTGCGATCACGGAACAGGGTACGGAACGCCTCCGGCACGCCGGGCGCCTTTCTCGAACCGTCGCCGCAGGCGCGCACACCCCGGCCCCGGTGGCGAGCGACGCCCACACCTCGTCGGCCTCGCCGGCGATGCGGTGCCGCACGAAGGTCCCCGCGGCGGCGAAGGCGGGGCGGAGCGAGACGGCACCGGCCCTGTCCGCGCGGCACGGAGCTCGTCGGCGTGCGGGAAGTCGACGTCGGGTGCGTCACGGCCGAAGCAGCAGAGAACAGGGGCGAGTTCGGCGCCCGCCGCGCTCGCCGCGGTGCGGTCGGCGACGGCACCCCGGAAGGGGGCGAGGCCCGTTCCCGACGGGATCGTGATCACCGGGTGACGTGGCCGGCGATGCGGAAGGCCTCCCAGCAGGGCGGGATGTTCGCGGTCAGTTCGCGTTCTCCGGCTCGGGCGGGGCGGCGGTCGTGGCCCGTGGGATGAGCCGGGTCGGCAGGACGACGTGCCGGCGGTGGTCGGTGTCGGCCTCGCCGATCAGCTCCAGGGCGAGTTCACCGGCCAGCCGGCCCATGCGCGCCGGGGACTGGGCGACCGTGGTCAGGTCGAGCCAGTCGGCCACCGGCTGGTCGTCGAAGCCGAGGACGGACATCCCCTCCGGCACCGCGATCCGGGCCCTGCGCAGGGTCGCGATCAGGGCGGCGGCGAGTTCGTCCTGCTCGGCGAAGACGGCGGTCGGCGGCTCGCGCAGGCTCAGCAGCTCCCCGAGCGCCTCGGCGACGCCACGTCCGTCGGCGACCCGGGCCGCCACCACCAGGGAGTCGTCCAGCGGGACGCCCGCCTCGGTGAGCGCCCGCTGGTAGCCGAGCAGCCGCTCGTGCGAGCTGAAGGCGAACCCGGTGGCGCCCACGGTCTGCATGAAGGCGATCCGGCGGTGACCCAGGTTCAGCAGGTGCCGGGTGCCGTTGCGGGCGCCGGCCACATCGTCGACGTACACGCTCGGGCGACCCTCGGCGTGCTGGCTGACGTAGATCACGGGCATCCCGAGGGCGTCCAGGCGCGTGCTCTCCTCCTCGGTGAGGTCGAAGGAGAACACCAGCAGCGCGTCGGCGTTGCGCCGGGCCGGCAACCGCTCGAAGAACGCGGCCCGTTCGGCGAGGTCGGGTATGACGTAGACGGTCAGCTCCATGTCGGCCGCGCGCAGCAGCGGGCCCAGGCTGGACAGGGCCGAGCCCATGAACCAGGAGTTGAGGGTGGGCACCAGCGCCGCGACCACTCCGGTCCTGCCGGTCACCAGGCTGGAGGCGTGCCGGGAGACGGCGAACTCCAGCTCCCGCGCGGCCCGTTCGACGCGGGCGCGGACCTGCGGCGACACGTTGGTCAGGCCCCGCAGGGTGCGGGAGACGGTGGAGACGGAGACCCCGGCCCGTTCGGCGACGTCGGCCATCGTGGGGTGCCGTCGATCGGCTGGCATGCGCGGACGCTAGCACAGGCGTACGGAAGCCGTGGCAGCGCTGTCACGGGCGTTACCGGCACGTAGCGCATTGACGGTGCGGCCCTTCAGACCTCAAGCTTGCAAGCGTTGTCACAGCCGAGGAGTGCGCACCTTATGTCCACCCACCACGCACCCTGGTGGCGCGACGCCGTCATCTACCAGGTCTACATCCGCAGCTTCGCCGACGGGAACGGCGACGGTGTCGGCGACATCGCCGGCATCCGCTCCCGGCTGCCGTATCTGAAGTGGCTCGGCGTCGACGCCGTCTGGATCAATCCGTGGTACCGGTCTCCGATGGCGGACCACGGTTACGACGTGGCGGACTTCCGTGAGATCGACCCGTTGTTCGGCACGGTCGCCGAGGCGGAACAGCTCATCGAGGAGGCGCACCGGCACGGGATCCGGGTCATCCCGGACATCGTGCCCAATCACACCTCGGATCGGCACGTCTGGTTCCAGGCGGCGCTGGCGGCCGGTCCGGGCAGCCCGGAGCGGGAGCGCTACGTCTTCCGGCCGGGCCGCGGACCGGACGGTGCCGAGCCGCCCAACGACTGGGCCTCCGCCTTCGGCGGCCCGGCCTGGACCCGGCTGCCCGACGGCGAGTGGTATCTGCACCTGTTCGCCCCGGAGCAGCCGGACCTCAACTGGCAGCACCCGCAGGTCCGCGCCGAGTTCGAGTCGATCCTGCGCTTCTGGTTCGCCCGGGGCGTGGACGGTTTCCGCATCGACGTCGCCCATGGACTGATCAAGCATCCGGAACTGCCCGACCTGCCGCCGCGCCGGGCGGACGACGGGCCGCGGGAGCACGTCGACCATCCGCACTGGGACCGCGACGAGGTGCACGACATCTACCGGGCCTGGCGCCGGGTGGCCGACGAGTTCCCCGGCGACCGGTGCTTCGTCGCCGAGGCATGGGCGGACACACCGGAGCGGCTGGCCGCCTACGTCCGCCGGGACGGCCTGCACACCGCGTTCAACTTCGACTTCCTGATGTCGAGTTGGGACGCGAAGGACCTGCGCTCCGTCATCGACGACTCCCTCGCGATGCTCGGGGCGGTGGGCGCGCCGGCCACCTGGGTGCTCTCCAACCACGACGTCGTACGCCATCCAAGCCGCTACGGCCGCAAGGTCGTTCGGCGGTGGACGGTGAACGAGCCCTACCGGCCCGAGGGCCCCCTGGACCTGGAGCTGGGCACCCGTCGGGCCCGCGCGGCGGCCCTGCTGATGCTGGCGCTGCCCGGTGGTGCCTACGTCTACCAGGGCGAGGAGCTGGGGCTGCCGGAGGTGGAGGACCTGCCGGAGCAGGTGCTGCAGGACCCTGTCTGGGAGCGGTCCGGGCACACCGACCGGGGCCGCGACGGCTGCCGGGTGCCGATTCCGTGGTCGGGTCGGAGTGCGCCGTACGGTTTCAGCCCTGACGGCGCGCGGGGCGAGCCGTGGTTGCCGCAGCCGGAGGTGTGGGCCGAGCTGAGCGTGGAGAAACAGAAGCGGGACGAGCGCTCCGTGCTGGCGCTGTACCGCGCGGCGCTGCGGCTGCGGCACGAGCATCCCGCGCTCGGCGACGGCGACCTGGAGTGGCTCGACGCCCCCGCCGGGGTGCTGGTCTTCCGCCGGGAACCCGGATTCGTGTGCGCGGTCAACCTCTCCGCTGAGCCCTGTCCGCTGCCCGAGCACTCGTCGGTGCTGCTGGCCAGCGGCCCGGTGGAGGACGGTGTGCTGGGGCCTGACCAGGCGGTCTGGCTCGCCACCGACGCATTCACACCCGTGCCCGCCGCATGATCGTGTAATGCGGCGGGTTGCGCCGGGTGAACGGGAGCCGTGCGATGTGTACGGCGTGGTCGTCCTGGCCGATCCGGCAATGGCGGCCGAGCGCGGTACGGCGAGCTCACCGCCGCCCGGTCATCGACTCCGTCGAGGACGCACCGGCGCCGCTGGTGATGCGAACCGCCCCGAACTGGCGTCCAGGGCCTATGCGCTGGGCGTGCCGGCACCCGGGGCGTGGCCGCCCGGAGCGCAGGCCGTGCCCGCTCCCTCCGGTGCGCCGAAGCGGGCGAGGGTGTGCCACACCATCTTCAGGTCCTGCGGTTCGTGGCGGCCGGTGCGGGCGCCGTCCCCGATGATCCGTGGATCGACCACGCCGTCCTGAGCGATGAGGGCGCCCAGCTCCACGAACTCCCGTCCGCGGTAGTCCGCGTGCTCGCGCAGCTCTGCCACCGTCAGCCGGTAACCGGGGTGCCACTCGACGGGGCCGGGCAGCAGGCGGGCCGCGGCCTCGACCGGCGTGCCGCGGTAGCTCGCGTCCAGGACCAGGGCCTCCACGTGCCCGGCGAGGGTGACACCGCCGTGGACCTGGGCCTCGATGTAGTCGTTCAGGGCGTCCTGCTCGTCGGCCTCGGCGAGCGCGACGAGGGACATGCCGGCGGCCACCCCGAAGTCGGTCGGCTCGGCCGCGCTGTCGGGATAGCAGAAGGTGGCGCGGGCCAGGGCGTCGCCGGTGAGCCGGAAGTGCGAGGAGCCGAACCGCGGGGCGGCACCGACCACTTGGCGGCGAAAGTTCAGGGCGCCGTAGACGGGCCGCTCGTGCGGGTCGGCCTCGTCGTAGGCGCCGCCGAAGATCCGGCTCTCCCAGCGCCGGCGGTCGCCGCCGGGGTGCGCGGTCAGGCCGCCGTTGCTGGTGCCGGTGACGAACTGCGAGTGGTAGGCGCCGTCCTGGGCCAGCGCCCGGAGGATGGGCAGCCCGCCGATCAGCCGGTCGGGATGGAAGTTCAGCGTGATCCGCACCTCGGCACCGACGGCCGGGCCCGTCGAGCGAGACGCGACATGGCGCAGCGCCTGCCGCGCCCGCTCGGACAGGACGTTCGTGCGTTCCACCGTCGGCTCCTCCCCCGGGCCGCCCGTTCTCGGCCGGAGCTCAGAGGTCGGCCACGGCAAGCACGATCTTGCCACGGTTGTCGCGCCGCTCCAGCGATTTATGGGCCCTGCGGGCCTCGTCGAGGGGTACGACGGTCTCGACCGGGACCCGGAACGCTCCGGAGGCGACGCGTTCGGCCAGTTCGCGCAGGTCGGGACGGGGGTCGTAGCCGTGGATCTGGAGGTTGGTGAGCTGGAAGCCGAGGATGGAGACGTTCTTGGGGTAGAAGTCGCGGGTGTCGATGGTGCTGGGCTCCAGGGCCACGTTGGCGAGCGCGACGACCCGGCCGCCGTCTCCGACCTCGCGCAGACTCCGCTCGAACGCCGGGCCGCCGACCGTGTCGAGGACGACGTCGGCACCGCGCCCGTCGGTCAGCCGCAGCACCTCCTCGACCTCCGCCTCCCCGGAGTGGGCCGATGTGTCGACGACGTCGTGGGCGCCGAACTCCCCCGCCCAGGCGGCCTTTTCGGCCGACCCGGCGAGCGCGACGACCCGCGCGCCGGTCTCGGCGGCGATCTGCACGGCCGCGCTGCCGACCCCGCTGGCGGCGGCCTTCACCACCACCGTGTCGTCCTTGCCCGCCCGGGCGAGCCGCCGCACGCAGTACCAGGCCGACAGAGAGGCGACAGGCAGCGCGGCCGCCTCGACGAGTCCCACGCCCTCGGGCAGGGCGGTGACCTGAGTGGCGGGCACGACGGCCAGCTCGGCGTAGAAACCGGGGGCGTTGACACCGTCCAGCGCCATGACCCGCTGTCCCACCGCGAGTTCGGTCACCCCTTCCCCCACCGCCGCGACGACACCCGCCGCCTCCACACCCGGGATCAGCGGCGGCCGGCCGGCCCGGTGGTACTTGCCCGCCCTGATCAGCGCGTCCGCACGGTTCACCCCCGCGGCCACGACCCGCACCAGGACCTCACCGGGACCCGCCACCGGGTCGGACACCTCGACCGGCACCAGCACCTCGGGCCCGCCGAACTCGTCGATCCGTACCGCACGCATTACGCACCTGCTTCCTGTCACAGCCGCACACCCGACTGACACCGGTTGAAGTGGTGTCACTCTCCGACACCTGTTCAACTGGTGTCAAGAGGCTCTGCCGACATGACGACACCTCATGAAGCGGTGTACGCTCCGCTCATGACCGGCACCTCGCCCGCCGATCCGGCGCTCGCGTTCCCCTTCATCGGCGGCCGCCCCTGCCTGGACTTCGTGGCGACGCTGGGCCGACGGCACGCCACCCCGCTGGAACGGCTCCCGGATCCGGCCGCGCTCGCCCGCTGGTTCGCCGAGGCGGGGCTGGCGGTGGGCGACGAGCCCGCGCGCGTCACCGCCCGGGAGCTGGCGGACGCCCGCCTCCTGCGCGAGGCGCTGTACCGGGTCGTACGAGCCTCGATGGCCGGGCGGCAGCCCGAGGCCGCGGACGTCGAGCTGGTCAACGCGGCGGCGGCCCGACCCGACCTCGCGCCTCAGCTGGGCCCCGAGCCCTGGTCGGCGCGGCAGCCGGTCCGGGCGACGCTGGCGACGGTGGCCCGGGACGCCGTACTCCTGGTGCGCGGTCCCCTGCTGGAGCGGGTCAAGAAGTGCGAGAACCCGGACTGTTCCCTGCTGTTCCTCGACGACTCCCAGGCGCGACGGCGCCGTTGGTGCTCCATGGAGCGGTGCGGCAACCTCGCGAAGGTGGCCGGATACCGGTCCCGCAGCCGGGCCGCCCCCGCGCAGTGAAGGCCGACCGGTCGTGGACCATCCGGGGCTCGGCAGTTCTCGGGGTGCGGGTGACGATCCGCGGCTGGTGAGCCCGTGGCCGGTGCGGTTGTCGCGCTTCAGGAGGAAGCAGGCGTCCAGTGCGGATCCCGGCCGAGGAAGGCCAGCAGCGCCTCGGCCCTGTCGTAGTCCGGCGCAACCGTGAGGGCGGGCGCGAACACCCGGTACGCGTCACGCAGCCGATCGACGAGGTGGTCCGCGGCCGGCCAGATCCCCTCCGCCAGTTCCGCGCTCAGCGGCCGGTCCTGGCCGGTGGCGACGGCGACGTCCCAGGCGTGCACGGCCGCGTCCATGGCGGCCGCCCCGGCGGCGAGCGGCAGGGGCAGCGGGCCCAGGGGCGTCGGCACCCGGCCGGCGTCGGACGGCAACCCGGCGTAGGCGTCGGCCACCTGACGCAGCGCCTTGTCGAGTTCGCCCGTCGGGTCACCGTCGAGAGCGTCCGCGGGGTGGAAGGGGTCCGAGTCGGGCCGGCCGCCGGTGATCGCCAGGCCGTAACCCTGCTGGTCGATGCGCGCGTGGTTGAGGACCTGCCGGACCGTCCAGTCGCCGCACGGCGTCGCCGCTCCCCAGGCCGACGCCGGCACCCCGGCGACCACCTCACCGAGATAGGCGTGCGCGCGTGTGAGAACCTCGAAACTCCGGGTGTCCGCCATCACCGTTCTCCCCTCTTGCCGTCCTTCGACCGTTGCCAACAATCTAGGTCTCCTTGCGGACAGTTACGGTCCGCAACGAGCACGAGCGCCGAGGAAGCCAAGAAGCCAAGAAGCCAAGAAGCCAAGGAAAGAGGATCAGCGCCAGGTGCCAGATGTACGTGCGTGGACGGCGCCGCTCGTCGAGTTCGTGAAGCGGCGCCGGGACCCCGTGGTGGTGCAGACACTGCGGTCGGCCGTCGCGGCGACGGTCGCCTACGTCGTCGCCCTGCGCCTGAGTCCCGAGGCCGCACCGCTGACCGCGCCACTCACCGCGCTGCTGGTCGTCCAGGTCACCCTGTACGCCACCCTCACCAACGGCATCCGCCGGGTCAACGCGGTCGTGGCCGGTGTCCTGGTCGCGATCGCGTTCAGCCTGCTGGTGGGCCTGACGTGGTGGAGTCTCGCCCTGCTGATCGTGGCCTCGCTCGCGGTCGGACGGCTGGTCCGGGTCGACGAGTACGTGCCGGAGGTCGCGATCAGCGCGATGCTGGTGCTCGGCGTCACCACCGTCGGCGACACCGCCTGGGCCCGGATCGTCGAGACGCTGATCGGCGCGGTGGTCGGGATGGCCTGCAATCTGCTGCTGGCGCCGCCGGTGTGGGTGGACGAGGCCGGCGAGTCGATCGAGGGGCTGGCCCGCCGGGTGCGGCGCCTGATGCTGCGGATGGGTGAGGAGGCCGCGGGCCGTACTCCGGTCGAGCACGCGACCGAGCGGCTGTACGAGGCACGCCGGCTCGACCACGACATCGTCGAGGTGGACGCGGCCCTCCGACAGGCCGAGGACAGTCTGCGGCTCAACCCACGCGTACGCGAGGGCCTGCTGCACCGGGTGGTGTTGCGCACGGGGCTGGACACGCTGGAGATCTGCACGGTCGTCCTGCGGGTGCTGGCGCGCACGCTCACCGACCTCGCCAAGCAGCGTGATCCGGAGCCGCTGTTCGCGCCGGAGACGGGGGCCGCGGTGGAGCGGCTGCTGTCCGAGATCGCGGACGCGGTGGTCAGTTTCGCGGTCCTGGTCACCACCAGCGTGAGTGTCAGCGCCGAGTCGGCCGAGGCTCGGCTGACCGCCGAGCTGCGGCAGGCCGCGGCCACCCGGGACAAGCTCGCCCAGCTGCTCCTCGAGGAGGTGCAGCGCGACGCCCGCACCTGGCACCTCTACGGGGCCGTGCTGACCGAGGTCAACCGGATCCTGGACGAGATGGACACCGAGCACCGCTCCCGCCGGCTGCTGGAGGAGCTGGACCGCACCTCCCGTGAACAGCGCGAGCGTATGCCGCGGCTGACCAGGCTGCGGGAGAGCCTGCGCGACAGCGGGCGGCTGCGAGTGCCGGAAGTGCTGCGCCGGAACCATGACGAGGACGCCCGTCGTTCTAGGTGACGTGACCGGATACGAGGGGGCTGGCGGATGAGCGGTGAGGCCGTGCGGATCGACGGGGACGTGCTGCGGCTGCCGGGCGGGGCGGCGGTGCGGTTCATGCGCACGCTGCGGCTGCCCGAGACGGGCACCCATCCGCTGCCGCCGGGGCTCGGTCAGTTCCCGGTGCGCCGGATCGCCGACTACCCCGACACGGTGCCCGAGCAGTGGCGCGCGCGGGGCGGTGTGATGCTGCCGGTGTATCTGCGCGAGGCGATGTGGCTGAGCTTCTCCGGCACCGCCGAGCCGGCCGCCCTGCAGGTCGGGGTGGGCAAGGTGTGCGCGGTCTCGGGCGAGCCGTGGAGCGACCGGCTGTCCCGGAACCCGCAGAACTACCTCGTACTGCCGCGCCAGCCCTGGCTGGACGGCATCAACTCCGGCAAGGGCACGGTCCGCCAGTTCGTGGCCGTGCCGCTGGGCCTCGGGGCGACCGTCGAGGGCCAGGTCACCGGCGAGGAGGTGTGGGGCGGCGTACAGCTGCAGTCCTTCCCGCTGAGCGGGCCGAAGCTCGCCGAGTGGCGGGAGGCGGAGCGGCGCCGGGCGCGGGCGTCGCGCAGGATGACGGCGATGGGCGGCTACGACGCGGCGATGCCGATGGCGGCGGCACCGCCTCCCGCCCCGGGCGCGGCCCCGGCCGCCGCGGCGATGGGGCTGGGTGTCGGCGGCTCGATGCGGCAGGAGGTCTACGAGGACGACCGGCCGTTGTCGGACTGGGCCGAGGAGCCGGCGGGGCGCGTGTTCGTGCACCTGGTGACGCCGCCGGAGTGGCGCCGTATCACCGGCGAGGCGCCTCCGCCGTCGCCGGTGGACCGCGCGGCGTACACGCGCGCGGGCCTGCCCTGGTTCGACTACTACGACCAGGACGCGGCCGATCTCGATCCGACGGACACGCTGGAGGCGGTGAAGCCGGTCGGCGACTGGCTCGGCGACGACCACGATCCCTGGCAGCCCCCGACGCCGCACCAGGTGCAGCAGTTGGGTGACGCCCCGGGCAAGCCGGTGCAGGACGGCGACTGGTAGAGCACCGGTCCGCCCCGGCGACGGTCGGGACGAGCCGGACACCCGCCCGCCCCACCTCGGCCGACCCGGCGACCAGGCCCGGCTGCGCCTGCGGCACGTGCGGCAGGGCAGGCAGCTGCGGAATCCGTCCGGCAGGCGCGGGACATCCGGGACGTCCGGCACGTCCGGCTGGTGGGACTTGCCCCGGCCGGGTCCGGCCGGGGCGGCGCGCGGCGGGAGTTCGGGTTGCGCCCCGCGCAACGAAGGGTGCCGGTGTTGCACGGGCCGGGGCGTCCGGGTCATGGTGGCTAGTCACGATCGGGCGAGTTACCGGCTGAGGTGCGGGCATGGGCAGTGGGACAGGAGCGGCGGGCGGCGGCTGGAGCAGGCGTCGCTTCGTCGGCGCGCTCGCGGGAGCCGCCGCGATCACGGCACTGCCCGCGCCCGCCCCGCCCAAGGGCACCCCGGACGCCGAACCCGCGGCCGCCGTCACCACACCGAGGCCGTCGGCCAAGCCCTCCACACCCCGCCCCACGCCCCGGAAGTCCGGGCCGCGCCCCCTCTACATCGGCACCTACACCTCCGTCGAGGGCGGCGGCAGGGGCGTCGGACTCGCCACCTACGACCCCACGAGCGGCCGTGTCACCGGCGCCGGCACCCTCACCGGAGTGCCCGATCCGTCCTATCTGGCCGCGCATCCGGACGGCCGCACGCTGTACGCGGTGGACGAGCGGGACGACGGCGCCGTGACCGCCGTACGCCTCGCCGACCGCAAGGTCCTCGGCAGCCGCGCCACCGGCGGGTCCGGGCCCTGCCATCTGTCGGTGCATCCGAGCGGCCGCTGGCTGCTGAGCGCCAACTACGGCTCCGGCAGCGTGGCCGTGCACCCCGTCGACGGCTCGGGCGCCCTGGGCAAGCGCGCCGACCTGGTCGTGCACTCCGATCCGGCGCCGGGTCCCGGCCAGCAGGGACCGCACGCCCACCAGTTCATCACCAGCCCCGACGGCGGCCATGTCCTCGCGGTCGACCTGGGCACGGACACCGTCTACACCTACCGCCTCGACGAGCGCACGGGCCGGCTCACCGAGGTCGCGCAGGCACATACCCGGCCCGGCGCGGGTCCGCGCCATCTCACCTTCCACCCGGGCGGCAGGCACGCCTATCTGGCCAACGAGGTCGACGACACGATCACGGTCTGCGCCTACGACCCGTCCAGCGGGCGGCTGACCATCGGCGCACCGCAGTCCACGGGCTCCGGTCCGGGCACCAATTACCCGGCGCAGATCCTGGTGACCCGCAACGGCTCGTTCGCCTACCTCGCCAACCGCGGCGACAACACCCTGGCGCGCTACGCCGTCGAGGCGGACGGCGCCCGGCTGCGGCTGCTCGGCACGGTCCCGGTGTCGGGCGACTTCCCCCGACAGATCGCCTTCTCGACGGACGGCGGGCTGCTCTTCGCGGCGAACCAGAAGTCCGGCACGGTCAGCGTGTTCCACGTCGACGACAACAGCGGTGAACTGCGGCTCGCGGGCGCCCCGTTCGCCTCACCGGTCGCGGTCTGTGCGCTGCCGCTGTAGGGCACGCGGGCAGGAGGCGGCGCTCGCCTGGGAGAGCAGGGCGTGCATGCGCTCGGTGAGCTGACCGACGTCGTCGGCGGGGGTGTGGAAGGGCAGGCGTACGTCGCCGTGGGCGCGGTTGCGTTCGATGCGCAGGGTCAACCCGTGCCGGTCGACGGCGAGGGGCTGGACGCGGAGGGCGCCGTGCAGACTGGCGTGGTCGACGAGGCGGGTGAGCCGTTCGACCGCGTCGGCGTGGCAGTCGGCGAGGTGGGTCAGCAGATGCGCCTCGGCGAGGGCGAGCGGGTCGGGCGCCGCGGCGGCGAACTCGTCGAGGTCGACCACCACCGTGCCGGCGGGCTGCCGCAGCACGATCCGGGTGGGGCGGAAGGCCAGTCGGTCGTCGTCGGGGACGAGGCATCCCGCGAGCCAGAGCCGGGCGCGGATCCGGCTGCGCACCGGGACGGGCGCCGCGTCGGCGAACTCCAGCACGGCGGACGGCTCGCCACGAGGTGCGCAGATCGCGGCCGTGAGCAGCGCGCCGTCCTCGGGCACGCTCAGCAGGACCCTGCCGTCCTCGGCCACGGTGTGCGCGCCGACGAGCTCCTCGCGCCCGCCCTCGGCGGTCACCGCGCAGGACCACGCGGTGGCGACCACCGAACGGGCCCGTTCGGCCGCGGAAGGCGCGGCCGTCCAGCTCTGGCTGTCACCCATCCCGAAATCCTCCTTAGGTAAGCCTTGCCTAACCTATCGAAGATCGAGGTGCACGCCAACCAATCGGGGTGCACGCCAACCACGGGAGGGCCCGAGCGGCAGATCGTCAGGGCGCGATGACGCCCAGCAACGCCCGGGCACACAGATCACGGACCTGCTCGCGGCTCAGCTCCGAGCCGCGCAGCCACTCCAGGCAGACGGCCGTGGTGAAGGCCAGCCAACCCCGGACCGCGAGCTGCAGATCGGGACGCGCCCCGGCGACCGGGCCGAACTCGGGGTCCGCCTCCAGCGCCGCGAGGATCTGACGCTCCTGCGCGGCCAGCGCCCGTTGATAGACCCGGCGTACGGCCTGGTCCCCGGCGGCGTCGGCACGGTGGAAGGCCCGGAAGCCGTGCGCGTGGGCCTCGACGTACTCGAGATACGTCTCCAGCCCCGCCGCGAGCTGCTCGCGCAGCGGGACGCCGGGCACGGCCGCCGTCATCCGCAGCATGCGCTCGCTCTCACGCTCGACGACGGCCGCGAAGAACTCCCGCTTGGTCGGGAAGTAGTGGTAGAGCAGCCCCCGGGAGACACCGGCGATCTCGGCGACCTGCTCGATCCAGACGTCGTCGTACGGACTCTCCGAGAACAGCCGCGCCCCCACCGACAGCAGCTGCTCCCGGCGCTCACCGGTGCTGAGCCGGCGGCGCGTGCGCCCGCCCTGGTTCGCGGCCATGTCCGCACTTTACTTGACGCCGGTTCAACAGCGGGACCAGACTGGGCACGCTATTGAACCCACGTACAACGAGCTCAGTCGCCGCTGGATCAAGGGAGATCGCGTCATGGCGCAGACCACGACAGGGGCGGCGCTGCCGGGCGGGTTCCGCAGTGCCGAGCAGGGCTGGCCGGAGCTGCACCGCATCCCGCATCCGCCGCGCCGGCTCCCGCTGCTCGGTGACGTGCTGGGCGCCAACCGGGCCACCCCGCTCCAGGACTCCCTGCGCTTCGCCCGCCAACTGGGGCCGATCTACCGGCGCAAGGCCTTCGACCGGGAGTTCGTGTTCGTCTGGGGCGCCGATCTGGTGGCCGACCTCGCCGACGAGTCGCGGTTCGCCAAGCACGTGGGCCTCGGCGTCGCCAATCTGCGGCCCGTCGCCGGAGACGGACTGTTCACGGCGTACAACCACGAGCCGAACTGGCAGCTGGCCCACGACGTGCTGGCCCCGGGGTTCAGCCGGGAGGCCATGGAGGCGTACCACCCGATGATGCTGGCCGTCGCCGGGCGGCTGACGGACCACTGGGACCGGGAGCAGGCGGCGGGGCGGGCGGTGGACGTGCCCGGGGACATGACCAAGCTGACCCTGGAGACCATCGCGCGGACCGGGTTCGGCCACGACTTCGGCTCCTTCGAGCGCTCCCGGCCGCACCCCTTCATCACCGCGATGGTGGGCACGCTCACCTACGCCCAGCGGCTGAACTCCGTTCCCTTCCCCGGGCTGCTCCGGCGGGCCGCCCAGCGCAACGCGGCCGACATCGCCTTCCTCAACCGCACGGTCGACGATCTGGTCCGCGCGCGGCGCACGGCGGGCGGTGACGGCGACCTGCTGGACCGGATGCTGGAGACCGTCCACCCCGAGACGGGTGAACGTCTCGCCCCCGAGAACGTCCGCCGGCAGGTCATCACCTTCCTGGTGGCGGGCCACGAGACCACCTCCGGCGCCCTCTCCTTCGCCCTGCACTACCTCTCCCGCCACCCCGAGGTCGCCGCCCGGGCCCGAGCGGAGGTCGACCGCGTCTGGGGCGAGACTCCGACGCCCGGCTACGACCAGGTGGCCAAGCTCCGGTATGTACGCCGGGTCCTGGACGAGTCGCTGCGGTTGTGGCCGACCGCGCCCGCGTTCGCCCGCGAGGCCGTCCAGGACACCGTGCTGGCCGGACAGCACCCGATGCGCCGGGGTGCCTGGACGCTGGTGCTCACCCCGATGCTGCATCGGGACCCCGCGGCTTGGGGCGCCGACGCCGAGCACTTCGACCCGGACCGCTTCGACCCGAAGGCGGTACGCTCCCGCCCCGCGCACACCTTCAAGCCGTTCGGCACCGGAGCGCGGGCGTGCATCGGCCGGCAGTTCGCGCTGCACGAGGCGACCCTGGTGCTGGGCCTGCTGCTGCGCCGCTACGCGTTCGTCCCCGAGCCGGAGTATCGGCTGCGGGTGACCGAGCGGCTCACCCTGATGCCGGACGGGCTGCGGCTGCACCTGGACCGCCGTACAGTGACCGCCGGTGCGGCGACCACGGTCGAGGAGGCTCCGTCAGAGCTGCGCTGCCCAGTGCACCGGGCGGGTGACTGAGCCCGGCAGCCGGGTGCCTGCGCTCCCCCGGGCCGCGTTGAGCTGGGGCTGGGTCAGGAAGAACGCGCCGGTCAGATCGGCGCCGGTGAGTTCGGCGTCCCGCAGGTCGGCGCCGATCAGGTCGGCGCCCCGCAGGTCGGCGCCCGTGAGGTCGGCGGCTATCAGATAGGCGCCGCGCAGATTCGCCCCGCGCAGGTCGGCGCCCTTGAGGCGGGCGCCGATGAGATCGGCCCCGCGGCGGTCCTTCCTACGGCCCCGGACACCCGCCCGCGTCAGCTCGCTCGCCTCCAGCAGCAGGACGTTCACCGTCTGCCGGTGCGCGCCGACGTCCAGCACGGCCAACCGGTCCGGGGTCTGACCGGCAAGGCTCTCGGTCTCCTCCAGGAGGCGGCGCAGCTCTGCGTGGAGGGGGCGGGCGGCCGGCAGGGTGAGCGCCTCGCTGAGGTACCACAGCAGCTCGTGCAGCTGCCGTACGACCGGGAAGACGTCGAACATCAGCCGGGCCTGCTCCCGCGAGCCGGTGCGCCAGTCCTGTCCGCCGAAGGTGATCTGCGAGACCTGCTGCCCGGCGCCGAAGCAGTCGTAGACCGTGCAGCCGGTGAACCCCTTCTGCCGCAGCGTGGCGTGAATGCCGCAGCGGTGATCGCCCCGCAGGTTCGGGCAGGGTGTGCCGGCCTGTTTGTCGATCGCGAAGTCGGCGGAGGCGGCGAAGGGCAGGGCGACACAGCAGAGCCCGAAACACCGCTCGCAGTCGGCCCGCAGGTCGGCGCGGCCGAGGGTCTGATCTGGCATATCGCACATGGTATCGACCAGGCGGCTCCCCCGAAGGGCACCCGCCCCGGCGTCTAGGTCTGCCGTGCCGCCTCGGTGGCCTCGATCTGCTCCCGCAGCCTCGCGATCTTCTCCTTCTTCGCCTCGATCCCGCGGACGATGAGCCGCAGATGGGCCGACGACTCGGGTACGGCCGCCTCGAACTCCGCGAGTCGCCGCTGCTCCACGGCGAGTTCGGTTCTGAGCCGGGACGCGGGGTCCGCGGGCGGGGGCGGGAGGCGGCCGTTGAAGATCACGTTGTACTTGGGGCGCTCGGTCCAGACCGCCTCGCGCTCGGCAGCTTCCGCGTCGTCGGGATAGCCGATGCGTATCCCGATGACCTGCGGACCCCACGGCTGCTCCCGCAGGTGTGTGCGCGCCCGGGTGAGGGGAGCGACCGATATGCCGACGTACAGCAGGCCCTCGAGGCCGTAGAGCCGGTACAGCGCGATCCGGCCGCCGGCATGCAGGCTGCCCTCCTCGTCGAACAGGCCCCGCAGGAATTGCGCGTCGACGTCGCCCATGACACGACCCCCTTCGCGTGTTCACGCCGCCACGCCCCACGGTCCCACGCGGGTCCGACAGCGGGCCTTCCCGGCCTCCACGAATCGGCCGAACCGAACCTCACCGATGAGTTTCCGGGCCTGTGGGGGTCTTCTCATACAGCGGAAAACAAACTCGGCCACCACGGATACGAGCCCACTTCAGGCGGGAGCCAGACGGATCGAGGAGAGAGATCATGTGCAGCCACCGGCCTCCGTGCCCCAGCGCAGACAGCCCCGCCCACCACACCGCCGCCGTCGTCGCGGCCCACCCGGAACAGGGGTGGAGCCTGCTGTGCAACGGGACGATCGTCTTCGACGACACCGGCGAACTCCTGCCTGACGGGCGGGTCGTGAACCCGTACCGCACCCTCGGTCCCCTGGCCGTGGCGGCCTGAGCGCTCAGTCGAGCGCGCCGCCCAGATCGAGCCGGGCCAACCGCTAGGGGGCGTTGAGGATGCCGACCTCCCCATGGACCAGGGACATCCGCATCGAGTGCGCGAACTACTGGAAGAACAGGGCCTGTTCGGCCACGCTCTGCGCACCACCTTCGAGGCGGCGCGCAGCAGGACGTCGGGGTCCAGGATCGCGACCAGCGCCTCGAAGTCGCCCGCCCGGGCGGCGGCCATGAACGCGTCCACGGCGTGCCGCTCCCGGCCGAGCTCGGGCTCCGCCGACGGAGTGGCGCCCCGCACCCGGCGCCGGGACGCCGACCGCTCGGCCGGCTCCAGCGTCTCGAGGACCACCAGCAGCGCGAGCCGCGCCCACTCGGCCAGGAGGACCTCCCGCTCCGGCTGGATCCGCGCCAGCGGTGTGATCACCGGATCGGGCACGAACGCCTCGCCCATCGAGTCCTCGCGGCGCCTCCTCCCAGCGGCACAATGGCTGCGGTGAGGAGGTGTGTGGCGGTGGCCGAGCGGATGATCGACGCGCGTGGTGTCTCCCTGTGCACCGAGTCCTTCGGTGACCGGTCGGACCCGCCGGTGCTGCTCGTCATGGGGACCGGAGCCTCGATGCTCTGGTGGGACGAGGGGTTCTGCCGGATGCTCGCCGCGGGCGGACGGTTCGTGATCCGGTACGACCATCGCGACACCGGCCGGTCGGTCACCTACGAGCCGGGCCGCCCCGGATACACCGGTGCGGATCTGATGCGCGACGCCGTGGGGGTTCTGGACGCCTACGGGATCGAGGCCGCCCATCTGGTGGGGGTCTCGGCCGGAGGGGCCTTGGCGCAGCTGGCGGCGCTCGACCAGGCGCCTCGCGTTCTCTCGCTCGTCCTCATCAGCACCTCCCGGGCGGTGCGCGGAGGTCGCGAACTGCCCCCGCCGGGGCAGGAGTTCGTGCGGTTCGTGTCGTCCGCGCAGGTCGACTGGGAGCAGCGGGCCTCGGTGGTCGACCACCTGGTCGAGTACGCACGCGTGCTCGCGGGAGAGCGGCGTCCGTTCGACGAGGCCGCCGTCCGGGACCTCGTCCGCCGTGACGTCGAGCGTGCGCGTGACGTCGCCGCCGTGCAGAACCACGACCTGCTGGCCGAGGGCGAGCCCTCGCGTCAACCGCTGTCGTCGATCGCGGTACCCACGCTGGTGATCCACGGAACCGCGGATCCGCTGTTCCCCCTCGCCCATGGCGAGGCGCTCGCCGAGGAGATTCCCGGTGCGCGGCTGCTGGTCCTCAAGGACGCCGGGCACGGGGTCGACCGAACCGACAGGGAGACGATCGTGTCCGCGGTCATCGCGCACACCGCGACCGGCGAACGGCGTTGAGCACGTTCTGCGCGGTCACGGGGCGGACGGGTGAATTCGGCCGGCGTGATGTCATGCCTCGTCGCGGGTGAGGGCGAGCAGCCGGTCCAGGACGCGGGGGCCGCCCGCGCGGACGCCGTCGTGCTCGAACTCGTTCGTCACCCAGGTGCGCAGGCCCCGGATCGTCCGGGCCGTCTCCAGGGCGTGGGCCGTGTCGACGTACATGTCGTCGTGGTAGACGGCCGCCGCGGCCGGGACGTCGTTGGCGGCGAGGCGGGCGGGGTCGTACAGCGGCGGCCAGTCGGTGCGGGCGGCGAGCAGTCCGGCCGTTTCACGCAGGGGCCGCAGTGCCGGATCGCAGTCGAACATCCAGGGGTGGATCGATTCGCCGGTGAAGAGCAGGGGGGTGTCGCCGGCCAGCGTCTTGGGGGCGTCGAACTGCGGGAACTCGGCCCGCACCCGCTCCGCCGACCAGGCGGTGGGGCGCTCGTCCTGGCCGTAGACCGCCTCGTGGACGAGGGCGTACAGGGGGTGGCTCGCGAACGACAGGCTGCCCTGCACCTCCTCCTGGAAGGCGTCGGAGAGGGCCATGCCCTGCGGAGTGCGGACGAAGGCGTGCTCGAGGAGGTGGTGGAGGCGGTGGCTGCCCTCGCTCCCGCCGAGCATGATGCCGAGGGACTGGAAGGCCTCGACCGTGAGGCGGTAGCCGTTCGGCAGGGTCACCTCGTGGGTGAGCAGGTGGTCGGCGATACGGCGGGCCCGCTCGATGTCCTGCGGGTAGCGGGCGTAGTGGGCGCCGACCTTGCGTTCGATGCGGGGGTAGGCGGCCCGGTACACGTCGTCGGCGTGGGCGTCGAGGGAGGGCAGACCGCCGGTGATCACGGCAGCGGCCAGGCCCTCGGGGGCGCTGGAGAGATAGGTGACCGCGCAGAAGCCGCCGAAGCTCTGGCCGAGGACCGTCCAGGGGGCGCCGCCGGTGACCTGCGGGCGGATGGCCTCGCAGTCGCGGACGATCGCGTCGGCGCGGAAGTGGGCGAGGTAGTCCGCCTGTTCGGTGGGGCCCCCGCGCAGCGGGAGGGTCTGGCGGTTGGCGGGCGTGGAGTGGCCGGTGCCGCGCTGGTCGAGCAGGAGGACGCGGTACTCCTTCAGGGCCCGCCCGAGCCACGCCGGCTTTCCGACGAAACGATTCGCCCCGAATCCGGGACCGCCCTGCAGATAGACCAGCCAGGGCAGGTCCTGCCGTACCTTCTCACCCGCGACGACCTCACGGGCGTACAGCTCGATGGACTCCCCCGCCGGGTCGTCGTGGTCGAGGGGCACGGTGAAGTGGCGGTCGGTGAGGACGACGCCGGGCTGGCGGTACGTGGCGCTCAACTGATCTCCAGGGACGGACGGACTTCCGGTCGCGTCCCACTTCACCACAAGTTCGTCCGTCGGCCGACCCCGCGGATCATGAAATCCTACTGAACAGGCGATCAGCGGGCCGAGAGACTCGAACGCCGTACGACCAGCTCCGGCTGGAGGACGACACGCCGGTGCTCGTGCCGCCTGCCCCCGCCCTCCGCCTCCGTCTCCTCCAGCAGCAGGTCCGCCGCCAGGGCACCCATGGTGACGGCGGGCTGCCGTACCGAGGTGAGCGGGACGGCGGCGGCGGCCGCGAACTCGATGTCGTCGTAGCCGACGATGGCGAGGTCGTCAGGGACGGTGATGCCGGCCGCGTACATGGCCTGCAGTACGCCGAGGGCCAGCAGGTCGTTGGCGCAGAAGACGGCGCTGGGGCGGTCGGCGAGGCCGAGCAGACGGGCGCCGGCGTCCCGGCCCGCGGCCACGTCCAGCCGCTCGGTGGGCAGCTCGCGCAGGCACTCGGGGCCCAGGCCCGCCTCGGCGAGCGCGTTCAGGGCGCCCGTGCGGCGGTCGCGGACCTGGTTGAGGCCGGGCGGACCGCTGACGTACGCGATGGAGCGGTGCCCGGCGTCGACCAGGTGACGCACGGCGAGCGCACCGCCCGCCACGTCGTCGACGGAGACCGAGCACTCGGTCGTCCCCTCGGCCACCCGGTCGACGAGGACGAAGGGGATGTTGTGCCGGCGGAACGTCTCGATGTTGCGGCCGGTCGCGTCGGCGGGGGTGAGCAGCACGCCCCGCACCCGCTGCTCGGCGAAGAGCGACAGGTACTCCGCCTCCTCACCGGCGCTCTGCGCGCTGTTGCAGACCATCACGCCGAGCCCGGCGTCGCGCGCGGCCCGCTCCGCCCCGCGCGCCACGTCGACGAAGAACGGGTTGCCCATGTCGAGCACGAGCAGCCCCATGATCCGGCTGCGGCCCGCGCGCAACTGGCGCGCGGACTCGCTGCGGACGTACCCGAGCCGGTCTATCGCGGACTGCACCCGTGCCCGGGTCTCCGTCGCGACCGTGTCCGGACGGTTGATGACGTTGGACACCGTGCCGACGGAGACTCCGGCGGCACGGGCGACGTCCTTGATACCCACCGACTGGGCCATCAGGCAGGGACCTCCAGAGGAACGCGGGACGGCGGGAAGAAGACCTTCACATTACCGTCATCGCCCCGCACATCGGCGCCGGTCACGAGGGCAGTGCGAAGTCGACGACATGCAGCGCCGACGGGGTCGTGCCGCTCGACTTCTCCTGGTACATGAACGACAGGACGTTGTCGTACCTCACCCGCGGCTCGTCGATGACGACCTCGCCGAAGGCGTTGAGATCACCGCCGTCGTACAGCAGTGTCCAGTCGGTGTACCCGGACGCCTTCGACGCGGCGGCGATCCGGCCGAACGGGAAGACGGCGTAGGCGTTGTCGTACGTGTCCAGGACCAGCTTGGTGCGCTGGCTGGAGTTCAGGGCCACGGGGATCTCCGTCTTCTGCCAGGTGCCCGACGCGTTCTTGCGGACGTGGAAGGCGCGGCCGTTGGCGGTGCGGTCGGCGACGTAGTTCGTGGTGCACTGGCCGAAGCGGCCGGGGACGTAGCTGATGATCGCGTGCGGGAGGCCCGTGGAGTCCGTCCACTGGCTCTCCTGGTTCATCAGGGAGTGGTCGGGGTTGAGGGAGTCGACGACCAGTCCGGAGTCCGTGACGGCGACGGTGTCCGCGGTGCCGGTGGTGGCGACCAGGCTGCCCGCGTCGTTGCGCCAGGTGCGGCCACGGTCGGTCGAGTAGACGTAACCCGTGTCGTGGTTGGTGATGCCGCCGCTGTTGCACATCACGGCCGCGTTCTGCTCACGCCAGGTGAAGAAGGAGTGCAGTCGGCCGTTGACGTCGTAGTCGATGCCGTGCAGATACATGTTGCGGGCCGTCGAGGAGCCGTGCGAGCTGGTGTACGTGCCCGTGGAACCGGACCACTCCCCCAGCGCCGTCCAGCTCGAACCGTCGTACTCGGCAAGGGCGTTGCGGCCGTTGCCGGAGATGCCGACCCGGTAGCTGAGCTGGAGCTTGCCCTCGGGGGTGGAGACGAACTGGGGGTAGGTGAACTGCGAGGTCAGGGCCAGGCCGTCCAGGGACGTCTGGACGGAGCCGA
The DNA here is from genome assembly GCF_040630525.1 of Streptomyces sp. NPDC005799. Classification (NCBI taxonomy): domain Bacteria; kingdom Bacillati; phylum Actinomycetota; class Actinomycetes; order Kitasatosporales; family Streptomycetaceae; genus Streptomyces; species Streptomyces sp. NPDC005799. The sequence goes on from NZ_JBEXXQ010000024.1 coordinate 143,041, forward strand.
AGACCGACGAAGTCCAGCCGGTGGTACCGGGGTTGTCCAGCAGCCCGGCGACGGACTTCACGTAGAAGTAGCCGTCGCTGTGCGAGTCCATGTTCAGGTGCAGCCGGCCGTCGACCTCGGAGACGCCCATGGAGATGACGTTGTGGGAGTCGCTGGTCTTCAGGACGTGGGAGAGGGTGACGGTCGACCAGCTGCTCGCGCCGAGGGCGCGCCGGCCGACCACGGCGTTGCCCGTCGAGGTGTACCAGGCTGCGTACTGGTAGCCCTTGTAGGTCAACAGGCCGTTCTTCTGGAACGAGTTGTTGTTGACCAGACCGTCGTAGGAGACGAAGAAGACCGCCTGGGAGTCGAGTTGGGTGGTGCTCTTCCTGCTGACGGAGGGGCCGGGATCGGCGGCCCGTGCGATGCCCGGTGTTGCCACGGCCGCCAGTATGGCGGTGGCGAGCACGGTGCGTCTTCTCATGAGCGGCTCCAGCGAGGGGGCGGGGACGATCGGCGAGGGCGGTCAGGCGAGGTGGAACACTTCCGTGAGCGGTTTCATGGCCTCGTCGGGCCGGGCGCCGTCCAGCGACTCGAAGAACGGCGCCATCTCCGCCTGCCAGCGGGCGTTGACCTCGGTGGCCTCCATGCCGGCCTGGGCGGCGGCGAAGTCCTCGGTCTCCAGATAGCCCACGAGCAGGCCGTCGTCGCGCAGGAAGAGGGAGTAGTTGTGCCAGCCGGTGGCGGAGAGCTCCTCGAGCATCTCCGGCCACACGGCGGCATGGCGTTCGCGGTACTCGGCGAGCCGGTCCTCGCGGACCTTGAGGAGGAAACAGACGCGCTGCATGAAGTACCAGCTTCCGAACGGGACGAAGGGGCCTAGAAGTTGAACTGGTCGATGTTCTTCGCGGTGAACACGGTCGGCTTGCCGAGCGTGATCACGCCGTCCTTGCCGATGGTGTACGTGGTCGAGCCGGCCTTGAACGTCTCACCCTCCTTGCCGGTGATCTGACCGGAGGCCAGCGCCACGGCGGTGCGGGCGGCGAGGTCGCCGAGCTTCGCCGGGTCCCACAGCTCGAAGCCCTCGACGGTGCCGTTCTTGACGTAGTTGCGCATGTCGTTGGGGGTGCCGAGGCCGGTGAGCTTGACCTTGCCCTTGTACTTGGAGCCGGACAGGTACTGGGCGGCGGCCTTGATGCCGACGGTGGTCGGGGAGATGATCCCCTTCAGGTTCGGGTACTGCTGCAGCAGGCCCTGGGTCTGCTGGAAGGACTGCTGGGCGTCGTCGTTGCCGTAGGCGATCTTGACCAGCTTGATGTTCTTGTACTTGGGGTCCGCCAGCTCCTTCTTCATGAAGTCGATCCACACGTTCTGGTTGGTCGCGGTCTGCGCGGCCGACAGGATCGCGATCTCGCCCTTGTAACCGATCTGCTGGGCCAGCAGCTGCACCTCGGTACGGCCGAGGTCCTCGGCGGAGGCCTGCGAGACGAAGGCGTTGCGGCAGTCCGGCTTGGTGTCGGAGTCGTAGGTGACGACCTTGATGCCGTTGCTCATGGCCTGCTTCAGCGCGGTGCACAGGGCGCCCGGGTCCTGCGCGGACACTGCCATCGCGTTCACCTGCTGCTGGGTGAGCGTGTTGACGTAGGAGACCTGCCCGGAGGTGTCGGTGGCGCTGGAGGGGCCGACCTCCTTGTACTTGCTGCCGAGTTCGGTCAGCGCCTTCTCGCCGCCCTTGTCGGCGGAGGTGAAGTAGGGGTTGTTGACCTGCTTGGGCAGGAACCCGACGGTCAGCCCCTTCTTCAGCGCGGCGTTCGGGTCGGCCTTGGCGGTGGAGGTGGCCGCCTTGTCGTCACTCTTGGAGTTGTTCTTGGTGGTACCACCACAGGCGGTGAGGGCCAGGGCGAGGGAGGTTCCGGCGGCGAGCGCCGCGCAGGCACGACGGAGGGATGACTTACGCATGGCGGATTCCTTTTGACGAAGGGTGAGTACGACGCGCCCTGAAGGGGCGCGGGGCGGAGTCGATGTGCGGCTCCGCCGCGGGGCGCGACCAGCCACGACGGACCCGCAGCTGAAAACCGGTCTAACCAGCGGAACGTGCCGCTCGTGCGACAGCGACCTGCCGAGCGACCCTGGGACCGAGCACGGAGATCACGAGCAGCACACCCGTGACGACGATCTGCGACTGTGCCGAGACATTGAGCAGGCTCATCACGTTCTGCAACGCCCCGAGCAGGAAGACACCGGCGATCGCACCGCCCAGCGTCCCCTTGCCCCCGTCGAAGTCGATGCCGCCGAGCAACACGGCGGCGACGACGGACAGTTCAAGACCCGTGGCGTTGTCGTACCGCGCACTGGCGTAGTGCAGCGCCCAGAAGATCCCGGTCAGGGACGCCATCAGTCCCGTCGCCATGAACAGGATGAGCTTGTGGCGCTTGACCCGGATCCCGGCGAACCGCGCCGCCTCCTCACTCGCGCCGATGGCGAACAGCGACCGCCCGAACGGCGTGGCGTGCAGGACGACCACGGCGATGACGAGCAGTACGAGGAAGGGCAGGAAGGCCTGCGGGAGGAACGTGTTCCCGAGCCGTCCGGCCGCGAAGTTCAGGTACTGGGAGGGGAAGTCGGTCACCGCGTCGGAGCCGAGCACGATCTGTGCGATGCCCCGGTAGGCGGCGAGGGTGCCGATGGTGACGGCGAGGGAGGGCAGTCCGAGCCGGGTCACCAGCAGGCCGTTGACCAGCCCGCAGACCAGGCCCAGCAGCAGGCACAGCGGGATGATCGTCTCGATCGCCATGCCCTCGTTCCACAGCTTGCCCATCACCGCGCCGGACAGACCGGCCGTGGAGGCGACGGACATGTCGATCTCACCGGAGACGACCAGCATCGTCATGGGCAGGGCGACCAGGGCGATCGGCAGGGTGTTGCCGATGAGGAAGGAGAGGTTCAGGGCGTTGCCGAAGCCGTCCACCGTGCCGAACGACAGCAGCAACAGCACGACCAGGAGGGCGCCGACGACCGTGTCCCAGCGGACCGCGCGCGTGAGCGAGTCAGGCATGGCGGGCGTTCCCCTTCTGCAGGGCCGTCTTCTTCGCGGCCGACTTCTTCAGCGCGGAGGCCACGCGCAGCGCGACGATCCGGTCGACCGAGATGGCGAGGATGAGCAGGATGCCGTTGATGGCGAGCACCCACACCGAGCTGACACCGAGGGCGGGCAGCACGCTGTTGATGGAGGTCAGCAGCAGGGCACCAAGCGCGGCGCCGTACACGCTGCCGGAGCCGCCGGTGAAGACGACACCGCCGACCACGACCGCGCTGACGACGGTGAGTTCGTAACCGGTTCCGGTCCCGGAGTCGACGTTGCCGAAGCGGGCCAGGTACATGGCGCCCGCGAGGCCGGCGAGTGCGCCGCAGAAGGTGTACGCGGCGAGGATCCGCTTGCGGACCGGGATGCCGGCCAGCCGCGCGGCCTCCGGGTTGGAGCCGAGCGCGTACAGCTCCCGTCCGCTGCCGAAGCGCTTGAGGTAGTACGCCGTCGCCACCAGCACCGCCAGCGCGATCAGCGCCAGCCACGGCACCGCGGAGATGCCGCCGGAGCCGAAGTCCACGAAGCCGCCCGGCAGGTCGGCCGCCGTGATCTGGCGGGAGCCGACCCATATGGAGTCGATGCCACGGATGATGTAGAGCGTGCCCAGGGTGACGACGAGGGCCGGGACCTGGCCGAGGCTGACGAGCAGACCGTTGAGCAGGCCGAAGCCGATGCCCAGCAGCACCGCCAGGACGACGGCGACGACCGCGTTCCCGCCTCCGTGGAGGTAGTCGCCGGCGGCGAAGGCTGCGATGCCGAGGGTGGAGCCGACGGACAGGTCGACGTTCCTCGTGATCACCACCAGGGACTGGCCGGTGGCGACCAGGACCAGGATGGTCGCGTTCAGCAGCAGGTCCTTGATGCCCTGTTCGGACAGGAAGTCGCTGTTGCCGATCTGGGTGATGACGATCATCACCAGGAAGACGACCAGGATGGCGAGTTCGCGCATCTTGAACACGCGGTCGACGAGCCGGGTGCCGCTGGACCTGGGCACGTCGGCGACGGGGGTTTCGCTGGGAGTGGTCACCGTCATGCGGCGGCCCTCCCGGTGGCTGCGGCCATCACGGTTTCCTCGGTGGCTTCGGCGCGTGGGATCTCGGCGGCGAGGCGGCCCTCGTGCATCACGAGCACGCGGTCGGCCATGCCGAGGATCTCGGGCAGGTCGGAGGAGATCATCAGGACGGCCACGCCGTCGGCGGCCAGCTCGCTGAGCAGCCGGTGCACCTCGGCCTTGGTGCCGACGTCGATGCCTCGGGTGGGCTCGTCGACGATCAGCACCTTCGGCCCGGTGGCGAGCCACTTGGCGAGGACGACCTTCTGCTGGTTGCCGCCGGACAGGGTGTTGACGGTGTCGGCGATCCGGGCGTACTTCACCTGGAGCTTGACCGCCCAGTCGAGGGAACGGCTGCGCTCGGCGCCCCGGTCCATGAGGCCGGCCCTGACGGTCGTACGGAGGCCGGTGAGGCCGATGTTGCGCTCGATGGACATGTCCATCACCAGGCCCTGGGCCCGCCGGTCCTCGGGGACGAGGGCGAGGCCCGCGGCCATCGCGGTGGAGGGGGCGCCGTTGGTGAGCTTGCGCCCCTCGACCTCGACCTCGCCGGCGTCCCAGCGGTCGATGCCGAAGACGGCGCGCGCCACCTCGGTGCGACCGGCGCCGACGAGTCCGGCGAGACCGACGATCTCTCCGTGGCGCACCTCGAAGGAGACGTCGGTGAAGACGCCCTCCCGGGTCAACCGCCGTACGCTGAGGGCGACTTGACCGGGCTTGACGTCCTGCTTGGGGTAGAGCTCGTCGAGGTCGCGGCCGACCATGCGGCGCACCAGGTCGTCCTCCGTCATGCCCTCGATCGGCTCGCTGGAGATCCAGGCGCCGTCGCGCAGGGTGGTGACCCGCTGGCAGATCTCGAAGATCTCCTCCAGCCGGTGCGAGATGAACAGCACAGCGGCGCCCTGTTCACGCAGGGTGCGCACGACACCGAAGAGCCGGGCGACCTCGCTTCCGGTGAGGGCGGCCGTCGGTTCGTCCATGATCAGGACGCGGGCGTCGAAGGAGAGTGCCTTGGCGATCTCGACGATCTGCTGGTCGGCGATGGACAGGCCGCGCGCCGGGCGGTCGGGGTCGAGTTCGACCCCGAGGCGCTGCATCAGCGCCAGGGTCGCCGCGTGCGTGGCCTTGTGGTCGATCCGGCCGAGGGCGCGCCGGGGCTGGCGGCCCATGAAGATGTTCTCGGCGATCGAAAGGTCGGGAAAGAGCGTGGGCTCCTGGTAGATCACGGCGATGCCGGCGTCGCGGGCGTCACCGGGGCCGTGGAAGACGACGGGCTCACCGTCGAGCAGTACCCGGCCTGCGTCCGGCCGGTGCACCCCGGCGAGGGTCTTGATCAGGGTGGACTTGCCCGCACCGTTCTCACCGGCGAGGGCGTGCACCTCGCCGGGGAACAGTTCCAGGGACACGTCCCGCAGGGCACGCACGGCGCCGAAGGACTTCGAGATGTCCTCGAGCGCCAGCACCGGGGCCGGACCCGCGTCGGACGGGTGGGTCATGAGGGGCTCCTCGACGATGCTCCAGGGGACCCTCGGGAGGTCCTCACGGCGTCGTGAAAGGTTTCAACTTGGTTGCCGGGACGTTAGGCGCGGCGAGCTTGTCACGTCAATGGGTGAGCCCCGAAAAAATTTCGAGAGTCCTTCGAGAGCCAAAGGTCACGGTCAGGCCACGGGCAACAGGGTGTGCGCGAACGCTTGACACCCTGCACAACCGGCCTAAGCTTCCCCTCCTGAATCGATTCATACTGAAGCCTTCCGACCCGACGTCACAGGAGCCCTGAAGTGACCGAGCTCGCCGCGGTGAAGTCCGCGCTCAAGACCCAGGCAGTCGAGACACCGTCGTGGGCGTACGGGAACTCGGGGACCCGGTTCAAGGTGTTCGCCCAGCAGGGAGTTCCCCGTACACCGCAGGAGAAGCTGGCCGACGCCGCGCAGGTGCACGCGCACACCGGTGTCGCGCCGACGGTCGCCCTGCACATTCCGTGGGACAAGGTCGACGACTACGGTGCTCTGGCGAAGTACGCCGAGGACCACGGCCTGAGGCTGGGGGCGATCAACTCCAACACCTTCCAGGACGACGACTACAAGCTCGGCAGCATCTGCCACCCCGATGCGGCCGTGCGCCGCAAGGCGGTCGACCACCTGCTGGAATGCGTCGACATCATGGACGCCACCGGCTCCCACGACCTCAAACTGTGGTTCGCCGACGGCACCAACTACCCCGGCCAGGACGACCTCCGCGCCCGCCAGGACCGCCTCGCGGACGGTCTGGCCGAGGTCTACCAGCGGCTCGGCGAGGACCAGCGGATGCTGCTGGAGTACAAGTTCTTCGAGCCCGCCTTCTACTCCACCGACGTCCC